>NZ_JBHIMW010000005.1:0-49822 GCF_042194445.1 Bartonella sp. MF74HXZ | reverse complement strand
ACTACTCCTCCAACGGGAGCTGCTACTCCTAGAGCTGTAAAGATTTCTGCGACGGAGGCAGAAGGTGTTGGTTTTAAACAAAAATGGGCTGGTGCTACGCGGGTACGTATTGGTTTTGCTGTTGCTGATCGTGTTATGCCTTATGTAGCTGGGGGTGTTGCTTATACGCAGCTAGAAGCTACTCATGGAATGGTGAAGGTAGATGGTTCATCTTTTAGTAAAACAGCGTCTAGTGAAACAGCAACCATGGTTGGTTTCACCATTGGTGGTGGTGTTGATTTCGCAATGACTGACAATGTTCTGTTGCGTGCGGAATACCGTTACTCAGATTATGGTAAAAAGAAATTTTTTGGAACAGAAGAAAAAGAATATAATTTCAAAACCAATGATTTCCGCGTTGGTGTAGCTTACAAATTCTAATTTTGTAAACAACGAAATAAATTTCCAAGAGGCTCTGTCAAAGACAGGGCCTCTATTATTTTCTGTTGTTATATTATTACTCACTCCATATTTATTGGAGATATAAAAAGATTTTCATAAACGAGAGACAAGAATTACATTCAAAATCGATAAGTTAACTTACGAATTCTCGTACGGAGTGAAGTTAATAGCGTTGTAAAGTCATGCAGCGATTTTGTTTTGAGCGCATCCTCCATTTTCTGTGACTGTATCATTTTTACTACAGCTTTTCTTTCTGTAATCTTGTAGCACTGTGCTCATAAATAAATTAGGAGCAAAGTTTATGAATATAAAATCTTTAGTAACAACTTCTGTTATCGCTATGGCAGCAGCTTCTGCAGCACAAGCTGCTGATGTTATCATCCCTCGTGAAACAGCCCCAGCAGTCATCTCAGCAGCCCCTGCCTATTCTTGGACAGGTTTTTATCTTGGTGCTCAGATTGGTAGTCGTTCAATGAAATCTGACAAAGGTCCTAGCACTTTAAATTGGCACGATCTTAAGCTTTCCGGTATGATCGGTGGCCTATACACAGGTTACAATGTTGATCTCGGCAATGGTGTGATCTTCGGCTTGGATACAGATGTCTCTTTTATTGGTAAAAAAGACACAATTGATGGTATAACAATGGTTGTTGGACAGACAACTGGTAAAAGTCTTGATGAAATTAATAAACTCCTCGATGATGCTAAGATCAAAAGGAACGATGGTCTAGAAGTTGCAGCCCTAGATGAGTACAGAGAAAGTATTACTATTAAAGAAAAGTGGTCTGGAGCTACGCGCGTTCGCATAGGTTTTGCTACTGATCGTATCATGCCTTATATCGCTGGTGGTGTTGCCTATACGCAGATGCAGGGCATTTCCGCACTTGAAGTGAAAAAAGATGCTAATGCTGGTGGTAATGCTAATAAGGTTATTGCTTCTGGTAACGTATATGATGAAACAAAGACCCTTGTTGGTTTCACCCTTGGTGCTGGTGTTGACTTCGCAATGACAGACAATGTTCTGTTGCGTGCAGAATACCGTTACTCAGACTACGGTAAAAAGAAATACTTTAAAGACACAGCTGAACTTCAATACAAAACCAATGATTTCCGCGTTGGTGTAGCTTACAAATTCTAATTTTGTAAACAACGAAATAAATTTCCAAGAGGCTCTGTCAAAGACAGGGCCTCTATTATTTTCTGTTGTTATATTATTACTCACTCCATATTTATTGGAGATATAAAAAGATTTTCATAAACGACAGACAAGAATTACATTCAAAATCGATAAGTTAACTTACGAATTCTCGTACGGAGTGAAGTTAATAACGTTGTAAAGTCATGCAGCGATTTTGTTTTGAGTGCATCCTCCATTTTCTATGACTGTATTATTTTTTACTACAGCTTTTCTTTATGTAATCTTGTAGCATTATCCTCTAAATAAATGAGGAGCAAAGTTTACGAATATAAAATCTTTAGTCACAATTTCTATTATCGCTATGGCAGCAGCTTCTGCAGCACAAGCTGCTGATATTATCGTTCCTCGTGAAACAGCCCCAGCAGTCATTGCAGCCCCTTCATTTTCTTGGACAGATTTTTATTTCGGTGGTCAAGTTGGCAACTTTTCAAGTCAAAATTGATGTATTTGATTTAGAGACAAAAGAAAAAACTTCAGATAAAGATGGACTACCTAAGCCTTGAGGTTTCATAGGTGGTATTTATTTAGGTTCCAACATAGATCTTGGAAATGTCCTCATTCTAGGTGTTGAAACCGATGCAGTCTGGATAGGCCGAGGAGAAACGAAAACGGTCTCAAAGATTCTTGCGATTGATGATTTTAATGATAAATTTGAAGATGCTGGTGTTGCATTGGTGTTGTTGTATTGGATGAAAATAAAAAGTTTCAAAAAAGCGACACAGCAGTGTATCGTATTGTTTTCAAAGAAAAATAGTCTGGTGCAACACGGGTTTGTGTTGGTTTTTCCGTCGCTGACCGCATTATGCCTTATGTTGCCAATGGTATTGCTTATGCGCAAATACAAGGTGTCGATAAAGTTTCAGAAACAAAAAAGTCGGCAAATGGTAAATCAAGTAAAGAAGTTTCTGTTACGGTATTTGATAAAACAAAAACGATGGTGGGTTTCACCCTTGGTGGTGGTATAGATTTCGCGATGACAAATTATATTCTGCTTCGTGCGGAATACTGTTACTCGGACTTTGGTAAGAAGGAATTTAAAAAGGGTTACCTTAAACTAGGCTACAAAACCAATGACTTTCATGTAGGTGTAGCTTACAAGTTCTAATTTCATCAAAAGTGCGATTATGAATAAAAAGTATTAATAAAAAATTAAATTTTAAAGAGATCTTGACTTTTACAAAACCGCTGTTTTCTGGGCTTTTATTTGCATGACTGTGACATTTTTACTACAGCTTTTCTATCTATAATCTTGTAAGGTCATTTTATAGTTAATTTAGGAGCAAAATTATGAATACAAAATATTTAATAGCAACTTCTGTTGCCGCTTTAATTTCAGCTTCTGCAGCACAAGCTGCTGATGTGATGATCCCTCATGAAGTCGCACCAGCAGTTATCGCAGCAGCACCTTCGTTTTCTTGGACGGGTTTTTATCTTGGTGGTCAAGTTGGCAACTTTTCGAGTAAAACTAAAGTAACTATTCCAGGAGCAGATAAAGAGCCTTTCAAAAAAGATAACACACCTAGTCCTTCTGGTTTCATGGGTGGTATTTATGCCGGATCTAACGTAGACCTCGGAAATGGTCTCATTCTCGGTGTTGAAACCGATGCAGTTTGGGCAGATCGTGAAGAATCAAAAAAAGCCCGTGAATTGACTCTTACTGAAAAAGATGCAGCAAATTTTAATGATGCCCTTGAAAAAGCTAAGGTTGAATTAAAAGGTCAGCAACGGTTTGAAAAAGATGACAAGGTAACAGAAACGCACAGTTACAAAGAAAAATGGTCTGGTGCGACACGCGTCCGTATCGGTTTTGCTGCTGTTGACCGTATTATGCCTTATGTTGCTGGTGGTATTGCCTATGCGCAGGTACAGGGCATTCAATCCGTTGCAGGAATAGGACAGAGAGCTAAAGTTGAGCAGAAAGCTGACGGGGATGGAAAAGTGCCAGAGGCAGGAGCTAAGCAAGCCATAGATTTGACTGGTGGTACTTGGGCTGATGACACGAAGACAATGCTTGGTTTCACTATTGGTGGTGGAGTTGACTTTGCAATGACAGACAACGTTCTTTTACGTGCAGAATACCGTTACTCCGATTTTGGTAAAAAGAAATTCGCAAACGACACACGTGAATTCAATTACAAAACCAATGACTTCCGTGTAGGTGTCGCTTACAAGTTCTAATTTCGTAAAAATGAAATTAGAAGCATAAAAAATACTAAGGCCTCGTTTAACGGGGCCTTTATTTTATTAGCTCTCTATTCTATATCTCTTAATCCCTTCTATTTTTACTTGTATCATTTTGTGCTATAAGACTTTAAAGAAAAAAGTTTTATATTATAGAGGGCTAATTGGTGGTATATATGGATTTTATAGCTACTGATTACATAAAATCTTATATCACGGCTATCATTTTACGCATAAGGAAAAGTATTCAATTAATCTCAGAAATAGGAAAAGATCATAACCAGTGACTAACTTTATTCTGCATATGCCAGATTAGAGCAAGCGTATTACGTATATCTGTTGGAGTAAGCTTTGGGAAATACAGTTTCATTGGGGAAGAATATGAAGAGGTAAAGATAGAAACCAGTTTCCAACTTTACCATCTTCTTTTAATTTAGCTTTACGATTTTCAAAAGCATTTAGAGCAATATCTTTTAAATAATGAAAATAAAGATGATGCATTGTCTTACGTTTTTGTTTATTGCATTCTTTTTATGTGATTACACTCCTCATACAAAACAGAACGCCCCAAACGGAATACACTTGTTGTTGTGTATTCACACATTTGTTTTAAAGAAATATTTTCAAAGTACATCAAGCCCACTTCATGTCAGTATCCGTGAGTGATATAAGACGGTAAAACCTCCCAATGAAATAATATAAAATCTATAGGGCACTACTATCGTTACACGCTTAATAAAAAGAGCAAGCTAGTATCATCATACAACTTTGCCAGCCACCAATGTTGTGGACAGACCTTGGCTGTTAAAAGCGTTCGTAAGAGGCATTTAAAATTCTTTTAATTTTTGTATCCACAGACTGTTTCCGCTATCGAGAGACATGGTTTTGATTAATACAACATAGAACAGGTTTTTAATGATAGAATCCTACAGTATTAGTTTTTTCATTCAACATGAAAACAATAAATTATCCTTATAAATTAAACCGATGTGTCATGATGAAGATATTTACGCAAAGAATCTAAAAGTTTTTTTTGCGAGTGTTTGAATAAGTCCTTTGTTTTTCTTAATTTTAGATACAAAATACTATCGCTAAAGCACCAAAAGTAGATCATATTGATAAATAGATGAAACTTTGATGGCGCTTGGTTTTAAAAAAGGCAATATTTGATTTCACTGTTTGCGTTGGCATTGATTTTGCAATGAGAGATGATAGTTTATTGCATGCAGAATACTGTTATTCAGATTTTGGTAAAAAGAAATTTATAAAGAATATTATCATTAACAGTTATGCGAAAATTTAATGAAAATGAATCCAACTTTAAGACTCATAACTCTAGTGTGATTTAGTTTATAAATTCTCATTGAATGCAAAATTGAAAGTTTAAGAAGCCTTATTTTCAAAAAATCTTTATTTTTTTGTGAGTGTGTCATTTTTGCTACAGATCTTTCAAAAAAGATGCTCTATATACACATCATTTTGGATATTTGGAGAGATTTTATGAATACAAAACGTTTAATAACAGCATCTATTTTTTCTTTAATTTCAGCGTCTACAGCACTAGCTGCTGATGTTATGATTCCTCATCAACCAGCACCATCGACATCTTCTACCATTGTTGCGCCTACTTTTTCATGGACAGGTCTTTATTTAGGTGTCCAAGCTGGTGGTTTTTCGAGCAAATCTGATATGGCTCTTGTTGATCAAGAAAAGAATTTGCCACTAGATAAAGAGTTCTCTCCTAAACTTTCGGGTTTTGTAGGTGGTTTTTATGCAGGTTCTAATATTGATCTCGGTGATAACTTTATTTTTGGTGTCGATACGGATTTAATGATATCTGGTAAAAAACACACAAAGACAATTACCATAGGTGCGGCTGATAACACTACAGTAGAAAATGCAGTTGTAAGATCCCGCAGATCCACAGAAGTTGTAACCACAACAGGAAAAACAACAGGAACCCCAACAGGAAAGACAACACAAACAGCTGCTTCAGAACAACCTGCACTAAAAGTAGCAGATGTAGGAACTACACCAACAAAACCTGCTGCAGAAACAGAAACCTCCAAACAAGTGACGAGATCAGAAGTAAGAGGGACGCCAACGCCAGCAGAGGGCAACACACAAGTTGTTCCATCTAAAAAAATCTCCCCACAGACAGAGGGAAGATCAGTGCAAGCATCATCGGGATCATTGGCAAGATCAGATACAAGACAGCCATCGGTAGTAGTAGTAGGAAATGGATCAAATCCAGTTACACCTAAACCAACAGCTATTGGCACAGGGGCAGGAGCAGCAGGGAAGTCATCATCGTCCTCATTGGCAAAATCAACAGCAGGAAATCAAACAGCAGGAGTAGGGTCAAGTGGAGCAAGTGCACCTGCAAAATCTGCAGAGGCAGGATCTGCAAAAACGGCTGAAAAAGCACCAGTATCCTCTGCCTCATCAACAAAATTAGAAGTAAGTCAATCTGTAGCGACAAAACCTACATCGGAACAATCATCATTAAAAGAAAAAACAGTACCGAGCGGATCACTTGTACTCGCGAGATCAGGATCATCCAATGGATCAGATACAAAAGCTTCCAATGGAACAAGCGGAGCTCAAAACGGAGGCCATCATGGCGTCCATGGTAGCGGAAGTAATGCTAATCCGCATGGTGCATCTCATGGAGGTGGGCATGGCTCTGGCGCTCATGCGCATGGTGCTAGTTCACATGCTTCTCGTGCTCATGGTGGACAGAATATGGCTGGGCATGGTGCAAAAAGTACGCAAGCAGCGGATAAGAACAATTCCAGTGCATATGGTATAGAACAAATGAAAAAGCTGGCTTCTGAACTTGGTCTTGATCAAGAGGAGAAAGTTGAAACTTTAAATCATACTTTCAAACAAAATTGGGGTGGTGCTACACGGGTACGTATTGGTTTTGCTGCTGATCGCTTTATGCCTTATCTTGCTGGCGGTATTGCTTATGGGCAGTTCCAAGACACTGTATCAATATCCGTTAAGGATGAGGATGGAAGAGTCGTTTCTTCTAAGAACTTATCTGATGAAACAAAAACCATGATTGGTTACACACTTGGTGGTGGCGTTGATTTCTCGGTTTTGGATAATGTGATTGTACGTGCAGAATATCGTTACTCTGATTTTGGTAAAAAGAAATTTGCAAAGGAAAAACTTGAAGTTAACTACAAAACCAATGATTTCCGTGTTGGTGTAGCTTATAAATTCTAATTTTTTAAAGAGTAAATTTCTAAAAGGCTCCACTATTAGTGGAGCCTTTATTTTTTAAAAGATCAATTTTTGGTTTCTTTTCTTGTGAATTTCATGATAAAGCCCATAGAGTGTGATGATATATTTTCCTGATCGCTGCTTAATACGAATGATAAGCTCGGCTTTCCCTATAGATAAAAACCAGAGTTGCAGGGTTCAGGGAAGTTATGCAAAAATGAAATCGTAAAAGTGGACAGGAATATTTCACAATGACTGTGAAAAATGAAACAATAGATTATTCAAAAACTCTTTATCTCCCACAGACAAATTTTCCTATGCGTGCAGGGCTTCCGCAAAAAGAGCTTGAATTGATGGCGCGTTGGGAAAATATGGGGCTTTATGCGCAATTGCGCCAACAAGCAAAAGATCGTCCATTTTATATTCTTCATGATGGTCCACCTTATGCAAATGGTCATATTCATATTGGGCATGCTTTAAACAAAGTTCTAAAGGATGTGGTTGTCCGTTCATTCCAAATGCGCGGTTTTAATGCAAATTATGTACCTGGTTGGGATTGCCATGGGCTTCCAATTGAATGGAAAATTGAAGAAAAATATCGAGCGCAAGGAAAAAATAAGGATGAGGTACCTCTTAACGAGTTTCGTAAAGAATGCCGTGAATTTGCACAGCATTGGGTAACCGTTCAAAGTGAAGAATTTAAACGCCTTGGTGTCGTAGGAGATTTTAACACGCCTTATACTACAATGGCTTTTCATGCAGAAGCACGCATTGCCAGTGAATTGATAAAATTTGCTATGTCAGATCAGATTTATCGTGGTTCCAAGCCGGTGATGTGGTCTGTTGTGGAGCGTACGGCTTTGGCAGAGGCTGAGATTGAATATCATGATCATGAATCAGAGGTGCTTTGGGTTAAGTTTCCTGTCTTTGAAGCAAATTCTGATGATTTATATGGTGCTTATGTCGTCATTTGGACAACAACGCCGTGGACAATTCCTGCTAACCGTGCAGTGAGTTATTCTTCGCAGATTTCTTATGGTATTTACGAAGTTGAAAGTACTGAAAATGATTTTGGTCCTCAAGTCGGAGAAAAACTTCTCTTTGCTGATGCGTTAGCTATGAGTTGTGCAGAAAAAGCCAAACTTGTTTTGAAGCGTTTGCGTGTTATTTCTGCTGAAGAATTGAAAGCTCTTGTTCTTTCTCATCCACTCAAAGGTTTGGCTGGGGGGTATAACTTTAAAATTCCATTGCTTGATGGTTCGCACGTAACAGAGAGTGCTGGTACAGGTTTTGTTCATACAGCGCCAAGCCATGGGCGTGAGGACTTTGAAATTTGGAATGATTATAAGTCCTTACTGGAGCAAGCGGGGATTGATTCATCTATACCTTTTCCTGTTGATGATGCAGGGTTCTATACGAAAGATGTTCCAGGTTTGGGACCAGATCGTGAAGGAGGATCTGCACGTGTTATTGATGATAATGGAAAAATGGGTGATGCTAATAAAGAGGTCATTAACGCTTTAATTAAAGCAGATCGATTGTTTGCAAGGGGGCGTTTAAAGCATTCCTATCCCCATAGTTGGCGTTCAAAAAAACCCGTTATTTTTCGCAATACACCGCAATGGTTTATTTCAATGGATAAAGATTTTGGGGATGGTTCAACTTTACGTAGTCGGGCTTTGGAAGCTGTTTCAAAAACGCGTTTTGTGCCGTCTTCTGGGCAAAACCGCCTAGCTTCTATGATAGAAGATCGTCCTGATTGGGTTCTTTCTCGTCAGCGTTCTTGGGGTGTTCCTATTTGTATTTTTGCAAATGAGGATGGTGTTATTCTAAAAGATGAAGGTGTGAACGAGCGTATTTTACGGGCTTTTGAAGCAGAAGGGGCAGATGCATGGTTTGCTGGAGGAGCACGTGAACGTTTTTTAGGTGACCGTGCACATGAGCCTTGGGTACAGGTCTATGATATTTTGGATGTTTGGTTTGATTCTGGTGCAAGCCATAGCTTTGTGTTAGAAGATCGGGCTGATTTGAAATGGCCTGCTGATGTTTATTTTGAAGGTTCAGATCAACATCGCGGATGGTTTCAGTCTTCTCTTTTGGAAAGCTGTGGTACGCGTGCTTGCTCTCCCTATAAGGCAGTGATCACACACGGTTTTACTTTGGATGAGAATGGTAAGAAAATGTCTAAATCTTTAGGCAATACGGTTGTTCCGCAAGAAATCATTAAAACATCTGGAGCTGATATTTTTCGTCTCTGGGTTATGACAACTGATTATTGGGAAGATCAGCGTTTAGGCAAAAAAATCCTTCAAACAAATGTGGATTCATATCGTAAACTACGCAATGCAATTCGTTGGATGCTTGGAACTTTAGCATATGATGATGGAGAAGAAATATCTTATGGTGCACTGCCGGATCTTGAAAAATTTATATTGCATAGACTTTTTGAACTTGATCAGTTGATTAATCGCGCTTACGATGAATTTGACTTTAAAAAGATTATGCGTGCATTATTGGATTTTTCAATCATTGAGTTATCGGCATTTTATTTTGATATCCGCAAGGATTCTCTTTATTGTGATGCGCCTTCATCAAAAAAACGCAAGGCCTCCTTGCAGGTTGTCCGTGAGATTTTTGAGCGTATGGTAACATGGCTTGCTCCAATGTTGCCTTTTACTATGGAGGAAGCTTGGTTAGAGCGTTACCCAGAAAGCCAATCGGTGCATTTAGAACAATTTCGCTCTGTACCAGAAGAATGGCAAAATCAATCTTTGTCTGATCGTTGGAAAAAAATTCGGCAGGTCCGTAAAGTTGTTACAGGTGCTTTAGAGCTTGAACGCGTTGATAAGCGTATTGGGTCCTCGTTAGAAGCCGCTCCTGTTGTTTTTATTTCCAATCCGGCTTTACGAGAAGCATTAGAAAATGTGGATATGGCGGAGATCTGTATTACCAGTGCACTCACAATTACGCAGGATACAATACCTTCCGATGCTTTTACTTTGAATGATGTTGAAGGTGTTGGTGTATATCCAGAGAAGGCATTAGGAAAAAAATGTGCTCGATCATGGCGTTATACACAAGATGTTGGGAGTGATCCTGCTTATCCGGATGTATCTGCTCGTGATGCAGCTGCTTTGCGGGAATTGCAGATTCTTGGCAAGATTTAAAATTTTAGATCAAAGGAAAGAAATGCAAGTAAATTTCTCATATTGATGAATATAGTTTTTTGTGGTACGAGAAAAATTCCGTTGTTTTATCTGCAGGGGGGAAATTTGTGTATGGACCGTTCTCTCATAAATAACGGGAATATTAATCAGCCATATACTTAGGAAATGGAATAGGCAGTGAGAAAACGTGAAATAAAAATATTTCCAATAGGAATTTTAGGGATGTGCTTTGTTTTAACGGGATGCAATTTATCCGCTCCTACCTATGGTACAGATAAACCAGTTTCGATACAGTTTTTTGAAGATGTTGCTAATATTACTTCATTAACACCAACAAATAACAGTAGCCAGATTGTTATGAAACCTCATCCAAAACTTGTAATACCAAGCCCTAGTTCGCGCAGATTTTTGCCGGTGCCACAACAAGATAGATCTGTCAATGAAATAGCAGCATCGAAGAAGCATCAAGGAAACACGTCTTTTCCTCACAAAGGATCGTCAGTTAATGGCGCTGGTTCAGAAAACCCTTCACAGTTGAATGCGAAGCAACGACAGGAATATTTACGTCGTCAGAGAGCACAAGTTGGAAGTTCAAAATACCGTCGCTATCTCACTGAACCACCTTTAAGTTATCGCCAACCGGCGAAAACTGCACCTATTGGTCGATAGGGAAAAGACCAAATATTTAAAATAAAGTATTTTTCCAATTACTTATGATACAAGGCTTTTATTCACGCACAGTTATAATACTGCTGTAAGAGGGGTATTATTCTCATGAAATAGCAACATAATAACAGCATCGAGAGAATCCTTACGTGTTTCCTAACAAGAAACATTTCTCAAGCTCATTTTACAATATTGCTCATGTGAATAGTATAACGTAAAATCTATAGTGCTCTACTATCTTTATGCTAGGAAGGAGAAAGCTGATACCATCATTTTATTTTCCAGACTCCATTGTTGCGACAATTCTTGCATTTGAGAGCCTTTATAAGGGACATTTTTAGTCTTTTCTAAAACGTTCTTTATCCAGACGATAATCCCGCTTATGATGTGCAAGAAAGTGATTTTTATTGATTCAATATAATTTGAAATGGGAGTATATCTACGATATTTTGAATTTTATATACAAAATAATGAATTATTCTTATGAGTGAATGTATCATCTAATAGAAGCAATATGCAGCATTAAAAGAGAGAAAAAATGCTTCGAAATGGCTTTTGCTATATCTGTATCAGAGGAATTAATAGTCTTTTTTTGAGAAATAGGATAGTTTTTAAAGAGTGAAAGTTATGGAAGAAGAATTGTTTTTAGTATCGCTTTTGTACAAAAAAATCTTTAAGTAATTGAGCAGCTTCTTTTTCTTTAAAACCAGAATAAATCTCAGGTTTGTGATGGCAGGTTGGTTGCTGATAAAAACGTGGACCATTTTCTATAGCCCCCCCTTTGGGATCATTTGTTGCGTAATAGAGACGTCGTATGCGTGCAAATGAAATGGCAGCAGCACACATAGCACAAGGCTCAAGTGTTACATAAAGGTCGCAATCAGGAAGCCTTTCGCTTTGCAATGTTTCGCAAGCCATACGGATTGCGCGCATTTCTGCGTGTCCTGTAGGGTCATATGCAGATTTTATAAAGTTACCAGCGCGTGCAATGATAGCTTTTCCACGTGTAATGACAGCGCCTACGGGAACTTCATCTTTTTTTGCAGCCCATTGCGCTTCTAAAAGGGCTATTTCCATGGGCGTCAAAGTCATAATATTCTTTCTACTGAAGGTATAGAAAATCTAAAGGTTATCTCGATAAGAAATGCGATGGAATGAATAATTTATTACGCTTTTATAATGAAAGGAATACCTCTATTTTTTAAAGTGTTTAAAACAAACGTGCAAGTCAACAGATACATTATTGTCGTTAAAGGATAGAAAATGATAAATGATTATGCTACTTCCTTTTTCAGGATAAGCGGTATGGTGCATGTGAATAATTTTCTAAACATACTGGCAAAGATTGGTTTGAAACGCAAATGAATGAAAATAATGAGAGTGAACGAATTGCTAAAAGATTAGCGCGTGCTGGTGTTGCTTCGCGTCGAGATGCAGAAATGATGATTGTTGCAGGTCGCATTTCTGTGAATGGTACGGTCGTGACAACGCCTGCTTTTAATGTTAGCCGCTCTGATGTTATAAAAGTTGATGGCAAACCCTTACCTCCTATAGAACGAACGCGTTTATGGCTTTACCATAAGCCAGCAGGCCTTGTCACCACGAACCGTGATCCTGAAGGCAGACCTACAGTATTTAGTAATTTACCAAAAGGAATGCCGCGTGTTCTTTCTGTTGGAAGGCTTGACATTAACACGGAAGGGCTTTTGCTTTTAACCAATGATGGTGGCTTAGCGCGTGTATTAGAGCTTCCTGTAACAGGATGGGTCCGCAAATATCGCGTCCGTGCTCATGGAAGAGTAAAGAAGAGCGCGCTGGATAACCTTAAAAATGGTATTGCGATTAATGGCATTTTTTATGGTTCGATCGAAGCATCAATTGAACGTGAACAAGGATCTAATATATGGCTTTCTGTCGCTTTTCGGGAAGGAAAAAATCGTGAAATAAAGAATGTTTTAGGGGCGTTGGGATTATCAGTTAATCGATTAATACGTGTATCTTATGGTCCATTTCATCTCTCTGATTTAGAAGAAGGAGCCGTGCAAGAGTTAAAAGGGCGGATGTTACGAGATCAGTTGGGGGAGCGTTTGATTATGCAAGCCAATGCAGATTTTGATGCTCCTATTCTTAAGCCATTTTCAAATTCTGCAGTTGTTGCAGAAAAGCAAAGCCAAAAAGATCTTTCTGTTGCAAATGATGGTTGGGTTTTCTCAAGTGAAAGGGCGATACGGCGCCGACCAAGAGATGGTTCTGTTGAACATAGTCGTGCACGATTAAGTACAAAGTCTCATGAGAATGTAAAGAAGGAGAAAAGTGAGGAAGGAAAATCAGAGCGTTTTCTACCGCGTTCTCGCCGTGCTAATGTTTGGATGGCTCCTGGTGCACGTCCGCAGAGTACACGTAGAAAGCCTTCCTATAGTGAGGAGAAATCGCATGATCATAAGAGCGATTTGGATGATAGAAAATCCTTTCATCGAGGCAAGGAAAAACTAAAAGAAAGTCCGTCACACAAAGAGAAGAGGGGAAGTTTTGTTCAAAAACGTGGCAAAACATCTTATGACGAGACGCATCCCTCTGGTAAGAAAGATCGCTTTTTCAAGGATAAAGAGAAAATGATAAAAAGTGGACATGAGGAGCATTCTTTTGAGAGAAAGAAAAAGGTAAAATCGTTTGGTGGTGCTATGAAAAAATCTAAACCACATAGGGATGGTGCAAAAACTTCGAAGCGATTTGGAGGTTCACGTGCGGATCATAGGCGGTAAATTTGCTGGGCGCGTTTTGTTTTCGCCTGTTAATCAGTCGATTCGCCCAACGAGTGATCGTACACGTGAAAGCCTTTTTAATATTCTTTCTAGCCGTGAAGAACAATTTTGGACCAATAAACGTATTCTTGATCTTTTTGCTGGTACTGGTGCTTTAGGCATCGAAGCACTTTCACGTGGAGCAAAGGCGGCTGTTTTTGTTGAAAACTCGGTTGAGGGGCGTGGGTTGCTTCAAAAAAATATAGAAGCCTTTGAATTACAGTCGATAGGACGGATTTTGCGTCGTGATGCGACAAAACTTGGCAATATTGGCACAATGCTTCCATTTGATGTTATCTGCGCTGATCCTCCATATAGCCGTTGTTTAGGTGAACGTGCTTTCGTAGAAGCTTTGCGAGGAGGGTGGGCAAAAGCTGATACACTCTTCATACTTGAAGAAAAGAAAGATACAATGATTCATTTACCTGATGTCTTTTATCTAGACGATGAGCGTTTTTATGGTGAGACAGCAATACGTCTCTATAAATTACGATCGCTTACATTTTGAGAAAGTTCTTGTTTTTATCCGGTAGGATGAAAAAATGCTTCTTTACAGTTTTCTTCATTTTATATGGTTTTTAAAAGGTTAAACAGAAAGTAAATAAAAGATTCTAATGTTAAAGGAATTGATGAATTTTGATTTCATTATGTTTTTTGTCTGAATCTCTCATTTTTTTGAAGTTTTTTATAGCCCCAAGAGCGAGTCTTTTACAATATACGCTCTTTAATATAGAGGGGCCATCTGTTCTTCTGTCTAGCCAAAAATTGCTTTGAGGTGTAATGCTATTGGACCTAAATTAGCAGTATGTATTGCTGCTAATTTTTGTAAGTTATATGCTGATTTGTTAATTTCATCTACATTAAAAGTGTAACACATTGTCAAAGCTTTAGTGTATTATTAGCTTTACTACCGATGAATGTTTTTTCTCCAATAGGATATATATTTCACGACAACAGTTATAATACCTTTTTGTCTAATTTCTTTCGGCTGCACATTAATCATCAACATCTCATTAGCAGCTGAAAGCTTTCAACTATGCAGTCTGCATTTATATCCTAAATAGTGTGTAACTTTTATCTTTATTATTGTATGAACTTAAAACAGATATTTTCTATTTAAGGTAGACAATAGTGTTCATTTATACTGAACATTTGTGTGTTTATTTATTAATATCGCTTGTTGAGTTAATCATTATATATTAAGTAAATCTGAAAGTATTAAGTGTGTTATCGTTATTACATTTTTAAGAATAATTTTTATATTATTCTTTAGCAATAAAGCTAAATGATTTCTAAAACAGGGAAGATTATCATGTTTAAATGGATATATAGCGAAGAAATTAACACAGAAGCGAGTGCTGAGCAAATTTGGGCTATATGGGAAGATGTGTCATCATGGCCTTGCTGGGATAGTGAACTTGAGTGGGTAGAACTTTCTGGTCCTTTCAAAGAAGGGGCTACAGGACGCATGAAACCTAAAAAGGGACCTACAGTAACTTTTACACTTGATAAAGTTATAAAAAATGTTTTCTTTTCTGATTATGCTAAACTGCCTCTTACTCACATGAGTTTTGATCATGAATATATTTGTTCAAAAAAATCTGATTCTTCAAATAACAAAATTCGCCATACTGTAACCATGTCTGGTTTACTTTCTCCTTTCTTTGGAATGGTTATTGGGTCAAAAATTAAGTTACACCTTCGTGATGCAATGATTGAAATGAGCAGACGTGCTCTTATTGAAAACAAAATCATCTCGTAAGGGGGTGCATTTATAAAGAAGTTAATACCTTTACAAAGGCGCAGAAATCTTAGCCTTGTTAGAATGAAATCAGTTATGAGTATATAGCAAATCGATGAGGTATGATTTGTTTTTTCATTAGTCGTTGAAATCGAGTCAAATCATCTGAGAAAATTAATTTTGCACCAAAGATCTTATAAGAGTCATTGAATTTTATTCAATATATAAAAGCTTATGAGGTGCGCATTTTTACTGAAAATAAAGAAAGTTGTAGAAGCTTATTTCTGCTCTTGTGAATCTGCAGGTCGATATTGTCATGATATTTGCCAGTTTCTAGTATTGCGATAGTTTTTGATTTGAGAGCCTTGATAAAAGGCATTTTGACTTCTTCTTAAATAGTTTTTACCAGCATTACCTCTATTCATGATGTGAGAGCGAATAGTTGTGATTTCCTCAACATAAATAAGTTTAAAATGGAGAAAGTTTAATGATATTTGATTCTTTTATGAAGATTACAAAATGATCAATAATGATTATAAATCAAAATGTTTTTTTGATTAAAAGATGATGACTTTCTAAAGAGTACAGCTTTAAAAGGCTCTAAAGGATAAATAAGCTCACTCTTAATTTCCGTAAAATTAATTTCGTATCATTGTATATATTTGGTTTAAATGTTTAAAAAAGCGATTTTTTAAAATGCGTACAGATATCCTAGTTTCTGCAAATATTTTTGTATCTGTTAAAACAATTATGAGCGATAAACTTGTCAAAATTAATTGGAAGAATACGCTTCTTGCAGATTGTATTGAAAGATAGATACAATGTTGAGCTTCATATAAAAGCTTTATTGATTATCGTTTTATGACAATATTACGCTTCTTTATTTTTTAATGGAGGGGAAAGAGTATAGTTCTTAAATCAAAATCTATCCAGTATCTTAGAATTTTTGTTTCAGGAAAAAGAAGTCGGTCAAATTATGCCTGTTTAATAACAAAATAACCGATTAAGGATGACGCATGAAAAAAGAGATGCTCTCGATTAGACGCATTAGAACCGAGAGAGAATGTTATGATCATAACTTATTTCTGATAAATATAAAAAATGAGTTCTTTGTGATACCACGTCCATGAGGGTAAAGAAGTTTATGACTGCTCATTTTGTTGAAACCATAATGAAAGGAAAAATTTTTCATTCCGTTTATGTTTTTTTGTTTACAAGATTGCCATCTTATTATGAGAGAGTTTATAGAAGCAAAGAGGTATACACAAATATAAGGCATTTTCTTGATTCTTGCTTGGAAATTAAAGAATGCTATAGGAATGAAGGAAGTTACTTGACTATCCAGAGGACATAAGGCTTGTGACTTAAGTCGTTTTATGCTTTTCGAATTTTTGAGGATTTTGACTTAAATTCAAGTGTTATTGCTAGGTTTTTTGTTGATTGCCAAGTTTTCGGTTGATTTGATTATCAGTACAGATTGGGTTATCTAAAATGATAAGGGGCAATGAGAAATCTTGAAACTAAAGAAATTTTACGACATATTGCGTCTTTTCATAAAGAAGCTAAAAAGGGAATTATTCGATGCATTAAAAGAAAAAATGCATGAAATGTGCGTAATTTTATGAATAAACATACAAGAGTTATATTCTGATTTATATAAAATTGTCAGAGTGCTTATCAATGTAAATAATAAAATATTTCAGGGAGTCTATAATGACTGACAAAAACCAGATTGAGAAAGCTGTTTCACTGGTTGAAGCAGCAAGGCGTTCTGGGGCAGATGCTGCTGATGCCGTTATTGTTCATGCTCATTCTACCAGTGTATCAGTTCGTTTTGGGAAAGTCGAATCAACAGAAGCAGCAGAGAGCAATGATTTTACTCTAAGGGTTTTTGTTGGAAAAAAAGTAGCAAGTGTTTCTGCTAATTTAGCGTCTTATCCGCAAGAACTTGCGGAACGTGCTGTTGCGATGGCTAAAGCTTCTCCCGATAGTTTATTTGAAGGTTTGGCAGATAAAGAGTGTTTGGTTAAGTCTCCTAAAGATCTTGATCTTTTTGATGATTTTGTGCCAAGCAGTCATTTTTTAACAGAAGATGCTTTAAAAACAGAGGCAGCAGCTCTTGATGTTAAAGGTGTAAGTAATTCTGGTGGCGCTGCAACAGCTTATGGTCGGAGTGGGTTTATTCTTGTGACCAGCGATGGTTTTTGTGGAGCCTATCGCTCCAGTTGCTTTTCACGTTCTTGTAGTGCTCTTGCAGGTGAAGGAACACAAATGGAGCGGGATTATGATTATACAACAGCCTTACATTTTTCTGATTTAGAGGCAGCAGAAACTGTTGGAAAGAATGCAGGGTTTGGTGCTGTCCGACGTTTGGGTGCAGTTCGTGCGGCGACTGGGGGCGTTGATGTTATTTTTAGTCCGCGTACGGCTCGCGGAATTGCAGGGCATATCGCATCTATGGTCAATGGAGCCTCTGTGGCTCGTAAAACGAGTCTTTTACAGAATTTCCTAGGCAAGGAAGTGATGAAGCCTAATGTTAATGTAACCGATCAACCTTTGCGATTACGTGGAAATGCTTCTCATCCTTTTGATGGAGAAGGGGTAGAGGGGCAAGCACTCAATATTATTGAAAATGGTATTTTAAAAAATTGGCTTCTTTCATCATCTACAGCACGTGAGTTGGGACTTAAAACAAATGGACACGGTGTGCGTTCGGCATCATTAGTGCAACCGACAAGTACAAATTTTGCTATTGAACCGGGTTTAGTATCGCCTTGCGATATGATAAAAGATTTGCGAAATGGATTTTATGTGACCGAATTATTCGGTCACGGCATTGATTTTATTACTGGTCAGTATAGTCGTGGGGCTTCCGGTTTTTGGATTGAAAATGGTGAAATTGCTTATCCGGTGAGTGAAGTAACGCTAGGTTCTGATTTGCTTCATATGTTAGCACATTTAACACCTGCCAATGATATTGATCGGCGTTATGGTACGGCGGCTCCAACATTGTTAATTGAAGGGATGACACTTGCAGGAAAATAACACGCATCATTCTTCTGATTTAAATCTTTTGCGGGATGTTTGTCGAGAGGCAGGAGATTTAGCAATGCGGTATTTTGGATGCACGTTGGATGTTTGGATTAAAGAGGGTAATTCACCGGTCAGTGAGGCAGATTTTGCTGTTGATCATTTTTTGAAAGAGAAGCTTCTTGGAGCGCGTCCAAATTATGGATGGATTTCAGAAGAAACAAAAGATAATCGAGAACAACAAGATTATGAACGCTCCTTTGTGGTTGATCCTATTGATGGAACACGAGGTTTTCTTTCTGGCAGTCCTTATTGGTGTATTTCGGTTGCCATTATTGAGAATGGGCGTCCTATAGTGGGCGTTCTACAATGTCCGGCTCAAGGAGATATTTATGCAGCTGTAACGGGTGGAGGGGCAACATTAAATGGGATAAAACTTCCTCGTTTAGCCTCGGGGGGGCATCGAAAATATAAAATTTCGCTTGATAAATCGCTCGCACAAAAATTACCAGATGATTTTCTCAATCGAGTCAGTCTTTACCATTATCTTCCTTCTCTTGCTTATCGTATTGTTCTTGTTGCTCAAGATGAAATTGATATCGTATTAGTTCGTCCGAATTGTCATGAATGGGATATTGCCGCTGCTGATCTTATTTTGCAGGAGTGTGGAGGGTGTTTTTTATCGCTTGATGCCCCTTTACTATCTTACGGAATTGAACCTTACCAATATGGACTTTTAATTGCTGGTAAAAATAATTGCTGTCAAGATATGATAGATGTTGTTCGTCAAACAAAGTTAGTTTAATCACGTAAAAGCGCGCTAAAATAATCTAAATGATATGGAGGCACATATGACTGAAACCAACGAAAAAAAACAATATTTATATCTTGTATTTGGTGGGGAATTAAAAAATCTTAACAGTAATCAATTTAAGAATCCTGATGATTTAGATGTGGTTGGTATTTTCTCAGATTATCAATCCGCTCAAGAAGCATGGCAGGCAAAAGCACAAAGCAGTGTAGATAATGCATTACAACGTTATTACATTGTAGATTTGCATCAGTTTCTTGATGCTGAGTTAGGCGATGCAGAGTAAAGCTTGAATATTTGGTCATTATAGCCTGTAGATTGCTTCACGCTTTTGTTTAATCGTTCTTTCCATAGGTACGTTCTTCGGGTAAAATAGAATGCCGTAAAAAAGAATATGCTTGTTGTTTAAAATTCATATGTTTTCTTAAGGAAACATCTTTCAAAGCACCCAAGCACATTCCATAATGGTGTTCGTGCAAGTTATAAAATCCATTGTTGCACCACCATCTTTACGCTTAATAAAAATGCAAGACAGTTCTATTAACCTATTTACAACAGCAATATTATCATGACGAGCGATCACTCGAAGTTTATGATTATATTGTGAATAGTCACTCTGCTTTTGAATGGAGTATGAAACATTAATGCGTTCAGATTAATAAAAAGAGTAGCATTATTAATGATACCAATTACTACTTCGTTGAGATTATTAGCACTCCCTACTTATCCATTGGAATTTTTCCAACAAGTTATCACTATAAGCTTAGAAACCATGAAAGTCGTTAGAAACTTACCAAAATTAGAAACTTAGAAAAACTGAATAGATTGATGAAGTTAACTTACCTCATAAGTTTTTTTGAGTACTTGTTTAAAACTACAATCTATAAATTAATCATTTTGTGTTGATTATACACAATCTTAAAAGGAATAATACACCATGCGATCTCCTGAAAAGAGAGGATTTAAAATTTTGAAAACTCTTATTTAAATTGCTTTAAGACTTTTAAGAAATTTTCTATTAAACAAGATTAGATTTTTCTGGATTACCTTTAAGAGATTATATCACAATTTAAAATGAGAACTTTATACCGTTCAAAAGTTTTTTTAAGATTAGTTTTATATATTCATTTTATTGAAATGAAATCATAGAGATTAGGCTTTTTTAAACATATTTTATTTTTTGAAAAATTGATAATACATAATATATGTAAAAATAAGTTTTTTCTCTAAAATACCAACGTGCAAAATTCAAAGTTTTACTAAAATCATAATAAGTATTTATTCAGTGAGCTGAAAAAAATTGATACAATCTATGTTATAGGTTGTATGATATTTATCATTTATATTTTCAAAATTATAATCGACTGAAATGTAGCTTTGTTATTTTTTAAGTAAGATTTTTTATAGGGTGCAGAATGCAGTGATAAAATCGATATAAGTGACAAAATTTCATTAAAAGAGATTTAAATAAATAATGTGTATATGTTATCTTTATAGGGAAATTTTAAAAAAAATATGGCGATAAAATTACGTTTTTTGTCCTTTATGTATTGAATTTTCTCATGGGTGAAGCGTTTTTTATTCAAGATATGGATAATATTAAAAAAATATGGATGTAACTAATAGTGTTGATGAATTTTTTAACAAAATAAGCATATAGATATCTTAAAGTAGCTGGATGAGGTGATTTAAATGGTAGAATTAAAGGCACATACGGCTCTTTTAAGCTATCGGATGATTGGTTTTTGCTTATGTCCTGTTATTCCTTTTTATTTGTTCTTTCGTGCTATTCGTGGAAAAGAAGAGTGGTGTCGCAAAAAAGAGCGTTTAGGTAAAAGTTCTCATGTACGCCCCCAAGGTTCGTTAGTTTGGTTGCATGCAGCAAGTGTTGGAGAAACACTTGCACTTGTTCCACTTGTAAACTATATTTTATCATTAAAAATCAATGTATTAATGACAACTGGGACTGTAACATCTTCTACTCTTGTGAAAAAACATTTTGGTAATAGGTTGATTCATCAATATGCTCCTTTGGATTTAGATTTTGCAGTGCGCCGTTTTATTAGTCATTGGAAGCCTGATCTCGCCTTGATTTGTGAATCAGAAATTTGGCCTCTTCGTATTAAAGAACTTGCAAAAATGCGTATTCCGCAGATTTTGGTTAATGCCCATATGTCTGAACATTCTTTTAAAGCTTGGCAAAAACGACGCGTTCTTGCCAAACATATTTTTAAGGATATTGATTTGGCGATTGGTCAAAACGAAAGAGATGTAGCTTATTACCATACACTTGGCGTAAAATCTGTTACGTTTTCTGGTAATCTCAAGGCTGATGTTTTTCTGGTTGAAAATCAAGCATTGCTTGCACGTTATCGTAATGCTATCGGCAATCGCCCAGTTTGGGCTGCTGTTTCAACGCATGAAGGGGAAGAGGAGATTGCTTTTGAGGTCCATAAGATTGTTAAAAATTATTTGCCAGATTTATTAACAATTATTGTGCCTCGTCATCCTGAACGTTCAGAAGATCTTATCAGAAAATGCGACAATAAGGGATTACGTTTTATTCGTAGGAGTAGAGATGCTGTTCCAAACATGAATACCGATATTTTATGGGGAGATACAATTGGAGAAATGGGTCTTTTTCTTCGCTTATCGAAAGTTTCTTTCGTTGGTAAGTCGTTATGTGGAAATGGTGGACACAATCCATTGGAATTGGCTTTGCTTGGTTCCGCTATTTTGACAGGACCCCATGTTTCAAATTTTCAAGAAATGTTCGAACAATTTTTAACACATGATGCAGCATATATGGTTCAAGATACAAAACAGCTTGCTATTCAGGTGTATAAGCTTTTAACAAATGAAACATTGCGACAAGAAATGGTTGATAAGGCTCATGAAGTGGCGACAGATATGGCAGGTGCACTTGAGCGCACATTAAAGATTTTAGATCCATTTTTACAACCCCTTGTAATACAAACAGGTTTACGTCAGCGTCAGGGTAGATATGCATATTAGCGCCCCCCATTTTTGGTGGAAAAATAAAAGCTTTTTGCGTTTTGTATTAGCTCCAGTTTCATGGGGGTATGGTTATTTTTCAAGTCGTTTTATGGCAAGACAGCCTCCCGTGATTGATTTGCCAGTTTTGTGTATTGGAAATTTTACATGTGGCGGTGCGGGTAAAACGCCGGTTGTTATTGCTTTTACCAAAGTGGCTAAAGAACTTGGTTTCGTACCTGGTGTTGTATCACGTGGTTATGGTGGATCAGTTAAAGGGGTACATCTTGTAAATGAGAAATATGATACTCCACACAATGTTGGAGATGAGGCACTTTTACTTGCACGGCATGCTTTTGTAGCTGTATCACCTAATCGTTATGCAGCGGCACAACGGCTTAAGCAAGAGGGATGTAATCTTATTTTAATGGATGATGGATTTCAAAGTCGCCGTCTTTATATGGATTATACGTTACTCGTTGTTGATGCGATGCGTGGTTTTGGTAATGGAGCTGTCTTTCCAGCAGGACCTTTGCGCGTACCATTAAAAACGCAGTTTACTTTTATGGATAGTGTTTTATTGATTGGTCACTCCGATGCGCCTGATAATATTGCTTTTCTTGTTTCTCGTACTGGAAAGCCTTTATATCGTGCTCATCTTAAAGCCAGTGCCTCTGATGAGGTTTCAGGAAAATCATTTTTGGCATTTGCCGGTATTGGCAATCCAGATAAATTTTTTAAATCTATTAAAGAATTGTCTGGTCATGTGGTGCAAACTTACATATATCCAGACCACTATTTTTTCACAGATAAAAATTTAAAAAGCCTTATACAAAAGGCTAAAATGCACAATTTATGGCTAGCAACAACAGCTAAAGATTATATTCGTATACAGACAATTCACACGCAAAAAGATTTTAAAAATCTTATTGTCTTTGATGTGAATGTCGATTTTGTTCAAAAAGATTTCTGTCGTATGGTCCTTGAGGAGGTCATGACCCGCTTTAGAAAACGTTCCCTTGAATTTTCTTGTCTAAAAGGTAAAGGCTAAATTTATAGATTTCGAGGGTTTATTTTTCTTTTGTTTTTAACAATTGCTTGAGATATGGGTTGCACTCAAGTTCGCGCTGATAGGAGATTTCACAACTAGCATATGCTTCTTGACGGTGATGATTCCAATATTTTAAATCATCTATAGGGATTTTTTGTCCGCTAACAGCACAAATGGTATAGGTACCATATTCTATAATGTCATATCCATTATTAGAATAATGAATTTTTGCTTCGCGTTCACTATCGGAAAACATTATAATTCCTTTTTACTGATACAAGAGATTCAAGAAAAGTGCCATAAGATATATTATAAAGTTGAGAGTTAATTTAAAAGTATTTTTCTTGTCAAAATAGTTAAGAGTTTATTTTCTGCCAAAAAGCCGTTCTATATCTGCTAATTTGAGTTCAATATAAGTAGGGCGTCCATGATTACATGTACTTGTATTGGGTATTGCCTCCATTTGTCGCAACAGTGTGTTCATTTCTTCGGGGCGTAAAAGGCGGCCTGACCGTATTGAACCGTGACAAGCCATCGTTGCTGCAACATAATCAAGCATTGCTTTTAAATTGTTTGTTGTATCATACTCAGCGGCTTCATCTGCGAGATCTTTAATAAGGGCTTGGACGTTGATCTCTCCTAACATGGAAGGTGTTTCACGCACAACAATTGCTCCTGGTCCAAATGGTTCTATTCCTAATCCAAATTTTTGCAAAGCATCTTTATGGGTTAAAAGGCATGTTGCATCCTCTTCAGAGAGTTCTACAATTTCAGGAATAAGTAATAACTGTGAAGGAAGCGGTTTGGAATAGAGTGCATTTTTGAGTGCTTCATAAACCAATCGTTCGTGAGCTGCATGCTGATCGACAATGATCAAACTATCTTGTGTTTGGGCGATAATATAGTTTTTATGGATTTGTGCTCTGGCCGCTCCTAGTGGATAAGATAACTCTTCTGATGAAGATGTAGTGTTTGGAATGTATGCATCCCCACTTGGTATATTTAAGCCCTCCATAATAGGAGTAGCATCTTCTTTCAAACCAGAAGAACTGGTCATATCCAATGGTTTGTGAACCATTGAAGCGGTGGAAAAATGATGAGGCTGTGGGCTATAAGAAGAGGACTGGTACGTGTTCTTAAAATTGCCTAACGGTTGTTGTGCCAATGGTTTTTGTATTTGAAATGCAGCTAGCGTTGCTTCAGAACGGGTTGAAGTAGGACGAATACCAGATTGCTGTAATGCTTCACGAATAGCTCCAACGATCAAACCACGAATTAATCCTGGATCACGGAATCGTACATCAGCTTTGGCTGGATGTACATTAACATCTACTTCAGCAGGTGGGAGATCAATAAAAAGAATAGCGACAGGATAACGATCTCGTGTCATCACATCAGCATAAGCGCCTCGGATAGCGCCCCATAGAAATTTATCACGCACGGGACGCCCATTAACATAAGCAAATTGATGAAGGCTGTTATTTCGGTTGAAGGATGGCAAACAGGCAAAACCCGTTAAGCGCACTGCTTCGCGTTCAGCATTCAGTGCGATGCTATTAGGGGCGAATTCTTTTCCCATAATTTGCGTAATACGTTGCAATTGTCCTTGAATATTATTTTCTGTAGCGGACAGTTCCATAGATGTTCTATCTAGTCCTGAAAGAGAAAAGCGGATATGTGGAAATGCGATAGCAATTCGCTTAATCATATCGCTAATAGCATTTGTTTCAGCCCGATCGGTTTTCATAAATTTTAATCGTGCCGGCGTGACAAAGAAAAGATCACGAACTTCAACAATTGTTCCAAGGTTTGCAGCAGCTGGTTTGGGTCCTACAATTTTTCCTGCAGTAACGGAAATTTCAGCAGCGCTCTCAGCATCTTTTGTTCGTGAAATGAGTTTAAGTTTAGCAACAGAACCAATAGAGGGGAGGGCTTCTCCTCTAAACCCAAGGAAGCAGATATTGTGTACGTCATCGGTAATCTTTGAGGTACAATGGCGAGAAACTGCTAAAGTTAACTGATCTGCAGGAATTCCATAACCATTGTCACTCACCTTTATAAAATTTTTTCCACCATTTGCTGTAATAATTTCGATGCGTGTTGCACCAGCATCAATAGCGTTTTCAACAAGTTCTTTGACAACATTTGCTGGTCGTTCAATAACTTCACCAGCGGCGATTTGATTAATAATATTTTCGCTAAGATGGCGTATAATCATAATAAATTCTAACAGGAATCTTAAGGCTTCTATAAAAAATTATGATAACATCATTTGCGCGACATTCAAGAATAAGAGAGTATGGAAGGTATTATTTTTACAATACCTCCTATTTTATTTTATGTTAACAAATCGGTTGGAAAAAACAGAAAAAATAGTTTTTATTACCTTAAAATAGCTTGCACCAATTTATCATCTAGGTCAAAAAAGAAACAATGTAAAAAGGGAAGGCAATATATATGGCGCGTATAAGCGGTATTTTAGCAGATAGTGATATACAAGCTTTGATTGAGAATAACTTTCTCAAGGCTCAGTATCCATTTGATAGATCTCAAATACAACCAGCAAGCCTTGATCTTCGTTTAGGGGAGAAAGCTTATCGTATACGTGCTTCTTTTATGCCGGGCCCTAATACAAAAGTTTTGGATAAGCTTGAACGGTTAAAGTTGCATGAGTTTGACTTACGAGACGGAGCCGTTTTGGAAACGGGGTGTGTTTATATTGTTCCTCTTTTGGAAAATTTAGCTTTACCAGAATTTTTATCTGCTGTTGCCAATCCCAAAAGTTCTACAGGCCGATTAGATATTTTTACGCGTGTCATTACGGATAATGCTCAGGAGTTTGATAAAATTTGTGCTGGTTATCATGGTCCACTTTATTTGGAAATTAGTCCACGCACATTTCCAATTTTGGTGCATAAAGGCTCACATTTATCACAGCTTCGGTTTAGAAAAGGGCAAAGTTATTTAAATGAAGTTGAGTTACACACTTTGCAAAAGCAAGAAACACTGATATCGGAGGATCTTCCTAATATTAGCGCTGGTGGTATTGGTCTTTCCATTAATTTAAAGGGAGACGAAAACGGGCTTATAGGTTATCGTGGTAAACATCATACAAGTGTTATTGATATTGATAAACGTGCTGTTGCCCACGTTTTAGATTTTTGGGAACCTCTTTTTGATCGTGGTCAAAGGGAGTTGGTTCTTGATCCTGATGAATTTTATATTTTAGTTTCACGAGAGTCTGTTCATGTGCCTCCGCTTTATGCCGCAGAAATGACTCCTTTTGATCCTTTAGTTGGTGAGTTTAGGGTGCATTATGCAGGCTTTTTTGATCCAGGATTTGGGCATATGGAAGCGGGTGGAAAAGGAGCAAGAGCGGTTTTAGAAGTGCGGAGCCATGAAGTTCCTTTTATCTTAGAGCATGGTCAAATGATAGGCCGTTTGGTCTATGAGCATATGCTTAATCGACCATCAACCCTTTATGGACATGATGTTGGATCACATTATCAAGCACAGGGTTTAAAGTTGTCCAAGCATTTTAAATGAGTTGGAAACTACGAATTTTGATAACATGTATGCAGAAAGTGTATTTTGGATAAAAGAAAAATTTGTTCTTCGCAAAACCGGCGCCATTCATTCTATTTTTAGTTTCCAAAGTTATTGCATCCCTTGCATTTGAGAGGCATTTTTACTTCTTTTTTTCAAGAGATTGTATCTATACGAACTTCGTTTATGATGTGAAAAAGAATAGTTTTGATTATTTCATCATGAAAAAATCTAAAATGAAAGAATTTTACTATATTCAATATGTTATTCATATTTATTGATTATAATAAATCAATAAGTTACTAAAATTCAATATAACAGTAACGTATTTGCTTTTCAAAGTAAACATGCGAGATTGGATGCTGCTATTGCTCCATTTTTCTAGAGCTTGAATGACCAGTATATTTTATTTCGTATAAAATTATCCTTAAGAGCCAATAAAGAAGTTTTGCACTACAGTTTAGTAACAATTTTTTTAATAAACATTATTCTACTTTTAGTAACTCATTTATAGCTTCAAGATATAAAATATTGCTAGAAAATTATTCAATTCAATATGGAGAGCTTCTACTCGTATGAACGTTAAAAACTTTTTTATGCTTTATGTGAATTAGGCACTGTATATTTTTATAAACTTTCATGAATAAGTAATAGGTCTCAGTTTTGATTATTGATATAAGAAGATTTCTGGATGTATGCGATAGCTTTATTTCCAGTATTAATAAAGGATTTTTTTATCTTTTGGGGGAGATTATGGTTTATACTTAATGACTACAGGCTCTATATTCTTATAACCGATAATTTAAGGACCTTTGGAGGGAGAAACGACTTTAAATTATAACTAATTAAGCTGGGGAGCAATCGCTTTCGAAGAGGTATTCGTTTAAAGAAAGTATAACACTTCAATTGTACATGAACAATATATGAGTGGATACGTTATTAATGATACCCCATACTGTGAGATTTTAAATTTGGATAGGAGAAATAAAGACATTGTTTTTATCAATTAGTTTTTTTAGAAAGTTGCAATCTCTGTTGCTTCTATCTATTCAATAGAGCGTTTTGGGAGAATATCGAGTAGGAAGTTACACGGATTCGCTTTTATGCGTTTTAGGATATCTTCTCTTTTTATTTAGGAACAATGGTGCCATCAATGATTATTTCTTCAACACTTGATTATCGTAAGGCAGCAAAGCGTCGTCTTCCTCCCTTTCTTTTTCACTATATTGATGGTGGGGCTTATGCTGAAGAAACGATGCGACGTAACTGTAAAGATCTTCAAGCTCTTGCACTGCGTCAAAGGATTCTAAGGCAAGTTGGTGAAGTTGATCTTTCAATCAAGCTTTTTGATCAGACACTTGATTTACCGATTGTACTTGCACCTGTTGGGCTAACGGGCATGTATACACGTCGTGGAGAGGTAAAAGCAGCGCGTGCCGCAGCGGCAAAAGGGATTCCTTTTACTCTATCCTCTGTTTCAGTTTGTCCCATTGCGGAAGTGCAAGAAGCGGTTGGAGGTGCATTTTGGTTTCAACTTTATGTTCTCAAAGATCGCGGTTTCATGCGTGATGCACTAGAACGGGCTTGGTTAGCTGGTGTACGCACGTTGGTTTTTACAGTTGATATGCCAGTTCCTGGTGCACGTTATCGTGATGCGCATTCGGGGATGTCTGGTCCTTATGCTGGATTACGTCGTTTTTTACAAGCGTTTACTCATCCATATTGGGCTTGGAACGTTGGTGTTATGGGGCGCCCCCATGATCTTGGAAATGTCTCCACTTATCTCAAAAAGAAAATTGCATTGGATGATTACGTTGGTTGGCTTGGTGCAAATTTTGATCCATCAATTGGTTGGCATGATTTACAATGGATTCGCGATTTTTGGAAAGGAAAAATGATTTTGAAAGGTATTCTTGATCCAGAAGATGCACGAGAAGCAGTAAAATTTGGTGCGGATGGTATTGTTGTTTCTAATCACGGCGGACGTCAGCTTGATGGTGTATTATCAACAACACGAGCGTTGCCTGCAATTGCGGATGCTGTAAAGGATCATTTGACTATTTTAGCGGACTCAGGTGTTCGTTCTGGTCTTGATGTTGTACGCATGATAGCACAAGGTGCGGATGCTGTTATGATTGGCCGTGCTTTTGTTTATGCGCTTGCAGCAGCAGGTAAGAAAGGTGTTATGCATCTCCTTGATCTTTTTGCCAATGAAATGCGGGTAGCTATGACACTGACCGGCACTCAGACAATCAAAGATATTACACGCAAGAGTCTAGTAAATATAGATGTTTTTAAGCAATGAAAGCAATATGTTATACTGCTTTCAGAAAAAGAAAGTCTTTTTATAGAGGAGCATAATTATATATTTTACAAATATGTTGACAGTTAAATTTAAATAGAAAAGATCAAAAAGCTCCTCTATAAAATCACAGAAAATACTCAGTAACTAAAATAATACTCCGTAAATACAATAATATTTAACGCAAAAATCTTAATAATAATAAACACAAAAAAAACACTAATAACATTGCATACATCTTTTACTTATTTTATTAAAAGCTCATTCTATGGATAAAAAGGAACAAGCGCTGATATTAAAGGTAAAACAATTGTTGATATAGAAAAAATAGATATAAATAATGCTGTGAGCATTTTTCCCTCCTATATATAAAAATATAACATGTTAATTACTTCTTTCCAACATTAGCATAAAACGTAAATTTATAAACTTCATTTAGTTTTATTTTAATATATAATAATATTAATTATGGCATATAAATAAAATTATTAAAAATGTCAATATGTATTTATTGCAAGCTATAATTATAATAAAAAATGGATCTAATAAATAATATTTATATAATCTATATATTATTTATATTAATTTTATTGGGTAATATATTATATGGATATGATATTGTTTTTATGGAGTACATTTTTAAGCAATGAAAAAATACCCATACAATCTTTAAAAAATCTCGTTTACTGAGAGCAAGACTGCGTGAATTAATGTGCTTTTCTTTCTTATTTTCTTACATCCTCAATGAGTTATGATGTTTTTGAACTGGCGAACATATTAGGAAGCAGTTGAATATTTTTTGTATAGTATGTCATTGCTAACACTGTTTATGCTTTCTCTATTGATTTCATAATTTGTTAAAAAATCCAGTTTGTTTTTATTGCAGATGGGGTCGTTAGGTATTCCTAATGATACAAATTGGCATAGAATGTTTTGTTCTATAAGCGATTTAACAATTGCATCTCTAGGCTTCTCCATTGATACTATGCTCTTCATAGACAACAACAGATTGGTGAGATTGGCATAACTCTAGCACAGATATATTATCTCAAAGTTGAATTGTTGGCACACTTGTAAACGTTAGGATAACTTTATGTTTTTTGAAGCTCTACAGCAATATCAAGACAAATCTGAACAGGTTCTTCAGTAGCAAGTAAGAGAACATCTTTCCCTTTTTTAAACAGAAGTTTTTCTGATATCAATTTTTGAAGCATTTTTATGAATATTCATAACAGCGTGCTTTCCAAATCTATATAAACGGGTACAGGATTACTCAGAGTGGAAAAAATTACAGTTTCCATTTGATCGAATTACTCTCATAAGTAATTGGATAATATTTACTTTATCGCTGAATAAAAAAGAAAATTTTTCTTTCTTTAAATAAAGGACGTGTTGTCATCTAGCCAATAGGGATAGTTTGCGAGAAATTTGTTCAATGCAAGACGACTTAACATTGCAGTTACTTTTTATCATTTGAAGCTGGAAAAGAAGGCTAAGATAGATGAAAGAATATAAAAAATAATGGATACATTTTAAGATAAAAAATTATAATTCTGTTAATTCCACAACAGTTGCTGCTGATATTGGTAACAAAAGAAATTTGACTAAAAAAATTATCAAAATTATTGAGGACATTCCTCATAGCATGTAGATTTATTGGTATAGGTGGGATTTTCTTTGAGCAGAAATTAATTCTATCTCATGAAATCAGCAATAATCTCTCAGGTGATGTCGTAAACTTTTTGGGGATGTTACAACGCCACTATCGTCCTTTTATGAAAAATGCTAGCATTTCAGATGAGAAGCCGTGAGGAGTTTCAACGTTTAATACAGCAAGATTCAGACACTCTCACGGATTTAGAACTGGTTTCAAGGTTTTTATATTTACAGCGATTAAGTTTTAGAGGGAAGGTAAATCGTATGATGAGAGTTGAAATCCGTCGTAGCGTGTGGGTTTAAGTCTTTCCAATTTGAAGGCGTGCTAAAACTTATTTGCCTCTGTTTAGCAGGTGTTAGCATTGAACATTTAAACTGGTCTGATTTTATTGTGCGTTATGATCATCTAAAAACCTTGTTTTATTTTTCACCACTTTATTGTGGTTCTGAAGGTTATTCCAGAAAAGCTTTTTATAAGCGGGAGAATTATCAGCCGATGTCTAAGCTGCTTGCATAAATAAAAGGGAGGTTTCTTTTGTCTTTAAACAATATGCTAGAAATTCAAAAAACTTTAGGTAACTTCATAAAAGAGATTACATCATCTTATACAGATTGCTCTTCAAATAATACAATTTCTGGTAAGGAATGGGGCATCACCAATTTTGATTTCTAAAAAAGAAACAATACGTATTAAAGAGTCTTTAAATTTGTAGACTTTTTGAGAATCCTTTCAGAATCTTTTGAAAAAAGTGAACTGATAGAAGATTTGCTATCAAAATATAGAAACTTTTCTAGCAAGTTACGAATAAATCTAAAAATATATATTAAATATAAAAAACAGAGTGATATGCTGGTAGACTGGGCTTTAGAAACAAGAATCAAAATGTATAAAGATGCATAGAGGCAAGATTGGTACAGATCATTTTTATGATTCAATAAAAAATAAAAACTAAAGAAAAAATTCTATATCAAAAATTTAAGGCGGTTTAAAAGGTGGACGGGCAATGCATAGAAGGATGAACGAGAAGGTGAATTAGGTGAGGGCGATTTATAGATTATCAGCATCTTTTGTAAAAGTATCTCCCCAAGGTAAATATTGTGATGAAGTAAGATTGTGGTTGAATATTCGAAAAGATAATATGCACTCTTAATTTTTCCGTTATACACATCACAATAAACGCCGTGAAAGGCACGGTTCTGTTAGAAACTTTCTCTAAAAGCAGCATATGAGTTTACAAGATATTAGAGTGATATTTTAAAAGAAGGTAATGGTCCCATTTTATTTCAGGAACAAGTTATCTTAAAACAGCAAATCAATATTTTTCAAGAAATTGCAAAAGCGGCTTTTGAAAGCAAAAAAGCAGAGTTGAAAAATGAAGGTAAAAATGGTTGCTGGTTTTCTCCACTAGAGTTGCATGTTATTTCCCACATAGGGAATTTACTACAGAAAAATTAACAGCCAATATCACTCACAATGTTTTTGCGTCACTTTAGCATGAAAAAGCAGATACCTTGCGAAACTATTTATCTTATCTTCAACATCATTATTACGATTAGAAAGCTGAAAAAACGTTATTCACAAATCACATAAAAGCTGTCCATTATTCATTATACAATCCCGTGGATTGCTTTTCTTAAGCATGCAAACCCTATTTTGTTGAAGACAGAACGTTGTGTATCATTAGTTCTTTGAACGACGATAGCAGTGCAATCCGTAAAATCTTTTCTCATTTTCTTTTGGTAGGATAACAAAGATGCTCTTGGAACACATCAATAGACTCAATCACTTTATACAAATATAACCTTGTTGAATTCTTTCGCTTCAACTCAGACATCTCCGTCACTCTAATTAAATCCAATCGACCACCAGAGCGTTTTTATCCTTTAAGTTCTTTTACTTTTAATCTGAATATATCGACCTCTTTCAAATCTTTTCATTGATTAATCTTTCAGAGGAATTGTATCTTTAGCACTTTATTTTCCGTTTATGTCTCCAACCACGTAGACCTGCACCTTGTTCATTATGTTTTAAATATCTCTCGCCAAATTTGGATTAATCACATTGATATCTTGTCGATTCAAATAAATTGGCAGCCATCCAATACAAGAAGTTCGTTCATTCGTCGCGCAGCCAGTTAGAAAGCTTAGTACGCATAGCAGCATCACTTTTCTTATTAATCTTCATTTTCTACCTTAAGCCGTGTTGTCCTATCTTGAAAGCTTCCTTTGTTTGCTTTTGCTTCTCAACTTGTTTCCCAAGAAAAAAGGCTTTCACTAAAGCTATAAGAAAAGTTGCTATGGTCACTGACGTCATTGTTAGATATTTTTTTATCCATAAGATCATAGGCGGTGTTCTTGAAAGCGTTTAGCAATGTATACCATAGCTGTACAAGCAGCTAAAACCATAATGCCTGCTAAAACCCATTGAACAGGACCATTTCCTGAAAAAAGCCCTCCAAGCCCTGAAAAAGAACCTATGATTGGTGCAAGAGCTTCTACTTTGCAAATACCTGTTACACCTTCTGATTCTACTACATGATAATTTGGGGCAACATGAGATCCTTTCGCCCATAATCCTGCTTCAGCTGCTCGGCGATTGACAAGGCCTTGGATACGTTTTCCTCCTACTCTTGTCCATTTTTGCAATTCAGTTGGTACCACTTCATATGCACCTTTATTGAGCTTTTTTAAAAGTGTAGAATTGCAAAAGGCTGTTATTCCTACGTTATAGCAAAATGATACTAATGCCGCGAATTGTTCATTGTTTAAAGGAACGGTAACGGCTTTTTCAACAACGAGTTCACACTCTCTCAAATCCTGACAAAGGATTTTTTCAGCTTCTTTTTCCGTAATTTGCATGTCTTTGTGGACGCTTGGAGCACCAGCAGCATTTGTATGTCCATAACCAATTGTCCATACACCACCAGAATATTCATAAGCCGATAAACGTAAGCCTTCCAATTGCTTAATCAATGCAAGCCCTTCTTTTGATATTTTTCGCATTATTCTTACCTATAAAAAAACTACACAAAGCAGGATATGAATCGAAAACTTACATCTACTCATTTTTAAGAACAGAACAGCGAAAGGGCATAATAAATTCAAAATCTCCATAGTGAGTTATGTTAAAACCCATATCGTTTTTTGAACAAATATTATGCTAAGCACCATTCATTTTGCAGCAATTGATCTCCATCTCAAGATAATAACTTTATAATAAAACCATTTATAACCAGATAGATTTTACTCATAAATTCTTACAGTTGATCCAGAATGATTTAGAAGAACTTTACTTAAAAAAATTTCAATAATCCTGATGACAAAAAGCATTTTTTAACAAAAAAATAAGAGATATAATAAGTAATGAAATAATAGGTATTGATTTTTAAGTAATTGCATAACCCATAACTTACACCATAGAATTATTTTCATAAAAACAAAAAAACATTACAGTTGAATATTATAGATCTACAAATTATCTTAGAATCAACACGATATACACGTAACGTATTATACATATTTAATCAAAAAATCTATAGTGAATTTAACTGTTATTTATTTTTTCCTCTAATTGCTTAATTTTCTTAAAAAATATCTTTATGAAGGATTTTAAATAAAATGTTATATAAAAACATAATCGATATTTTCTCCCTCTCTAGTAGTCTGTTTCCAACTAAAACAATATAGTAGTGGGGCATATTCAATATATGGACCAATGATATTGGATAGTGTTGTAAAGAATATTGTATTGTAATAAACTTGAATGATGATTTCGGTTTCATATATTTTTCCATATGAATAACGCTTTCGTCTTTTTCATATGAAGTGTTTTATGGGGCATTCGGGGACAATGGTATCATCTTTGTCTAGTGTTGTATTGGCTACGTTTCCAGAAGCGTCTTAAACAAATCAATCAAGCTATTGAAATCTTTTTAGAGGCAATAGCACAAGAGATACAAAAGATTTTAACAAAAAGCCGCTTGAAGATATGGGAGGTTCTCTCCTCCTAGCATCCCCGCCCATTTACATAACATAAAAAAGAGAAAGGTAATGAGATGATATTTGATGATGGCGATAGATATGTAACAACCCGTGAATGTGCAAAGCTTTTTAGTGTATCCACAACAACGATTCGCCATTAGGTGCTTCAAGGTGTATTTCCAAAGCCATGCAAGCTAGGGAGAGCGGTGAGGTGGAGAAAGAAAGAGATCTTAGCCTTTACTCCAAAGAAAATAAGAACAAATTAGGTAAAATTATATAAACTGTAGAAGGTGGTCTTCAAACAGATAATTAAATAAAAATCTATATGTTCTAATATGAAAAAGAGAAAATGCGGTGCCGCATGCCGGATTCGAACCAGCGACCCCATCATTACGAATGATGTGCTCTACCAACTGAGCTAATGCGGCATAGGTTTGTAAATCAATGAGACAAAACTAATTTGAGGGTAATAGCTAAAAGTACGTATAAAAGCAAGAATGCATTTTTTCAATAATTTATAAAATATGATAATAATTTGCAGGAGAAGTATGTAAAAGTCAGAGGACAGTATTCTTTGATCTTAATACTATAAATGCTTTCCAATTTACGATAGCACTCAAATTAAGAAGCTGGGAATGTAGATCCTTAGGATAGAAAATGGTGTCAAGATAACTTAGTAAAGATAAAAACTTTTTCTGATTCTTAAGAAAGAAATTTGTTGAATAAGTGATTAGGAAAATAAAGATCATTATAAACCCTTTATAATGTGCAAATAAGATGAGTAGAATTAGTTGAAAAGTTACTTCTCATTTTTAGGGGAAGAAAAAGGGGGAGGATTAATAAAATTAATCACGTTTTTTATTTAAGATGGAGTAAGAATCATGTCGGATGAAGATCGGCTGATAGAACTAGAAATAAAGCTAGCTTACCAAGAAAAATTCATTGAGGAACTTTCTCGAGTGGTAACTAATCAATGGAAAAGTTTGGATGAGATATCTAAAAAAGTTGATGTCTTAGCGAGACGATTTGCAGATTTAAAAGAACAGAGTGTTACTGAAGCTGTTATTTTACCATTTTCTCAATAGGGAGAAGGTGCTTAAAAATTCTTCTGTTGATATTCTCTTGATTTTTTTAGATGTAATAGGGTGGATATTACAATGGGAGGAAGGTGCGAAATGTTCTTTATTACAATTGCAATTATTTACAGATTAGTTTTTATTTAACGCATTTTGTTAGATTTGTAGAATAATTTTTATAAGCTTCTTCATTAATTTCAAAAAGTTCCAATTTTATAAGGAGTGCTGATATTAGAAGACGTTTTTTATATGTGATTTCTAGTACTAAAATTAAGAAAAGTTTTTGTAGAGTATAAAAAAGCATCCATAAAAATATATGAACTTCAATGTGTTAAGTTTTTTCTGTACAGAGTTTTCTATAGATGGGAGTTAGATTTATTCGCTAATTTTTTTAAATTGATACAAATGAAGCGATGTTATCGTTATCCATAGAAATCATAAGTGAGCGCGTATATTTATAATAGAGCGTTTTAATCCATTCTGATGATCAAGTTATTTTCAGTTGTTTTAATCGGGTGAGGTGCTCTAAGCGATATCCGTTGTGTATAGTACAAAAAGCTCTAGAAGTCTTTTTCAAGATTAAATATATTCTTCGTTATATGTATATGATATTTGGTGAAAAGGTTTTTGTTTTTCGTAATTTAAGATACAAAATACTATTGCTAAAGCACCAAAGATAAACCATGCTGGTAAATAAGTGAGAGTAATGCAAATTGAGGACAGAAAATCAGGCATTACCTTGCATAGAGATTGATTAAGGTGATAGACATCTGTTTGCAGAAGGTTTATTAAAATTTTATTAAAGGGGGTTGTTGTCCAATGTGATGTGATTACAGAGTGTGCGTTATCAATAACCAATGCTATAATGGTTAGTGTAACGAAAATGAAGGACATTAATTTAAATAAATAGTGGAGCATATTTTTTCTTAAAACTTCAACGGGGCATATGTATAATGCACAAAAAAATAAGGAGTTGCATTATGATAAGAAAATAAGTTTACGTTTGTTTTGTGTTTTTTGAAAAAGGTGCCTAATTTTTCGATAAAAGTTGAGGTTAGGCTCAACAAAAGTAATGAGGCATGATGTTTGAAAAAAAGCACAATGAATTGAAGCGTAGCCTTCAAAATCGCCATATTCAAATGATTGCTTTGGGTGGCGTTATTGGGACGGGACTTTTTTATGGGTCAACCGAGGCAATTCAATTAGCTGGTCCCTCAGTCATTTTGTCTTATCTTGTCGGCGGACTTATTATGTATTTCATTATGCGAATGCTTGGTGAAATGTCAGTAGAAGAACCGTCTTCAGGAGCATTTAGTTTTTTTGCTTATAAATATTGGGGGAGATTAGCTGGTTTCATAACAGGTTGGAATTATTGGTTTCTTTATATTCTTGTGAGCATGGCTGAACTTACAGTGATAGGGTTTTACCTTGATCATTGGATTTTGATTGATCACTGGAAGGCATCTTTCGTTGTTCTTTTATTTGTTACATTCATTAACTTGTTTAATGTTCGTTTTTATGGAGAATTTGAATTTGCTTGCGCTTTGATCAAAGTGGCTGCTGTTATTGGTATGATTATTTTGGGAATTTTTCTCATTGTCACTGGACTAGGGGAAAATCAAGCGAATATTCATTATCTTTGGGACCATGGCGGTTTTTTCCCTTATGGAGCAGTAGGGGTTGTTTTAGCGACTTCTGTAGTAATGTTTTCTTTTGGAGGAACAGAGCTTATTGGTATTGCTGCTGGAGAGGCATCTGATCCACAAAAAACAATTCCAGCGGCTATCCGTCAAGTTATGTGGAGGATTATAATTTTTTATATTGGTTCTATCAGCGTTATTATGATAATCAGCCCTTGGAATATGATTGGAAAAAATGGTAGTCCTTTTGTTACAATTTTCGAGACTATAGGAATTCCTGCTGCTGGTCATATTTTGAATTTTGTGGTGATTATGGCTGCTATTTCTGTTTACAATAGTGGCATTTATTCTAATGGACGTATGCTTTATAGTTTAGCTGTACAAAAAAATGCACCACATATTTTTAGTAAACTGAGTGCTGCTCGTGTTCCTTATATTGCTATCCTTTTTTCATCATTCTGTACGGTGTTGATTGTCGTTGTTAATGCTCTTGTTCCTGATAATAGTTTCATGCGGATCATGGCTCTTGCAACTGCAGCAGCAGTGATTACTTGGGCTATTATTGTTATTGTTCATTTGAAATTTCGCAATGCACATAAGAACAGAAAAGGCAACTTTACTTATGCGTTTGGTTTATATCCTTACGCTAACTATCTTTGTCTCTGCTTTCTTGCTTTATTATTTTGCATTATGTTTATCAGTGGTTTTGGGCAAAATGGATTGATGACTCGACTTTTTGATATGATAGGAATAAGCGTGCCTTTTCTTGAAACATATATTCCTGTACAGATGCCTGATATGAGTTTGGCAGTCATTATTATTCCTCTATGGTGCTTATTATTACTTTTAGGTTATAAACTGAAACGATAGAGAAAGAAGAGCTAATAAAAGGGATTGATTGGAATAAATCTTGGGGACTATAAAATTTGATGAGGTAACACAAGTTTTTGGTGATTTGTGTGTTTTAAGGAATATTACTGTACAGCTTACCGAAAAACGAATTGCTGTTATAGGTGCGAATGGTTCTGGAAAAAGTACATTTGTTCGTCTTATTAATGGACTCCAATTACCATCTCACGGTTTTGTAAGCGTTGATGGGCTTGATACCAAGCGCGATGCAAAAGCAGTAAAGCGTAAAGTTGGATTTGTATTTCAGAATCCCGATAATCAGATTGTTTTACCATTAGTTGAAGAGGACTTATCATTTGGTCTCAAAAATTTAAAGCTTAGTAAAGATGAAATTAAGGAGCGTGTAGATGAAATTTTACAGCGCTATGAACTTCAAGACTTCAGAAATCACGCTGTCCATTTATTAAGTGGTGGACAAAAACAACTCGTTGCTATTTCCGGTGTAGTTGCAATGAAACCAGACTACATTATTTTTGATGAGCCGACGACATTACTTGATTTGCGAAATAAGCATCGCGTTACGCAAGTGATAGAAGAATTACCACAAACGGCAATAGTTGTATCGCATGATTTGGAGTTTTTGAAAAAGTTTGATAGAGTGCTGGTTTTTGATAAGGGGGAGATAGCAATTGATGATGTACCTTTTGTTGCTATCAAGGAGTATATAAGAAGAATGTCATGATCGGTTTATATATTCCAAGGGATACGTTTATTCATAGGTTAAGTCCTGGAGTTAAGTTATTATTTCTTGCGGCGTGTGGAACTTTTATAATAATGGTTTCTTCCATAGCGCTTCTTGGGTTATTTTTGTTGTTGGTCATCTTATTCTATAGAGTCGCCAAGGTCCCTCTCAAAACTGCGATAAAGCAATTTAAATCGATGGGATTGCTTTTAGTTCTTCTATTTGTATTTCAAACTATTTTTAGCGGTTGGCTTACGGGGGTTGAGGTCATATTACGTCTTGTTATCCTCTTTTCTTTATCATCACTTGTTTCATTCACAACAAAAGTTTCAGATATGGTGGATGCAATTGAAGTTGGGCTTCAGCCTTTTTGCTGTTTTGGTATAAATCCATCAAAAGTGAGTATGGTTATCTCTATGGCGATCAGGTTTATTCCTCTTTTGAGTGAAAAGTTTAATGAGGTACATGAAGCACAGCAAGCACGGGGGCTTAATACTAACATTGTCGCTCTTGCGATACCTTTAATTATACGAACCATAAGAATGGCTTCAGAAGTGGCTGAAGCATTGGAAGCGCGTTCTTATGATGCTGATGCCATTGATACAGCATCTCATAATAATCAAAGTTTTTTATAGTGAAAGAAGAATCAAATGAATACAAAAGATTTAGTTTATATTGCTTTATTTGCCGCTATTTATGCTATTTTGGGCCTTTTCCCTTCTATTTATCTTCCTTTTCTTCTAGGGGTACCTATTACAGCTCAATCGATGGGACCGATGCTAGCAGGGTCTATTCTTGGGGCAAAAAGGGGTGCTTTAGCGTCACTCCTTTTTCTTGTTCTTGTTGCGATTGGATTACCTCTGTTGCCTGGTGGTCGCGGTGGGATCAGTGTCTTTTCAGGGATTGCAAGTGGTTACTTAATAGGTTTTCCATTTGCTGCATTTTTTATTGGTTTAATGGTAGAATTGTTTTGGAAGCGGTTAAATTTTATAACATTATTTGTGATAAATATTGTTGGTGGCATTGGGATAGTTTATTCTTTTGGTGTTCCATGGACAGCGTATATGACCAAAGTCTCTTTACCGAAGGTTTTAATGGCTTCATCAGGTTTTTTGATAGGCGATTGTTTAAAAGTGTTGATTGCATCCTTTGTTGCACTCGCGATTAAAAGATCTGTTCCTCTCATTCATTCAAAGCATAATAAGAACAAGCTAAAATAAATGTATTATTTTGTTATGCTGTTATTATATGATATTCATGTATCACAATAAGTTTACTGAATTTAACCATAGTAATCTATGATGTAATTAAACATTGTAGAATCTAATGTGATTTATAAATGTGATTTATATAAGTGATATTATTAAAATAAATTATTATAGTATTTTTCTCTATATCTAAGGCATTTAAAGTGTACTTTTATAAATCTGATACTTTTTATTAATTATACAACAATAACAAAAGTTTTTTCATAGTGAAGGAATAATTCAGTGAATACAAAAGATTTAGTTTATATTGCTTTATTTGCCGCTATTTACGCTGTTTTGAGTCTTTTTCCTCCTATTTATCTTCCTTTTTCGCTGGGTGTCCCTATTACAGCTCAGTCTATGGCTCCGATGTTAGCAGGCTCTATACTTGGAGCGAAAAGGGGAGCTTTAGCATCACTTCTTTTCCTTGTTCTTATTGCGATTGGGTTACCTCTATTGCCTGGTGGTCGTGGTGGAATTAGTGTTTTTTCAGGAGTTACGAGTGGTTATCTGATTAGTTTTCCATTTGCTGCATTTTTTATTGGTTTAATGGTAGAATTGTTTTGGAAGCGGTTAAATTTTATAACATTATTTGTGATAAATACTGTGGGCGGCATTGGGATAGTTTATTCTTTTGGAATACCATGGGTAGCTTATATGACTCAGGTTCCTTTGCTGACGGTTTTAATAAGTTCATTAGGTTTTTTTGCTGGTGGTTTCTTGAAAGTGCTGATTGCATCCTTTGTAGCGTTGACCATTAAAAAAATTGCTCCTCTCATTCATTCTTAAAAAGGGGTAGTTCTGTACTGAAGAACAATTTTTGCCAAATGTATGTGGATTAAAAAGTACCACGGAATACCATTCTGTTTTATTTACTTTTTATTGGTATTTTTATCTGTATAGCTCTCAAAGGTAGCCATACGAAAGTTGAATATTTCGGCACCAAAATTTATTTTTTGCTTTCAGGAGCAGACCCCTAAATAGTCAATTAATATCGTTTTATTCAACATGCTTGTAAGTTTTATTCGATTTGCATATTATATGCATAACGCCTTAGGATTATTTATTATTTTTTTATATTTTTAGTTAATTAATCACTAATTTTTAAAGTATTAAATTATATTAATTGTACAAAAACATCGATAATTCAGTGTTCATTTAAAACTCTTGATGTACATAATACCCTTATAAATGTGTTAATATAAGGTATAAAAATAAGATTTGAATGGGATGAAGCTAAAACAAAAAATAATCTTAGAAAGCACCGTGTAAGTTTTGAAATGGCTGCATGTGTTTTTTCGGACCCATTCTCCATAGCTAAACAAGATCGTATTGAAAACGGAGAGTATGGTTAGCAAGCTTTAGGGCTCATGGATGGTTTTTTTATTATTATTCGTAGCGCATACTGTCTATGACGATAAAGATGGCATAGAGGGAATCCGTATTATTTCAGCACGGCGAGCTAACTTGAAAGAAAGGAAACGTTATAAAGAAGAAAGTTCGTTATGAAATTGAGGTAGGTAACTTATCACCTTTGACAGATAAACAGAGAGTTGAAGTTGATAAACTGGCTGTAATGCCGGACAGTACAATTGATCATAGAGATATTTCGTCACTCAATGATGCGTTCTGGAAAAACGCCGTTCTCAATCCATTCTATAAACCAACGAAAACTGTTGCTAACTGTGCGTGTGGATTCAGACATGCTAGCGTGGCTTAAAAGTCAAGGAAAAGCAAAATAAACCTCATTAGCAGAATTTTTTAGACACTAATTCCTCTAACTGTTGGCAAATTTTAAGCCTATTTTACTCTGCCTGCACGGTCATCTCAAGATTGTTGTTGAAGGACAAGTAGAAGATATCACTCTGGATGGGCATAAAGTTGAGAGGAGACTTCAGGGAGAAATCACTACGGCTTTTCCAAACCTTATTGGAAAACCGACCAATCTGCGCCAGATAGAGCAAGGGCTTGATCAAATCAATCGACTTTTCTCACGCCAAGCCACCATTAATCTTGGTGCGGGGTGCAATTCGGGTGGTTCGATACTCGATGTTCATATTGAAAAACAGAAACCTTGGCTTATTACGCTTTCCAGCGATAATCTTGGCGCTAAAGCAACAGGGCTTTATCAAATGCGCTTGAGCCTTTCTTTTGATGATCTGTTAGGGATCAATGATCAATGGTCGTTTAGCTATCAGCGCTCCATGGATGGTGGTCCGTATCATTTTTCTCACAAGCGTCCCAATAGTGATACTCTAACGGGATCATTTTCTCTTCCCTATGGCTATTGGACAACAGGTTTTGATGGGACGTGGAGCCAATATCATTCAAGTGTTAAGGGAATATTTTCCGATATTATGACTGCGGGTAAGTCTTTATCGCTGACACCGTGGATTTCACGGGTTATCGACCGTGATCAAGAGGGCAAGACCTGGGTTACGGGACGGTTGACATGGGAATATTCTGATAATTTCATTATGGGCAGTCGAGTTGATGTTTCCAGTCGTAAACTAGCTATTGCAACCTTTGAGCTTGATCATTCGTGCAAGTGGCTTGGAGGAGAGTTAAGCGCGCATATAGGGTTTCATAAAGGGTTGGCAATTCTTGGCGCTTATGATGATAAAGAGCAAGAGAATGCAATAAAAAATGCTCCCAAAGGGCAATTTTACAAATTGTCTTTTTCTCTAGGCTACGTGCGTCCTTTTTCGCTTCATCAGTATAACTTTCGCTATAACACACTGTTTTCAGGACAATTATCACCCGATACGTTGTTTAGTTCAGAGCAAATGTCGCTTGGTGGTAATTCATCTGCGCGCGGGGTGCGTGAGGCGATTTATTACGGTAACAATGGGGTGTTTTGGCGCAATGAATTGTCGCTGTTGTTGCCAGGTTTTTCTTTGAGAATGGGGCGTAAATTTGTGAGCCAATTTTCCCCTTATATGGCGCTTGATCTGGGAGCCGTGGCCAATGATGTAAGCAAAAACAGTTTTGGCGGGTGTCTCGTTGGGGCAACTCTTGGTTTCCACGCAACCGGAGACATTACGGACGTTGATGTATCTTATTCGAATATTTTAACCCAATCAACAGTGCGAGAAAAGGGAAATGCGACAGGGTTATTTCAAGTGCGGGCATTATTGAGATTTTAGAGCAAAGGGCGGTAAAAAATATCGCTGCGCTGTTTACACCCATATGGGGTATTTTTTTAAAGAGATAAAGAATTTTATGAGGAGTTAAAAATGCGGGGATTGAAAGATCAAAAGCACAAATTGGGATATGGATACAAGCGAGGGCAGCGCGTTTTTTGTGTTTTGCAGCGAGGGATCCATAAGGGGCTTTCACTTGTTTTAAGTTTTTTCTTAGCTTTTCAGCCTTTGTTGTTGCAAGCACAAGCGCTTGGAGCGCGAAGTCCTGTTGCACAAGAGAGCCAAGGGATCAAAGCAGCTGACGGGGGTGGCTCTGTTTTCCGCCCCACGGTGGGAAAAGCCGGCAATGGCGTGCCGCTGATTGATATTGTTCGCCCCAATGGACAAGGTCTCTCTCATAACAAATATGACAATATTATGCAATAACTTCTATGAATTCCTCTGTAAAAGAATTATAACTAATTTGGAATGACGCTTTTGTTGGGCGGTTTTCTTTTGAAATACACTGTTAAAGCCGTCATCCTTTTTTGTTTTCAAAAATGCAAGAATTGTTAATCACTTTTAGGGGGATCATCTATGAAAACCTATACCTTAGCTGATGTTGCAGTATTAATTGATAAAGTGAATAAATATGATGATGAGATTATCAATTTTGGTAGTGAAGATGATGAAGAGAATGAAACGGATGATCTACAGATTGAAAAGGCGGAGAAAACTCTCGGCGTACAATTCACATCCTCTTACAAAGTTTTTTTAAAAAAATATGGAGGAGGAGAAATTGGTGGTGAAGAAATTTATAGCCTTTATGGAGATTGAGGGGAAGGTATTCCTGCTGGTGATATTGTTTACCAAAACTTACTCGATAGAAAACATGGTTTTGCGACACCAGAACAGCTCGTTGTGAGTTATGATCTTGATGAAACCTTTTATTTTGATTATACGCAGTTTAGGGATGGAGAATGTCCAATCTATGTCATGTTTGCGGATGAGGAGTCCGAATATTACGCCAGTAATTTTTATGAATTCCTATGCAAAAGAATTAAAGTACACGCGGGAGTTGAGATACCTGATGGTGATCAACCGATTGAAAAGATTGAGAACACTCCCACTCCGCAACCTATCCCTTTTTACAAGAGTTTTTGGAAAAAACTATGGAGGAAGGGCAATTGATAGTGAGGAAATACGGAGCGTTTATAACGCACGTTTTGAGGTTTATCCATGAACTTTTCGTTAAAAAAAATACATCGCCCTGATATTATTTATGTAGAGAAAGGTATATTAAAAGTTATTGATATAAAAACTGGTAATTCTCAATTAACAGAATGTCAAAAAGATTTTGAAATAGCGTATAAAACAGGAGATGCAAAACCTTTTGGAAAAATTATGAAACGCTATCTAGGGGAAAATAAGGAACAGCTTAATAAATACCAAGAAGATTTGAAAAAATTTGAAGGAGACGCAGAGCTTCTGAAAGAGTTTAGAGACAATTGGAGTGAAAATCAAATAAACAAAGAGTGGAATAGAATAATTCCTTATACAGTTAGCTGTTATCCGGCGGTTGGAGAAGAGTGAAACATTATGCAAACTAAAGATGCAGCAGAAATATTAAAAAGTCTGGGCTGTGAGCTCTATCGTGATGAAGTAGGCGATACATTTGCCTATTATTATCTTCCGGATCGCATTGTGGATTTGAGCTATGGTGTGAAACATGAAACGGATGGTGAAAAATTTTGGTTATTAGCTAGTCTCACAACTGCTTCTTATAGTCTTGCTTGTGAATATTCTAGGGGGCAAAAGTCACGGTATGGATATATACTCTATCCAGAAATAGGTGATTTCGGGGTTACGGTACCGGATCTTTCTGAAAGCCATATTGAAGAAGCTTTAAATAGGGTAATAGCTTGGGCCCAAGAACAAGATATTGAACAAAAATTACGTGAAGAAGCTGCAGATCATTCTCTTGTTGCAAAGGCTCTTCTCGGCGAGATAGAAGCTTTAAGGAGTTATGAGTCTACGCCCAAAATAAACGTATCAGAATTTTCTGATTATAAAATGATGACGTGGAATGAACGTCTGCTTCTTTTTGCACAGGCCTATAAAAATGGGGAATTAGACGATATTCTAACGCGCAAAAAGCCCAAACAGCGCTCGATGAGCCTTACTGCAGCAAGCCGTATTCTCAAAACGCAAGGGTGGTTTTCTACGGAACTTGGAAAGATGTGGCTCTCTTTGCCTGATCGTTTTATTCAGTTTGATTTTGGTTTTGTACGTCTTCTCGATAATTACAATGTCCGTCTTGAAGCTGAGATTTCTAACGAAGAGATTTCTGTAGCTTGCGAATATATTCACTATAGGGGAGAATATAATTGGATACGACCTACGGATATTTATCAGTCTTTTAATACGATTGGGGGAGGGATTTTTAGCGGTTTTGATAAAGGGATTGATATTTGTGTGGGAACATTAAATGATCACGAGCTTATCAAAATTTCTGAGCGGATAATACAATGGGCACGCACCCAAGACTTGCAAGCATCGATAGAAAGTAAAACACTTGTTAAAAAATATAGTTACGATATAGACATAGTCTGGCATTTAGCTTGTTTAGCATTAACAGGTAAAATTGATGTGCTGAAATCTTATCAAAATTTTCTAGAAGCTGGTACGATTTCTGAACATTTGGATGATGATGAAGTAGAAAAATATGTTAACCATGCCGTTGAATTTGCTGAAGAACATCTGAAAATCCTTAATGAGCGAGAGGCAGCAGAAGCACATCTTAGTCCACAAGTTTTGATTACTTTCAATAAAGTTGCAGAGCAATTAAAAGAAATGGGTTGGACAGTTTATCGTGATACAAACTACAATCGCAATGCTTATTTTATAAGTAAAGACCGTATCATCAATATAATGTATAACCTTCAAAGTGATGAAGAAGAGCCGATTGTTGCATTTAAGGCTTCCCTTTCAACACTTGGCTTTTCCACTGCTCATAGAGAAATTTTCTATAATATGCCTCAATATATAGCCCTCAAAGAAGCAGAAGAAGTTTATACAGTTTCTAGTACTGAATTGGATGAAGGCAAGCTAAAGGAGATTTGTACAGATATACTTGAGTGGGCTGATCGGCAAAATGTGAATCAAATCATCTATGATTATGCCGCTTTTTCCCCAGACAGTGAACTTGATCTTGTAGCGCGTCACCTTATTGCGCTTGTTTTGATTGGGGATGTTGAAAAGCTCAAATCTTATAAAGAGAATTTTAGAAAGGGAAATCCTTTAGGTTTTGTGGAAGAAATCTCAAAATATAGAATTGATAATCTCCTCACTCTTGCACGGGGTTATCGAGTAGGTTTTCCGAAAAATGCACCGATTTTGAGCTTGGATCCGCAAACAGCATCTGTTGTTTTCAAAACTATTGCTGTTGAAGTGGCAGAGGAAGTGGATGAAGCGGATGACACTGATGATCGTCTCACCATGGAAAGTGCTCATGCACTTTTAAAAAGCTTAGGCTGGACGATTGAGAGAATCAATGAAGATGACCATATGGCAAGCTATCAATTGGCTGATCGTGAAGTATATATTCTTTATAACGACGAAATTGCTAAAGATTACCCGCAATTTGATAGCGCCTTTATGATTAGCACGGGCATTCTTTCCACCGCTTGCAAATTCATTGATCCTACCCACACGGAAGATATTCCAGATATACAGCTTAATTTTGAAGCCAAGGGATTAGAAATCTTTGAACCAGAAGTCACTGCGGATCGTTTAACACAGGCGCTTGATGATGCTTTAGAATGGGCGGTAACAGACATTGACCTTTCTAAAAGACTTCGCTCTGATTATGGCACTGCTCCTTGGGAAAAAGGCGCCACGTCCAAAGCAAACGATACGGATTATGCTTTACTTCATCTTGGCGCTCTTGCTTTATTGGGTGATGTTGAGACCTTACAATCTTATCAGAAAAGCTTTACGGCAGAGGATCACCTAGGCTTTGACGAAAGCATCAACAAAACCCACCTTGAACGTGCATTAGCTTTAGCCAAAGAAGTAGCAAAGGTGGAGCAAGTGAGCTACGCTTTAATTAAACAGGTGGCAAAAGGATTTCGATAATCACTCAGAGTTTTCTAGCGAGGAATAATCTCGCTCTTGGAAGGAGAGTGTATTAAGTCTATTTAGAACAAAGAATACATTGATTATTTTGAAAAAATCGAAGGGGCTTATAAATCATGAAATGGATAAAGAAAAAAATTATGGGGGCAGCAGAGCCTGTGGAATTTAAATGTCAAAAAGTTTATCAGGAAGATGAACTGTTTGAGCCTGAAACAGTTTCTTCTTGGAAAGAAAAAGGACAGATAGTAACAGGTACAAATGTGGAAAGAATGGTATCAGGAAGAGCTCCTATTGGAGTCGATTGTAGGCCTATTATGTTACATCCTATGACACAAGAACAAGATAGTCCTCTCGCTGAAGTTCTCTACTCATTTTATCAAGACAAGAGTTTGGTTGCTCATATGAAGCCAAAGACAAATTTTATCAAAAAAGTTATTTGTTGGATTTCAAAAAAAGTCTCCTAAGCAGGAAAAAAGAAAAAGTAATTATTGCAAATATTGGAGTAATGACACTAAAAGGCGCTCTCTAAGCTTTAATGATCATCCCCTTTAATTATATCATATATTGTAAATGCGAGATGATTTTACAGACACAGATGAGAAAAGAGCTCCTTCAAGAAAATATCCCTTATGATTCTATCAATGTAATCCCAATTCCATTGGCTATGGTAGAGAAATATTGATCAGTAGAAACACTAATTATTAGTAAAAACACGCTGTGACTTATGGAGAAAAATTTATGAAAAGTTATACTTTATCGGATGTTGCACAATATATTGATATGCATAGTCATGCTATTAATTTTGGTACTAAAGATAATGCCCCTGATGATGTAAGGATTAAAACAGCTGAGAATACTCTCGATTTACAATTTACCTCTTCCTATAAGGGTTTTTTAAAAAATTATGGAGGCGGAGAAGTTGGAGGTGAAGAAATATTCAGTATTTATGAAATCTGTGCTGGTATTCCTGCTGGTGATATTGTTTACCGAAATTTGCTCGATAGAAGAGATGGCTTTACGAATCCCAAACAACTTGTTATCTGCACAACTGATTTTGGTGAAACCTTTTACTTTGATTATACTCAATTTCGGGATGGAGAATGCCCACTCTATCTTAAGTTTCCACTTGATGATCCCCAATATTACGCAAGTAATTTTTATGAATTTCTCTGTAAAAGAATTAAGGACCATGCAGGGGAAGATTCATGAAAACCTATACCTTAGCTGATGTTGCAGTATTAATTGATAAAGTGAATAAATATGATGATGAGATTATCAATTTGGGTAGTGAAGATGATGAAGAGAATGAAACAGATGATTTACAGATTGAAAAGGCGGAGAAAACTCTCGGCTTGCAATTCACATCTTCTTACAAGAGTTTTTGGAAAAAACTATGGAGGAGGGGAAAAATGAAAAAAATCTTAAAACTATTGAGCAGCATGGCTCTCTTAAGTACAGCTGGATGTCAGTTAGGCAATCCTCCCCCATCGACTTTGGTTTTATGGGAAAAGCCTAAAGCAGATCGGGCTGTAATCGAACAATCACTTTTAAAATGTGGCTGGAAACCGGTTTATGCTTCTTCTAGTGATATGAATTCGTATGCAAGTGAATTTGCTTCAGTATATGAGTGCATGAAAAAAGCAGGTTTTCGATATAAATTGCAGGATTCAAAGGGGATTTATTTTACACAACCTCCGAAAAGTGACTCGTTCCTAACCGATCTCATGATAGCTGGATATCAGCAATTTATGGACAATGATACTTTTGGTCTAAGCAATACGAGCAAGAAGGAACGGGCCATGATAACTCATTTTGAGAATGAAAGAAAACGTCAACAAACAAGAAAATCTTTGCAAAAGCGATCATCAAAGCATCCTACCCATTCTTAAAGAGTTAGTTGAACAAAAAGCACGAATGATGGAGGGAGTCAAAATAGTGCTCTTCTTTATTCAAGCGGATGAGACGTTGAATCTAATGGTTGATCAGCTCACCAACAAGGCAACAGTAGGTTTTCTTTCCACTTATTTTTTAGAGAATGTGCGTTTTGATCAGCCTCACAGAATTCTGGAAGCCGATCCGAAAAATAGAAAAGGTCTTGTGATCAATAAAGGGGCATGTTTTCGCTTTTATCATGGTGGTGAGAATGGGGGTAGGTACCTCTTTTACCGCGTTCCAGGGCGTGGAAGGATGTCTTTTGACGAAGATCTTGAAG
>NZ_JBHIMW010000042.1:0-512 GCF_042194445.1 Bartonella sp. MF74HXZ | reverse complement strand
AGCGGCAACGCCCCCAGCAGCCCGTGCAACATCAATGGTGTGGTCTCTAAAGTCAGCAAACTGCGCATCAATCTTTGCGTTTATACGCGCTTCCTCTTCCGCAGTTGGGGTGCGACCGTTTAGATCCCCCATTTCCTCTTTCACAATGCCTTGCACCCACAATTGAAACTGGAGCATAGCTGAGGCTTCACCCACAGCACCGGCCGTGCAAGCACCACTCGCAACAGCGCCTTTTAAGCAGCCAAGTCCTGCATGGGCAACGATCTGCGTGACCGTGTCTATTTTGCCTTCTGCCTTGGCAGTACCGATTTCTTCCGCCAACGATTTGCCAACCGTATCAGACAGGGCGATGCGCAGATTGTTAAAAAAGTTCTTGTCAAGAGAGCCACCCTCAAGAGCCGTTTGAACGCTCGTGCCAATGGCGGCTTTGATCAGGTTCTTTTCCGCCTCACGGGTGATGCGATCAACCAGAGGAGCCGTTTTTGGCAAAGATTGTCCAACACCTGCCATTT
>NZ_JBHIMW010000041.1:0-521 GCF_042194445.1 Bartonella sp. MF74HXZ | reverse complement strand
AGCGATATGAAACTCGACTACGACCAGAATATAAGCTTCATGTTTGGGGGAGCTATCGTCTTGTCCATTATATCCATTATGCTGTTACTCAAACTATCAAGCATTGCCAATTCTCTCGCAAAAGGCATTACATTTGGACATCTATGGAGACATAGAAATTAAAGGTGATAAAAAGCAATGGTTCCCGTAACAGACGCCCCTAATATCCATATGACAAAATAGCAAGGATATCCAATCCTAAAGTAAAAAATATTCGCACTGAAATTGAGCTATTTTCATAAATTTAAAAATGAAATTAAGAAAAGATCAATTATCGTAAACTACACACTTTACTTTAGTATCAAAATTATAATAATGACAACAAATATCAAGATGATATAACAGTAAAAAGAGTCGTATTAAAATGAAGTCGGTCATTCTTGTAATTTTGATTGCAAACATTCTATCAGCTTGTGCGTTAGCACCAAAGCTAAAACAGCCCAATGATAGGAACCGTGTACCTATTAATAAAACAATCCCTG
>NZ_JBHIMW010000040.1:0-522 GCF_042194445.1 Bartonella sp. MF74HXZ | reverse complement strand
CACGTTTTTACGATTTTGCAAATTCACAGAAAACAAGAAAACTTCTGATAAACAGCCAAAGCCTATTACAAGCCTATTAATTGACATCAGCTATTTTCACCAAACTCCCCCATTCCAATGACGCATTTCACAATCCAACCTTTACGCCTCCATTGGCACCCTCTTCTCCCCAACCACCCCACAACCCTCACGGCTCTTGATCAACCACACATCCTAGCCATTACAGTTCCACGTTTTTACGATTTTGCAAATTCACAGAAAACAAGAAAACCTCTGATAAACAGCCAAAGCCTATTGCAAGCCTCTTGATTGGCATCAGCCCTTTTCAAACAGAGATCAGCGTAAAATGAGAAAAACAATCCATGCCCTCCTCCCAAGCTGTGAAGCAATGGCATGATCTAAAACTCATACCTCCCCCCATGACATGAGCGCTACATACGCTTTTTCAGCGCTGCATTTAATTGCCGCGTAACCTTGTAATACGATATCAAACGCTTTATAAAAGAAATATACAGTGCCACA
>NZ_JBHIMW010000004.1:270473-279138 GCF_042194445.1 Bartonella sp. MF74HXZ | reverse complement strand
AGCAGAAACCGCTCTCGTTACTCGTCGTATATAGTACTCTTTCAAATAAAGAGTCAATATCATTTTTTACTTTTTTTAAAAATAAAATAGCGCAAACATCTGGTTGTATTTCAATACATTACACTAAAATAAAAATAAAACATGAAAACAGAAAGAGTTAAAGGGAGCATAGCGCCTTTAAAGTAAAATATAGCACCCCATTGCAATGCATAAAAATAGGAAGTGCCTAGGAATGGATTAATCACAATAACGCTTGTTTTATGTTACTTTAATAAGGAAATTTTTCTGCACAGGTACGATTCATAAAGACATTACTGTATAAAGAGAATTCGTATGATCTGTAATTTGTAAAAAGAATCAAATTCTTGTAGAAACATGCTAAGCTATGCTAGCTTTCTTTATTTAATATTGAAAAAGTACTCTTAGAATCTATGTGGGATAACGAACAACAAAAAAACGATCCCGGACAGGACCCTGCTCTTGTCGTTAGACGCTTGCGTCCTGCGCGCCGACAAGTTTCGGCCCGTTGGCTTACGGGAACCGTTCTGACAGGAATCACTTCCTGCATTCTTATGGGTATTGCACTTTTTACGGCTCTTGATGAACAACAGCGATTGGTAACCCCTCCGCAATGGTTTACAAAAGAAAATCTCTCTCACACACAAGATCCTGAGGCCAATGGGTATAAAGGGGATCGTATTTCTCCCACCCATGCACGGCAAAGCTTTGACAGCAAGCGTCAATTTGAACTATCGATTCTGCAAAAAAAAGGCGATGAACAAGTTATTCAAACACAACATTTTGAATGGATTCGTATGGCTTTAGCCGAAAAGCGCCCCCAGAAATATAGCTATCCAAAATTTGATTCTTTAAGCATTCTTGCCAGTGATTCGAAAAATCAAAGCGCCAAACCACAAGATTCTGGACAGATTTATGGAGCAAAGGTTGAAACAAAAATCACCTTACGCAGCTATGATTTTAAGGTAAATCAATTCGATTTTGATGACAACGATACCCTGACAGATGAAGAGGCACAACAAGAAGTGCAAAAAGCTGGGTTTACTTTAGAAAAAAGTACCGAACTTCTTTCAGTTCTCACATTGATTGATCCTTTAAAGTTAGAAGATACATCCACTGATTCCCAAGGTACAGAATCCCCTGAAGTTCGCATTGTTCAAGAAAATGTAACCGTTTCCCCTCAAAGTCACCGTATCGATCTGACAAAAAACTATGTTGAAGATATTATTCCTATTCGTAAAAAACAAACGATAGCCGATGCTTTCAAAAAAACCAGTTATACAAAAAAGCAAATTGAACAGGTCGTAAAAACGCTAGAAAAAATTAACCTTTCCGATACCCTTAAAGAGGGAAGTCTTTTACGCATTGGCATCGTGACACAAGCTGGTGAAGAAGATCATCTCGTACGCGCAAGTATCTATCAAGGGATGTATCATGTTCTCACCATTGCGCTAAATGATAAAGGCCAATTCGTTGAAAGCACAGAGCCTAAAATGTCTAAAGCTCTTAAAACGGCTTTTCAAAATGGTATTCCGCATTCTTATATCAATAGCGCGCAATTACCAACAGCTTATGATGCACTCTATCGTGCTTTGCTAAGCCATAATATATCACAATCTCTCTCTCATCGTCTTATTCGTCTGCTTGCCACCAATATTGACATGAAAAGTCCGATAACCCCCAATGATCAAATCGAAATATTTTATGCCGTACCACAAAGCGATAAAGAAAACCAAAATGGCAAAAAGAACTTGAAAGCAAAGGAAGCATCAAAAAACACTGATCCAGAAATTCGTTATATTAGCGCAACTTTTGGAAATACAACTTATAAATATTACCGTTATCAATTAAAAGATGGAAGCGTTGATTATTATGATTCTGAAGGGAGGAGTTCAAAGCCTTTCTTGCTGCGCAAACCCACACCAAATGGGATTTTTGGCTCTCCCTTTGGTCCACGCAAACATCCTATTTTAGGCTATGTTCGCATGCATACGGGAGTTGATTGGGTTGCTCCTAAAGGATCACCCATTATTGCTGTAGGAGATGGTATTGTCACAAGAGTAGGCGTAACAGGTGGCTATGGAAATCACACGGAAATTCAACATGCCAATGGATATGTCAGCAGTTATTCACACCAAAGCCGTTATGCACCAGACATCAAACCAGGCGTGAAAGTACGACAAGGACAAATCATTGGGTATGTTGGAACAACAGGAATGGCAACCGGTCCCCATTGTCATTTTGAAATCATTGTCAATGGCGTCAAAGTTGACCCCATGCGCATCCGTATACCGGATAGCAAAGCCTTAACCAATCAAGACCTACAAACATTCCTACAAGAAAAAAACAATATTGATGCCTTGATCAACAGCCCGATAACCCCCTCCGAAGAAACTTAAAGCATAAAAGCATCTGCATTTTTACGACTCAAAACATCTAAAAATATGCTTTAGCGCTTATTTTTCTCAAAGAGATTTTTTTCTTAAAGAGATTGCCGCACTTTAAATATCTATAAAGAATTCGCCGAAATATGCCACCACCCAAGGTCGCATAACAATGATTAAAAATAAAACGCCCTCCCCTTTGCATGTTTATGCACGATAGAAAAGTGCAAAATATGAAACCCAAAAAGGCTAACTCTTCTTGTTTGTTTTATCAAAACGATAAAAATCCCTTTGTTTTCCATGCAATAAAATTTTAATCAAAGGTGAGTTTTTCTAAAGGATGAAGATTCTAAAACCCATATCATTCTACAAATAACCCGACTTCTTGTTGAAGAGATTTCACCTGTTGAATGCTTATGCTGTTCATAGCCCTAAAGGACAGTGTTTCATAAACTTTACGAGCAAGTTATCCTTAAGAATATTCGTTACACACTTTTACAAAAACACCACATATTTAAAGTTTTACATGCCTTACAAAAAATAACAAAATTTGAAAAAACAATCTCTTCACAAAGAAATAGAGCTTACTAATAAGCTTACTAATATAAGTATTATCGGTTTAAAGGAGCTTTTATTCAAAATAAATTTAAATTTTAACTCAAGTACTTCAAAGCTATAAAACATACAAAAACAGGAGAATTTTGAAAGCCAATAATCAGAGTCAGCAAAGTAAAAAACAAAGAGAGCAAAAGATAAAGAAGCAATGTTGCTTCTCTTGAAGACAATTGACAATCTGATATGAATGGTGCTGTGTTCGCGTTATCTAAGTTATATTTTTTCTCATTTTTATTAAAACGAACAAGCAGAGAGTAAAGAATTTATCTCTTAAAAAAATCAGTCAGAGCTTTTTTTTGAACTATTCATGCTAAGTTTTGGCAAAGGAATGATAATCTTTGTGCCTCCTAAAGCAGAAGTTTCAAACAGAGGTTTCTCACCAAATTGCATACAGAGCTGTTCCACGACCACACGACCAAGTCCTGTTTTTTGCTCTAAAGTTTGGCTTTTCATTCCCACGCCATCATCTTCTACAATGAGCATCAATTGTCCATCTTTCTGGGGACCAAAAGAGATATAAATATGACCCGTACGTTGATCAGGAAAGGCATGTTTTAAGGAATTTGTCAGCAGTTCACCAAGGATAATTCCAAGTGTTGTCGCATCTCTTGAAGACAGGCGACAATCTTTAAAGTTTGTGTGAATGGCGATGTTTTCACGCAATTCAAAAGGGACTGCCAATTCGACATCATGCACAACAGAACTGAGAAACTCTGCCAAAAAAGTCGTTTCCATATCATCACTTAAGCGCAAACGACGATGTGCTGTAGAAATTGTCTGAATACGATCACGTGCAGCTCCTAGAACAGAACGTACCTCTTCATTTTTACTCCGGTTTAACTGGAGCCCCAGCAAAGAAGACACCGTCCCAAGAGAATTGCCAATGCGATGGCTTGCATCCTGCAACAATATTTCAACCCGTTGGCGTTCTTTTTCAGCGTGATTGCGTGCTCTTTCTAATTCTTGTGTCCGTTCTTTCACGCGGGCTTCCAGAGCGATATTTTCGCTATGAAGCAGCAATTGATACAATTTTAAAGAGCGTACATCACGATGAAAACGATTAATAACAAAATAGGCAGAAATAAAAGTACTCACAACAGAAACAATAGCTGCCAATGTCAAAGCAGCCCGCATCAATGCGATCCCCTCACGCTGTTTTTGTCGCACCACATCATCCCCATTAATAAAGCTTGTCATCAATTGAGCTAAACGTGCCACAGGAATCTTTGATCCTTCAAAAGAGGCAGCATGAGAAGGTTGTTCAGGAATCGCATCAAGAGCATGCATATGGGCATTCATAAATGCTTTTCGTGCTTCAACCTCTTTTTTAAAAGCCGTAAACCATTCATCCCATTGTGGATGCGCATAAACAATAAGTGCGATATAATCGAGAATATCCCCCAACTCCCGCTCTGCATTTTCAAAACGTATTTTATCTTCCGCCTTGCGCGTTTTTGCATAGCTGCGATCAGCAACTGCCATATCAATCAAGCTAATAAGGACCAAATCAGCCTGTTCACGCAATTCTGAACTTGTATTCAACTGTGCGACTTCTCGATCAACGGCATTTGAAAGCAACATAATAAAAACCGATGCCAAAAGAGCCATAACAAGAGAAACAACAATCGCTACCCACCGCCAGCGTGATATCGTTGCATCAGAAGAAGGCATTTGAGGCATCAAATTTGTTTTTGTTGTCATAGAATGTCCATTGGCGAACTTGAAAGTCGTCATTTTTCAGCACAAAGGAAGGCAACCTTATGGAACATAAAACTTAAAGCCCGTGGGAAAGTTTATACAGGCTTTTCTTGTATTCCTAAGGATACACGCCAAACACTCTGAATTTCCTCAGATACTGACTTTACTGTAATAGCTATAACGGGAATAAAAAAAACAAGGCTATCGATCATAATTATTATGCTTTTTTAGCCGTTAAATGAACACAATGTACTTCCAGCTGAATAAGAATCAGGACCATAATCAGACTCACCATCCACCTTGAGAAGTTCTTGTAACCGATTACGCGCCCTGCTCACACGGCTTTTAATGGTTCCAACAGCACAACCACAAATAGCCGCAGCATCTTCATAAGAAAAACCCGATGCCCCAATGAGAATAATGGCTTCTCTTTGATCGGCAGAAAGCAAATTTAAGGCTTTTTTGAAATCTTGCAAATCAAGCGATCCATATTGAGCCGGATGAACAGCGACATTTTGAGTAAACACGCCATCGGTATCTTGAACTTCTCTTCCCTTTTTACGCATTTGACTGTAAAATTCATTGCGCAAAATGGTAAAAAGCCAAGCCTTAAGATTGGTTCCCATCTCAAAACTATCTTGCTTAGCCCATGCCTTCATAACAGTATCTTGGACCAAATCTTCGGCTTTATCCTGCTTACCACTTAAAGAAACAGCAAAAGCTCGTAAAGCCGGCAACACCAAAAGAAGTTCTTGTTTAAAGTTTTTCGCGCACTTTGACATAAAGGATTCAAACCTTTTCCACATTGTTTAAGCCAAATTGCTCTGCGCGCTCCAACTTCTCTAAAAGCTCGAGCAAACACCGTGGCAGTGCTTCTTCTTGAATTTCCATGTAAAATTGACGTAACTTCCGTGCTATTTCGCTATTGACCCCGAGAAGATCATCTCCAACTGTAAATTGTGTGGTGAGATTTTTTTCATCACGGTCGTTCATTTTTCATCCCCCTAATCCATATAATATCAGTAGCACCGCGAAGAATTTTTTCGCCTTATGGTTGTAAATATAGCTGTCGGTAAAAAGTTCCATACAAATCAAGGAACTTTTTTATCTGTTGAGAATTTCAACCAACAAAATGCTTGAAAGGTCAAAGGAGTTATAAATTATGTCATTATCAACGCGCATTGCCCCGCATCTTCCCTATCTTCGGCGTTTTGCCCGCTCTGTCACCGGTAGCCAATCCTCTGGCGATGCTTATGTGTCCGCGATGTTGGAAGCACTCATCGCCGATATCTCCATTTTTCCCAAAGCATCCAGTGACCGAATTGGTACCTATTGGCTTTTTTGCCATCTTTTTGACCAAACCACACCGAACATCCCTGAACCCCTGCCCCAATTTGGTCTTGAACAAAAAACCAGTGCCAAATTATCCTATCTCACGCCCCGTGCACGCCAAGCATTTTTGCTCATTGCCGTTGAAGGATTTCATGAACAAGAAGCCAGCGAAATCATGAATCTGGATACAAAAGAATTCCGTAAGCTTCTCAACCAAGCATCCATTGATATTTCTCAACAAATTGCCACTGAAGTAATGATTATTGAAGATGAACCTCTTATTGCGCTTGATATTGAGCAAATGGTAGAAAGCTTAGGTCATCATGTTGTAGGAATAGCGCGCACGCGTGATGAAGCTGTCATCATGTATCATAAGAAAAAACCACGGTTGATTTTGGCTGATATTCAATTAGCCGATAACAGTTCAGGGATTGACGCGGTCAACGAGATTTTGAAAAATGACCGTATACCGGTGATTTTCATCACGGCTTTTCCCGAAAGGCTGCTGACCGGCGAGCGTCCAGAACCAACTTTTTTAGTGACCAAACCTTTTAACCCTGATATGGTGAAAGCGCTTATTTCCCAAGCTTTATTTTTTCAAGAGAATGCTTCTAAAGCGGCTTAGAACAGAGTAACATCTTAAAATTATGATCGTTACGCCTCTTTCAAAGCCTCCCATGGATAGATCTCATATGAGTGCGCTCATGCAAGCGATTCGTGGTGCTGATATTTGTGTTCTCTATCAGGCAACAAATCTGGTTTATTTATGGGCTGAAAACTTGCCACACCATTTGCACAATAAATGGCGGGTTGGGTGTCGTGACAGCGACTTTTTTTCGCTTGACCTTGCAGACAATATGGAAACCATCAAACTGCAAGTTTTAGCGAGTGGCAAAATGCAAACTGTTGAAGCACGTTTTGAAGATACAAAAAAACAAGAGATTTGGTATAAATTTTCTATTGATTGCCATCGTAATGATAACGGAGACATTATCGGTATTATCACCACCGGTGTTAATATTTCCGGTTTACGCCGCCGTGAACAAGTGCTTAAAATCCTTCTTCGCGAGGTCAGTCACCGTTCTAAAAATCTTCTAGCGATCATTCAAAGTATTGCCAGCCAAACCGCCCGCTATACTGAATCTCTTCAGGTTTTCTTACGCAAATTTCAAGGTCGTCTTCATTCTCTTTCTCATTCTCAAGATCTGATTACTGATTCCGATTGGCGTGGTGCTCAATTTCGCGAATTGGTCCAAACGCAGGCTTTAGGCTATTTTATGAAAGAAACAGAACGTTTTTCACTTGAAGGCGTAGATCCTTATCTTTTTCCCAATGCCGCTTTGCATATTGGTTTGGCTTTTCATGAACTAATTGTAAATTCTCTTTCTTTTGGAGCCCTTTCCCAAGAAAAGGGTAGCATCTGTGTACGCTGTGAAATCGAAACAAAACTGAATGGTAAAACGCAACTTATCATCACTTGGCATGAAAATTTTGAATCTGGCATCCCTCCCACAAACAATAAAAAAGCCTGTTTTGGTAGTGCCGTTCTCGAAAAAATCGTTCCCATTTCCGTAAATGGTTCCGCTTCCCTCAAATTGACAAAAGAAGGAATTATCTATTGCCTCTCTGTTCCTGATACTTATTTTGATATTTTTTCTTAAAAGAGCATTTCAAATAACAAACAAGAGGAGTTTCCCCTTTTTTAGCAAAATTTCTCATCTATTTTATTAAGCACAAAGATATTTTCCAGCCTCTTTAAACCAACCACTATGCCCCCCAATAGCTCCCCACAACCTTAACGAAAAACCTTAACGATGAGAACTTAAGCCGCATAAAATCCATTCCTGCTGTCAATCAACTTTCATCCCTTATAGAACCGCATATTTTAAGAGAAAAACCAAAACAATGAAGAGTAAACCGTTTCAGCTTTTATATGCCAAATAAAAGCGAACCTATTACCTATCTCTTTTTGTGTAACTTTCGCAATGCGCATACAATTCCATTTTGGCAGAATATAAAATTTCAAGGAGTAAAGCTAACATCCATCATCACTCTTCAGCTTTACGGGACTAAAGCATCCACGACAACGACAATTAACTGATGAAATTACACATTTTATGCTTTTATTTATCGCATTCTTTAATGGAGATATCCTCTTCAGATACAATAGGACATCCTAAAACAGAATACACTTGTGTTTTTCATTCACGCACTTTTTTAATATTTCCCAGCGCATCCACGCTCATTTCAAAACAGTGTCTGTAAATAAAATATAATAAGCCCCCGTAAAGTGAACCATCAAGCACGCCCCTTTTTACTCCCCATCCTTCTTTACCTTCATACCTCTTTTCACTTCATAAAAGTAGTAGCTGAGCATTATCATACCCTTTGTCCCTCATGTTACAACAGCCATTGACCTTTGAGAGCGTTCATAAGAGGCATTTTAGTCTTTTTTCAAATATTTCTCACCGCCACAAAGCCCATACACACCCTTTTATGACGTGCAAGCCAATGACTTTGATTAATTCACTATAGAACTAGCATCTCAAAGGAGGAACGGACATCTCAAAGGAGGAACGGACATCTCAAAGGAGGAACGGACATCTCAAAGGAGGAAC
>NZ_JBHIMW010000004.1:261607-270373 GCF_042194445.1 Bartonella sp. MF74HXZ | reverse complement strand
CATCTCAAAGGAGGAACGGACATCTCAAAGGAGGAACGGACATCTCAAAGGAGGAACGGACATCTCAAAGGAGGAACTAAAAAACTGTAAAAACGTTTAACAGTGAAGAAGCCCCTAGGCTGACAAATTGGAGCCCATGCTGTCAACCTCTCATTTGGAAAATGATTGATGAATCCCTTTGTTTTTATCCTCTTATTAGTTTCATGTACAGATGATTTTAATAGTTGCTATTCGAACAATACAATGGTTAAAATCTATCCAACGGCTCAAGCATGTGAACAATCCATGATACCGTCCACAAAAAAGTTTTCATTTTCTGGACAACAAATTTTTGCTCAATGTATAAACGTCCATGCGGATTTACATCAACAAGAAGTAAAGTTGATCTGGTCTGTAACAAACCGTGGAAATTTCCTGCTTAAAAGCCAAAACGTAGATAACAAGATATCTACAGTCCAGAAAGAAGGTATTTTACCAACATCGCTTCCTCTTTTGCATTCTTCTTCCACAAACCTCTTGCACAAAAAACTTTAAAAGCATAAACCCATCAGATCTCAAAAAATACTCAATGAAAGACATGATGGATAATAAGCGCATGCAACCTTCAAAAGACCATCACACAGAGCAAAACTCTCTGCCTCAAGATCTCCCTTTAGATCCTGCTGTAGAACGAGTGAGAAAAAAACTTATGGGTTTAATGATTATTTCCGTTTTAATAACGCTTTTCCTTATTCTAACCGTACTGTTTTTAATTGTTTATAAAGTGGTAGCAACCGGATCAGCGCCAAAACAAACAGAGCTATCTTCCTCTCCCAGCAAAACCCCACACGTTATCCATCATACGCTCTCTCTACCGGAAAAAACACAGATTTTGTCGCAAAGCCTCTCAGAACACAATATTGTACTGAAAGTTTTAACCCCTGATGGACAAACAAAATTTATGATTTACAATTATCACACCGGTGCATTAATCGCCGTTCTTTCTGTTGAAACAAAAAAAGAAATATCGAAAACAATGCCTCATTAAGCAAACTAATATCACCACAAGCGCTTACATAGCACCCTTCAGGTTTAAACATTTCCCTCTGCTTCAAGATACGACCACTTGGGCGACGGCGCGTTTTTCTCTGTATCTCCTGACCTAATCTCGGAAAAGAAGAAACCTTTCTATCAACGCATTCCCATGCTTAAGCAAACTGACATCGCTTAGGAAAATTCTAATGAATGTACAAGAAATGCATCTTCTTGAATGCAAAAATTCAACATAATTAATTTATAGTGATCATTTATTTTGCATGTCGAACGAGAACCTCAAATACTGTAAGATTCTCCCCCTTCAAATCTGTTCATGAGGAACTTAATCAAAATCATTTGCTCACATATCCCAGCAAGGAAATGGATGAATAAAAATACCTCTTATGAATGATCCGGTATCAAAAGAAGAACTGTTGCAACATTGAAAATTAAAGCAATAACGCCCAGCTTACATCTTTTATTAAGCAAAGATAACCGATGTATTTCACATGATAGAATTTATGAGCACCATCGCAAAATGGGCATAAATACATTGAACAATATTAAATATAAGTGTCAATAAATAAAACAACGACATTGCGTTCTTTATACAAGAACTGTCTCTTAAAATACACGGATGTGCTTTTCTCTATATCCCCTCACTTAAATCCCAGCAAAGAGGCAATCTTTTCTGTCGACACCCTTCGTTAAGTTCCTAGGACTGACCGTGAAAATTCAAAGAAGCGCAAGAAGCTTCTTGAGCATATATAATTTACCATCATGATACCAATAACATCACCACAAGCGCTTAAACAGCATCATTCAGGTTTAAACATTTTCCTCTTCTTCAAGATACGACCACTTGGGCGACGGCGCGTTTTTCTCTGTATTCCCTTACTTAAATCCCAGCAAAGAGGCAATCTTTTCTGTCAACACCCTTCGTTAAGTTCCTAGTACTGACCGTGAAAATTCAAAGAAAGCGCAAGAAGCTTCTTGAGCATATATAATTTACCATCATGATACTAATAACATCACCACAAGCGCTTAAACAGCACCCTTCAGGTTTAAACATTTTCCCTCTGCTTCAAGATGTGACCATTTAGGCAACGGCGTGCTTTTCTCTGTATCCCCTTACTTAAATCCCAGCAAAGAGGCAATCTTGTCTGTCGACACCCTTCGTTAAGTTCCTAGGACTGACCGTGAAAATTCAAAGAAGCGCAAAAAGCTTCTTGAGCATATATAATTTACCATCATGATACTAATAACATCACCACAAGCGCTTAAACAGCACCCTTCAGGTTTAAACATTTTCCTCTGCTTCAAGATTGACCACTCGGCGACGGCGCGTTTTTCTCTGTATTCCCTCACCTAATCCAGGCAACGAAGAAACCTCTTTTGTTGCTGTTGATGCATCTCCATTGCTCGTGCTTTCTGCTGTTGTAAGTGAAAGCTCAAGAGATGATTCATCTTGTTGGGTCCGTACAGTACGTCGACGGGGAGAACGGCGTGTTTTTTTGACAGGTTCAACATTTTTCTCAGAGAGACAGTGCTCTTGATCCGTTTTTTCATCCGATAGAGCCTCTAAAGCATTTTCACGCGCATCCCCATTTTGCGTTTTAGCATATTGGCCATTGCCATTTTTTTGCGACGGCATCTGTAATACATCTGTATCACCCTCGACAGCATCCTTTTTTTCACCGTCAAGATTTATTTCACCGCATTCTTGCTCGTTGTTTTCATCACGATTTTCATCACCACGATTTTCATCACGTCGAGCCGATTGAGACATTTGCCCAGCTGCTGCTAAAATAATACGCAAATAGTGCTCGGCATGTTGTAAATAATTTTCCGACATAACACGATCACCCGCACCTTGTGCATCACGCGCAAGGCTTATGTATTTATCGGCAATTTGCTGAGCATTCCCGCGAATTTTAACATCCGGACCGCTGCTTTCATAATTACGAGACAACGGATTAGGACCGCGACGATTATTATTGTTATTACCATTATTGTTATTATTGCGACCGCGTACCCGTCTATTTTGTTGTGGCCTCATCTTTATCCCTTTTTGGAGTGTTTGTCTTAATGTATGTCTTAATTGACTCTTCCTCATTGCATTACCTTTTGATAATGCTAATCATTTTTAACATACGGTTATCAAGCTATCCGCGTTTATTTTACTCAAACGAACCCTACTGATATTGATAAAAGCATATATTTTCTTGAAAATCATAAAACAGCAGGGAAATCGTAAATCAAAAATTCCCTCTTTCTCTGTTAAACAGCAGAAACCTAATGATGTTCACATAAAATGCCAAGTGTTTTTTTTAAAATAAACCATATTTCACTAAAAAAATAATTATCTTGTGGAAAACAAAAAGGAAAACACACATACAACACACCTGACAAAGAAAAATTCCTGCCAGAGAATATTAGAAGCTTCCTTTTTTGCTCTAAAACCACCGCTCCTAAAAACGCCGATATCCTCTACCCCCTCGTGCATTTAACTCACAAGCACTTCCATCCCAACGAGTCACTGCGCGAACCTCTTTATTTTATGAATATAGCCTCTCTTCATCGCTAAAGCAACCCCTTGCGAGCGATAATCCACGATCGCTTCACAAAACCTCTTGATCTTTATAGATAGATTAATACGAAGTATTATTCAAGCCCTATAATCACCAAGAGATTAATCTTCTTTCCTAAATAAGCCAGATACTATCAATTTCTATTTTAACCCATGGAGTTTTTAAATTAATCACAGTTTTTATTTATAACAAATTGAGCTTAAAAAGCAAAATATTTAAATACAAAAAAAATATAAAATTATAAAAAAATGACCAATATGTCACACTTTTCTAAAAATCAGCTTCTTCTCAAAAACATGCTCTCCTCAAAAACTATCAATAAGAATGGCATAACGCATTTCCTCTCTTATCTTTTCTGATAAAGAAAACTGGAATTATAAAACAAGCACATTTGTAAACCCAGCACAGCACTTTACGCATGAAGCAGCCTTGAATGTTTATAAAAGGAATGTTTCTTTTTTACTCATTTTTGTCATTTCTATTGACTTACGCCCTCAAAGAACGAAGGTTCTCAAGTCACACTGCTCTGTCAACAATCAAAATTCTTGTAAAATTCGTACACTGAATTGATTTATAATGATCATTCATATTTTTTGTGTTGAGTAAGAAAACTTAATACCCTAGGATTTTTCATCCTCAATCTGTTTGCTATTGAATCAATCTCTTTTTCTTTCATGTTACACGCGGAAAAGCCTGTGTGGAGTAAAAACGATAAAGAAAGGCTAAAAGTGCCTCTTATGAACCATCTCTAAGGCTCAAGAGCTGTCAGCAAACACCATTGAAAGCTCGCAAAGTGTAAGTGGTACTTGGGGCTTACTTTTGTTTGAAACGTAAAGATGAATATGCTCTATAAATTTTATACACTTCATAGGGGCTTTACCATTATACCCTTCACCAGAGCCATTACGAAATGGATTTCCCACGCCTGTTATTTCCCTTAAAAAAGCTCAACAAATCCTCCTAAAACTCCACCACGCCCCCTTAAACATTTCAAGGAGACATCCATGCCTTATGTCGCCACACCTTAAATAAGAAGTGCAATATAACAAGATAAATAAATAAAATTTCTATTGGTCTCGAGGCAGATCGTAATTTAAGGGGTTTTTATCTTTTCATCAAAATTCGCATCCTTTTAACTTTCCGTATAAAAACTTAAAAGTAATTGCGTCTTTTGCCTTTTTTATTTTCTTTTTCATTGAGAAAACAATCGCGTAAGAGAAAATAATTTCCATCCCCAGGTCGTACCAACGTCAAACATTGTTTTTTTGCAGTATCAGAAAGCTGATCCCACATTTCACGAATAGCAAAATAGGCCTCACTTTCCAAATTAAGACAATGCTGATAAACTTCTCTTTTCATATCGGGCATAACGGAAGCAGAAATTTCCTTGCAATATACACGCAGATCAAAAACAGGAATAACCAATTCAACGGGTGCTTGTTGTGTTATTTTTTTATGAGAAGAAAAATAACTGATCACCTTTGCAACAACAAAACACAAAATCACTATACAAAAAAGTATTATGCAAACAAAAGCAATCTTGCGATATAATCTTTTAAAATAAGCCTTTTGCCTTGCACGAATTCTTTTTTCCATAAAGATTGCACCCTTTAAACATCCCAAGAGAAGCTTTTACAGCAAAAAATGATAGAAGTATCTGTGTACACAATACAGGTTATAGCGGCAAACGATCAAGACTCTTATGTCAAAAGACTCTTTTTTATCGTATAATTTTTATCGTATAAAATTTTTGTGAAACACTTTTCTCATGCCCTTTATGAAAAAATAGGGATTATAATTTTCTTTCACTACCTTAAAAGACGAAGATTCTTCATCCATGTGGCGCTATAAACAATTCGTCTTCTTTAAGACACATCACATTGATTTATAAAGAGTATTTGTTGTTTTTCATATCGAATAAGAGACCTGAATACCATAAGTTTCTCTCATCCTAAATTTGTTTTCTGTTGAAACGATCAAAACCATGTCGCTTGCAAGTTACAAGCGAAGCTGGCATGTGGATTAAAAACTGTACAAAAAAGGCATATGCCTCTTATAAAGCGTCTCACGAACCAAGACTTTCATACTATTAGGAGCTGAAAAAGTGTATGAGAATACCAGTCTGCACTTTTATGAAGCATAAAGATAAGGGAGATATCTCTTTAAAACAAGTCCGTGAATATGCAATAAATGTATATTCGAAGACAAATAATATTTTAGTATTTTGAGCATTCTGTTTTTATGTGAGAGGCATAATCCCAAAAAGACACGCGATACACAATGGCATAAGGCATTATCTTTATTATTTAAATAATATCGCTATAGATAGTTTTGAAAATTATAAAGCAAAAAGATGATAGCACGACGAGTGATTAATATGCCTTTATATTTTTCTCAATAAGGCTGTCTTCCTATTTCAGAAATCACTCAAATACAGCCCTCATCTGACATACATAAAGTCTAGCTTACAAAAGCTGGAATCGCTCAGAGAGTTTTGCCCTTCTGAATCCGTAAGGCTCTCATTCTTCTTTCTCTCAAACATGCTACAGCTTTGAAATTTGATGTTGTTTGACAAGCAATAAAAAAGCTCTGTACTCTCTTAAGAAAACAAGGCCTTAAAGTTACACACATAATGGATTGGAAAGATGTCTTAGCTTTTTATCAAACGCGCTGTAAAACAACGAGCGTAACATATTAGCTTTGCTTATCCCAAAAATATTCATCCCAATTTCTTGTATCCAATTCCCTTGCATCCAATTCCCTTGTGTCCTATGCATAAAGATCAAGTTGAAGGAAATATATGGATAACCCTAGACTTGAAAATATGAAAGGAAGGCGTGACAGAGTTTCGCGTTCCTTATGTCATGCAAAAGCATTAGACATTCTGAAACAAGCACTCTTTCTGTCTCGTAATGATTCCTTTTTTCTGCTACCGGTCAAATCCCCTTATTTAGAGAATTGGCTATCACAAGTTATGCAACAAATAGCGCTATATGCAACAAACAGAACCTGATTTATATCCGCATGGAATTCATTCCAGTTTACATGATTAGCTCGCAAAATCCACTTGACTTTCCCCTTTGTCTTTGCCCCTCATGGGATCTCTATCACCATAGAACAAAAAGCGATATTTTATAACGCTTTATGGACAAAATCCCCACCGCCCGAAGAGTTCATCACATGACGAAAAAAACACCCCTCATATTCACCACACACAAACACTTCAATATATAAAACTTACATGCCTTCTATCACAGCACTCTCAAAAAGCAGCACGACAACAAGATAAGAAATTATTGATGTAAAACTCCAAACAAAGAAAAGAATGGACTTTCTAATCGAGATCAACAAACACTGTAAAAGACACATTTGCATTTTTGATCATGCGGGCATGCATAATAATTGCCCTTCAAGTGCGCCACCATTTTACACTTCACCCCATACCACTCTCCGTCAAACAGTAACAAACATTCTTTAACTATTCAACGCCCCCCATTATAATCAACGCAAAGAAACTAAACAGATACCTGCATTTTTATTTTGAATCTTCCTCACTGGGATAAAACACACAAGAATTTAGAGATTTCACTGCAAAACGAAATCACAAAATACAATGATGCGAATAATGAAAAAAACATCCAAAGCCACCTCAATAATAGATATATAGCCCCCCTGCTATTAGACAAAAAAAAGCCGCACCTTTAAATGGCGCGGCTTATGAATAGAGATATAATTAAATAAAATACAAAAGAAATCAATAATAAATACTTATACACAAATTGTATAATATTGCAAGCTTTTTAATTATATTTATAAAACTTATCCAAAAAGAGTATAAATAATGACGCCTTCGTATTAATGGAAGTGATTTGCAACAACGCACTTTCTAAAATCAAAATACTTTGTAGTTTTATTTCAATATCATCCATGAAAAACACACATGATTTAAGTACATAATTATAATAAAACCCGTTCTTTTACGCTTGTAAAAGCTGGTTTTTCTTAACTTGCATCCACCACTTCAAAAGACGAAGCTTCACCTAATCTAATCTATTAATAGCTCGGATTATAGCGGGGTCCATTTAGCTTTCCCACATGTGATTTACTTAAACTTAAAGCTCAACAAATAAGCCCTGCCTTAAATATTTGGCACGCCTTTAAAAACACTTTTTGTGTTATTTTAGCTCTTACAAAGAGGTTTACCTTATATCATCACACCTGAAAGGACAGTATTTACAGCATAAGCAAGATAAGACAAATCAACAACCGCTTGTACAATCTTGTTTGATAAGAAAACAAGTGAAAATTTCTCTTTCAAGCCTGCTCCAACAGTACAACATTGCTCTTCTTTATAAGAAAAGATATAATGACACACATTTTTTCTTATAGGAATTTTTCTGCTTTTGTTCTTATGACAATTAAAACTTTCTTTTTATGGGATTTTTGACAAATTAAAATTGCGATAGACTGCTTTTTTCTATTTTTCCTTTTTAAACAAAGAAGAAATCCCTCTAGACTGCTCAACACCCATGTATTGACTAACATTACTGTGTATTTCTAGCGGCTCCTGTGCTGTAAGTTTTGAAACAAAAGAGCTGTAGTCTATTTTTGGCGTCTCGTTTATTGGAGAAAAAAATATGTCTCCAGCGGACAATGCTTCTATTTTAATGTCTGATCCGCTCACAATACTGCTCGATGCCGTTATTCCAGCACTCACAACATTATTAATACTGTCTTGATTCTCTTTTTTCGTATTTTTTTTCTGTTCGACCTTGGTAGGATCTAGAGTATTTAATTTTTTTTCTAACACATCCATGCGCTTTGCTAAAGCATCCATGCGCTTTGAAATTTTTGTAATATCTTCATATGCTTTCTTCAACAATGCGTTTAAAGGAGCATGTCCCATTCTTCCGCTAGCATAAAGAACCACACGAATACATTCAGGATCATCAATATCAGCAATAGAAAATGGAAAAAGTGCCATTATATCCCCCTTTTTGATAAGCTAAACGCGTATTAAGCATTTGAATATCTTTTTCCGTTGTACGGCTCTTGCATTCCTCAGACATTCTCAGACAACCTCAAGACAACCTCAAGACAACCTCAAGACAACCTCAAGACAACCTCAAGACAACCTCAAGACAACCTCAAGACAACCTCA
>NZ_JBHIMW010000004.1:246970-261507 GCF_042194445.1 Bartonella sp. MF74HXZ | reverse complement strand
AGACAACCATGTGAAAGGCTTTTGAAAAAAATTTCCTCATTGAAAATTTTTACAAGGTATTTTTTTAGATTATAGTCTGTTTTCCACCTAAAATGATGATTTTACCACCTGAAACCAAAGAAAAATACATGTCACCTTGCATGCTTTGTTGGCTTTCCCCAAAATGACAAAGCCTTCTCCACCGGTCTTCAAAAAATGCCAATCGATAAACAACAATCTGTAAACAATCTGGCTTCTTATCTAACGGATTTGACTGAGCTTCCCCTTCAAATGCAGCCTTGTCTAGAGTTATTCTACAAAAAACGCTGCTTTAAGAATACGCACAGACGAAAAACATCCCAATGCATAAAGTTTTAACCGCATCTCAAACAATGGTATTTTACGACACAACGGGATAAACTATTGTCTTACAGATTTTCTCGTATCACTCTCATTCTGTTTCAAGAAGTTTCCTGACAAGTACAAAATGCATCTAAGAGAGTTCAATTACTCACCATGTGTTAACGCATCGCCAATTTGCTCTAGCCAACAGAGCGCCCATTTTGAAAAAAAAGAACGCCTTTTGCATACACGCTCTACCCAAAAGAGGGAGAGTACCATTTTGCCTTTTCTCGCTTTAAATAAATATATCCGTTGATCTCTTCCCGCCACCTCAAAAGACGAAGATTTTAGCCCCACATCGATTTGTAAACAATCCAACGACTCTGAAGGGATTCCGTCTGCTGCTCACTTATATGATTCAATTGCATAAGGCTTAACGAAGCACCCCTTCCCCTGAATAGATGTCTCTTTAATACTTAAATGGATCAAGTATTGTATGTCTTATTTTCCTTATATCACCAGCTTCAATAATAGTGTTTTAATGACGGTGTTTTACGGTATAACAGGATAAAATTCTACCCATGGGCTTTTTGTCATCGCCTATCAGCACCTTAAACCCAGCACTTTAAGCCCAGCGCTTTAAACAATGTATCACGATACCACAAGAGAGAGCATTTTGGATAAAACTTTATTCCTTAGAAAAAAACTCTATGAATAAAGGAAGATTTTTTGTTCTCTTTTACCCCTACCTTCAATAATCACTGTCTTGATCCTCTAAAAAACAATAGGCAAACTGACCGTTACACATCCAACAAAGGCAGCACAAAAAATAAAATAATAAAGAACGCCTCAAAACTTTCTGCACAATATATTCTATAAGATTTTATATTCTATAAGATTTTTTTCTCATAACAGACATTTTGCAATCATTTTTATCTCTCTCAAAGCTTTCATTCTCAGGCTTTGACAGCATAAACCACCGCCATATTGACGGGGCGTGTTTCATCCCCCCCTGTTTTTTGCAACAAGACCTTATGTTCATGCTCTCCCGCAGCCTTCGTTAACCGATCTTTATTGTAGACTTGAGCCAGATTTCTATAATATTCACCGTGATTCATATCCCAAACTACCTTGTCAATCATTGGATAACTATGCTGGTGGTTACCTGTTGAATCTGTTTTTCCTTCATGGGTATGAGATTTAAAAGACTCTTCTTGTCGACTTCCCAAGCGACGTCCTTTATCAATTGCTTTTCCACTATCGAGCCCCCGTAAAAACATTCCACGCAAATCGGGAACATTGAATGTTGTTCTCCCGTCTCCTTTTCCCCACGTTTCCCCCAAAACAGCAAAGAGATTGGCATAGTTCTTTCGCGAATATTCTTTACCATCACAGAGTAACCATCCAGAGGGTATTTTTTCTGTAGCAAAAGTCCCAATAAATCCAGAAGAAAAAGTTTCCGGCAAAGGAGGAAAGGGCGGAATTTCAGGAAGTTTTATAGTAGGATTGGTTAAAAACCATCCATCAGCATTTTTCCCGGCAATATCGCACGTATAGACGATTTCATAAAGCCCCCCTTTTTGAATTTCCCCCCCTTTTAAAGGCATAATACCCTCTGGCGTTGCCATATAAGTTGGTCTTGGCGGCAATTGATTTAAAGAAACATTTGTTATTCCTCTGTTGACGCCTTGTGCTTTAAAGCGCACAACAATGCCATCCATATAAGTCTCAAAAAAAGACTTTGTCGCCAAACGAAGTGATGTCCTCTCGTTTTCCACATCGACAGTAAACTGTGTTTCAATCCCGCCCCCATTATCCAACAAATATTCTTTGATGCGTTGCATCATAGCGCGAGCACTATCATTGACTGTGCTTGGCGGTTGCCCTTCTGACCAGTTTATACTCTCGTCGGCATAAGCATTTTCTGATGCGATAATTGACCAATTATAAATTGAACTCATAGAAGATACTCTTTTTTCAAAAAAGGAAAACGAGCAAAAAATGAAGAAAAGAAAGCCGCAATTTTATTTTTAGATGCCGGTATTTTCTCCCCTTTCATTTTCTCCATTTTCAGGCCTATTTTGTCATAATCAACATGCAATAATTTTGTTTTTGCATTGACATAAACAGCTTCCGGCTTCACACGCAACACGTCTTGCGCCATAACACCCTGATAACGTTGTGGATTTCCTTTATAATTAAAGGTATAAAGTGGATATCCCTTTTTCTGCCCCACAGGGATAATATTTTCTTTTGCTCTCACATCACAAAGCCCTAAAATTCCTCCGACCAATCCAAGTACTTGCTGCGCATCACGCAATGGATCTTTTGTCACAGAAGGCATTGTCGTGGATTTTCCTGAAGTCGTTCCGTAATTTCCAGCAGCCTGCGTTCCTATCTGTAACAAGCTTTGCAATCGGTTCCAATCTTGATTATCTTTTTCTGACCATTTTTGGCGTTCAGCATCTAAGACATTTTGACGGTTTATATCTTGAATCATGCCCCCTTTCAAAGCATTGCTTTGCACGTTACTCTGTCCTTGATAATAGCTATTTGCCGCATTAACCTGATCATTCTGAGAGCGATCAATCATCTGATTTGCATTCATCATATTGTTAATATCTTGATTATATTGCTGTGCTGCAGCATTTGTTGCCAAGGCGCCTAGTTCATCGGCCAGCACACCGGTGTGAGCCCCAGAGCCATAACGTCCTGCCCCAGACATCGATTGATTAATTGCATCGGAAGTTTTATTCAGAGCATTTTGCAATGCAGTATTAAATTTACTATTGCTTCCAATCCAGCTTCCCTTAGCCATACCGGAAAGATTTGTAGCGCTGTTGGTTGGTGCATTCAACCATTGCGTTACCGTTGGATTGTTATAGAGCCCTGCTGCTTGTTGTAAACCGGTCAGAGCATTTTTTGTCATATCGCTAAGACCAGCGACTCTGTCTCCCTGATAAACGTTTCCGCCAATTCCTTTATTATAAAGTCCAAGTGCATCAGCACTGGCTTGTTTAAAAATATCAGCCGCCCAAGCAGGTGGAGCATTTGTTTGTGTTGTTGTCTGCACTTGAGGTGTGGTTTTTCTACTCATGGCTTGAGAACCTTTCTATATTGAATAAGATTACGAGAATATCCGTGATGAGCGAGCCTTTTCGCCCATCCAGTTCTTCCAAACATGTGCATTTCTTCAGCATTAATTGTTCGCGCCCATTTTTCGACTTCATCAATCAATTTGACCAATTTCAGCCCTCCCTCTCCAGCAAGATCTGAGAGAACGACGCATTTTTTCCCCGTATGGGTTATTTCAACTTTGGTTATTGCAAAAGCACTAAATTGGATTTTATTTTTTAAGACCAGCCACAATTGTGCTTGTCCTTTAGCGATTTCTTCAGCAATTTTTTCCAGACAAACATCATCCGGAAAGCGCTGAGCATATTTTTTCAATGCAGCATTGAGTGCCTCTTGATAGGGAGCTATTTTTTCCCATGGCCATTGCTCTGTCAAATGAGCAGAATACAAATCTTGACTCTCTTGCATCATAATTTTGGCTCTTTTAGCTTTATCACTCATCTCCCCTTAAATACCATCCTACGCATTTCACATATTCCATGCTTTCCGCACAAAAAAAGTAAAGAAGCCCCATCATCCCTTTGTCACAACAAATAGGAAACTTTCTTCTTTATAAAAATAAGCCATTGTGCAGACTATTTTTCCTTTATCGCAGAAAAGCATGAAGCATAACGCACCACCTTGTTCCTTTGTTTATAAAGGCTTTGGTCTATGAGCATTTATTCTTTAATAATTTTAATAATAGAGGCTTTGGCCTATCGCATGCCGGCTCGCGTCAATTCCACATCAAATCCAGTGACATGAGTCCAATTCACCCCTTCAGGAATGCGCAATTTAAAGCGATAAAACCGTGCCCTTGCGCGACAATGAATTTGTCCAGTATTATAAGAAGGCTGTTTTTCTGGCAACCAAACAGTTTCCTCTTCAAGAGATTGTCGAAAGCGCATTCCCACAGACAAATAAAACTTTCCACTATTGACTTGAGGCATAATATTTTTCACCCGTGTTATCATGCCATTTGTCTGCCCCATTTCTTGTGATGTCACGACACAAGCCATAGCCCCCCCAGAAAACGAACCCAGTCTCCCCTGTTGATCAAATGCCCCCAGAATAGGCGATTCATTTTTCCAAGCTTTACTATCGAGAGAAAAGGACAAATCATCAATATTCTTAGTCACAAAATCAAGACCTTCTAGGGTTGTTCCTGCTAAGAAAATAGGCAATATCATTTTGATATCCACGAGAGCTTTTGTCCATTTTTGCAATCCCCAATCATAAATGAGCAAGATACGTTTATGAAGGTTCTCATCAGAATCAACCATCCAATAAACACGATTATACACCCCATCGATAGCTGCAGACATGGTATACAGATTATCCTGCCTTGATTTTGCGGTCATCGTTCGATCGACTTTTTCGAACCCAATGGGGATAATCTGTCCATCATTTGTTATTTGATAAAAACCGCCCTCATCGGCAAAAAATGCTAAATCGCCTCTACAAACAATCGATTCAGCATTTTTTGCACCCCGTTTATCGTGGATTTTTTGGAAACTAAAAATAATCTTAGAGCCAGGGATAAAAGAACCGGCATAGATTGCAGAACGCATAAAGATAATTGGATTTGTTGTCTCGGTTGCCCCTTGGACGAATCCGCCATCAGGAAAATCTTGATAATCGCAACTTTTTTTCCCCACGGTCCAAAATTCAGCATCATTTAATCCAGACCAATGAACCCGTCTTGGATACTCGGTTAATTTCATCAAACAAACAAAATCTCCCCAAACTCGAACAATCCCTGCTTGTGGTGGATTTCCCCCCAAATTTCTAAATTTTTTATCATGATTAATATCAATCACTTGTGGTTTATCATTGGCATTCACCGCAATGATAAAATCACCAAATAAAGCAAAAGACCACGGAGCATCGATATTAGCAAGATAAGATTTCCCTTTTTGGCTAATATCTTTCCACTTCATTGTTGTATTATCAAGCAAGAAGATTTTTTCTCTTGTTCCAACAATAATAGAAACCCCATTTTTTGTTTTAACCGCAAGAGCGCCTAAAATTGGCTCAGGACAAGGATCTGATAAAGGTTCAAAACTTGGCATAGGAATATAGGAGCCATCAGCCGGTAGCACATTAACAAGTTCATCGGTAAAAATTCCATTGATATCCGCCACATCGGGTCGATAATCAGCGATTGGGAAAAAAGCCATCAAGACCCCCATAAAATCTTTGAAAAGCCTAGTGCCATTCAAAACACCAAGGCTTATTGATAAAAAACCACAAAAGCCCTTAAAACTCTAAAGGCATAAAATTCAATAAAATACACAACCTTAAGTTGATTAATACGTCGAAAAAAAAGATACCATAAATAATGGCATACCCAGCGCCATGCACCAGCCCTTCACCATCAATTCCCAGCGCTCATCCAACCATAAGGGACAAACCAGCCATCAACGATTTGGAACAAAGCCTTTTAAAAACTCATTGGGCGAATCTTTGAAGAACCCTTTCGGCGCGATGTTTCAATGCGCAAAGCTTGAAGCTGTTCTTGAAAATCTCTGAAAGAAACGGCGGCATATTCAGGGTCTTTAAGAATATTTTTATAAAGTTCATATTTTGCCCGTGCTTTAATAAGATCAAAAGCATAAATCAACCAAGGATTATCGCTTTCTTTCAGCTGTTCATCAGCAAAATGAACAGGAACATAAGAAAGCTGTACAGTTTCCACATATTCTGGTGTTGGAAAGAGTCCTATTTTTTGATCAAGGCACGTATAAAAGAATGGCGTTCCCAGTGCAGGATGCATACCATATTGTTGATGCAACACTTCCAAGGGCTTAAAGAACAACTTTGTTGGTGTTGCATTCTTTGTTGCTAAAAAGACGCCTTCCAAACTCTTTTCTGATCCAATAAAAACTCCCTCTTTTTGCCCATACCATGTTTTACCACTTTGTGTTTTAAACGTCCTTTCTCTTTTTTCATTAAAGAAAAAGGGTTCGCATTCACACACACGCAAAGCCGTAAAAATTGAATCTTGAATTTGCAGAGAATATTCCGCTGTTGTATCGTCAATTTCATCTTGAATAAGCGCGACCATATAAGCAAAAGTTTTAGAATGGTCTGAATGTGTAAGGTTTAGATTTTTGGGATCAGTGGATAAAGTGGTCATAAGTCTGTCCTTTTTCTGGAAGCATTTTAAATTTTTCCCCCAACAGATCCCTCTTGTTGGGGGAAGTTAGCAAACATTCGCTTTAAGCAGGTGCTCCATAAGTTGGGATGACGATAGTGCCAAAATCCTGAGCCCCTTGCGTACTTCCTGGCAAGGTAAAGCAAGTTTTTTTCATACCAATAATGGTTTTTGCCGCGACCCCGAATTCTCTTTCATAGTCGAAGAGTTCTTCCACCAATTTATAGCGTGTCGCCCCTCGATCTTTACCAAAAGCAATCACAGCACTCTGCGCACCAAGTAGAACAGCACGACGCACATTTGGTACAGCTTTATTTGCCGTCCCAGATTCGACTCCTTCGGTAATATGTTCAGCTTCGCGCAAAACCACACCATTATACATGCCCAAAGATCCATCATAGAGTGGATTTTTGATACGGCTTCCACTATAGATTGCCTTGGTAATGTCGAGCCATTGCCCCGCATCTGTATTGGTTCGCAATTGCGTCACTTGGGTTGGATGTAGATAAAGCACATAGACATTTTCCCCATCGATCCGCACGGGTCTAATTTTTGGATTTGCCAATTTAGCCCTTTCGACAGCTTTATCAATGAGCTTGAGATCAAAAACATCGTTTGATTTTAAATCTTCATCTTTTGTTTTTCCATTAGGGCGCACGACGCGTTTATCGGTTGGTGCCGTTGGCGCATTAAACCCATAATGGACAGGTTTAAGAGTAATCGTACGTCCCTCAAAGTTAATAGCTTTTGCGGTATATCCACACACTTGAATGAAGAACATCATACTCAGACGATCTGCATACCAATCAACTAAGCCATTTTTTGCCTCGGTACGCAAATCATGGAGAATTCGTTGTTGATCAATCGTTCCCTCATTTTTGACACGCACAGCATGAACGAGTTCATTAATTGCCAAGCGATCATTGAGAAACTGTAAAGCTTCTTCATTGCCTTCCAATGTCTGCCCTTCACTCACCCCATCGCCTAGCAACTGCACACGCAAATTAAAGCTAATGGCATCCCCACTTGCTTTCGTGGTTTCATCCTTTAATTGTACGATACTATTTGAATCATTTCCAATCAACGGTGCAATCGGAAGTGCTTTTGAGACTTCTTGGTTTAGTAATTTAGACCATGTGCGCACTGCCATTGGGTCATTAAGTCCGATATAAGTTACAGTCATTTTGTCCTCTAAAAGTTTTATTGACATAAAAAACCCGGCAAAGCGCCGGTTGTTAAAACACCACATTTCATTTCAAATGGTGAATAGGTTATTCGTGAGTTTTATCTAATTTCTGTTAGCGTCTGCCTCCCCCTTATAAGAGCTCTCCTCACCACATCCGTGCTTTGAGAAATCCCCCGTATTCCCCCGCGCTAAAAGCCTCTCCACGTTCCTGCAAAAAACACTCCCCCGCATTCCCTGCGCTAAAAGCCTTTCCACGTTCCCGCAAAAAACACTCCCCCGCATTTTTATTTTTAAAATTCTCTTCCCCCCATTAAACGATTAAAAGAAGCTTTATTTTTAGGATCAGAAACCCAAGCGCTAAACTCTGCTTCTGACATTTTATCAAGCATCTCCAAAGAAATCGGCCCATTTGGCGTCAAGCCGTTATAAGCAGCAAGTGTACGTGCAGAATTGTGTCTTTCCTGTAAATTTTCATCCATGTTATTGGAAACATTTGTGTAGCCAATTTTTTGTGCAATAGAGTAAATCACTTCAGCCGGATTTTGATTTTTTTGCGCACAATCGCGCAAGATCTGCTTCAACTCATCGCCAATCAACGCATCAATATTTTTGGGATCTGCCATCTCAGGATAGAGCGAAGCGCAAGCTGCCAACTGTTTAGCCCGCGTTTCATAAATAAAATCAGCAGCTTGATCAAAATCATGATGCTTTTGTTTAACACTGGCAACAGACTGCTGAAAAAACGCATGCAACTGTTCTGCTTCGCGATCCAGAGAAGGTTGTTGTTTTTCATTAACAAGTCCCTGTTTTTGGAGTGTTTTTCCCAACCATTGCATATAGCCCATAAAGTCTTTTTGTGGATCTGGTGGAGCATCTTCTCCCCCTTGAACCTCTTTTCCAGCCTTTTGCGAAGAATACTGCTGTTGATGCGTTTGCCCTTGGAAATTATCTTCAAGAGTTTTTTCTTCTCTTCCAATTTCACCATCTTCTCCCTCTTGTGTTGAGAGTAGATAATCCTGTTTCAATTGGTTTTGTTCTGCCAGCGTTAAGTGTTCTTGATCCATGACATTAGCCTTCTCTTTTTTTAAACAATAAAATTAAATTTTTCAGATAAAACAGCCTGAGAGCATTTATCCCCTTAATGCTTACCCATCTTTTGGCTCCAACATTCCCCCACATGGCTCCCCCACCATGACGACAAGACTTCTATCGAACATTTTCCCCAATACACACTGTCCAATAAAACAGCTCTTCTGAAATAAAGAGAGGCGACATTGCACGACATAAGCAACATGGGTAACTATGGAAATTGTTTAGATAAGCAACTTCTGATAGACGAAATTCATCCAAGAGAGCACATGATAAAGCACCCTATTGTTGAGCCTTTACTGTCTGCAACATCTGCATTATCTGCTCTGTTCCCATATTACCCCCCATCTGCGCTGAGGCATTTTGCTCTTCTTGAAGAGAATTTTGCGCCTTTATCGCAATTTTATGAATGAGTGAGGCTGGTAAAGGTGAATAGCGTAAGAGATCAAGCATAATCTCAGGCGTTGCAAAATTTTGCATCAAAGGAAGTAATTGCATAATCAGTGCAAAAGTACGCTCTTTTTCATTAAGACTTGTTGGCGCATCATCCACGACAATATCATATTCCAAACTTGTCACCATTTCGCGTGTCAGTGGAACATACTGGGCATTTTCATCACCAGCAATACGAACCAGCCGCCCATCGGACAGATAATTTTGAATAAGATAGAGAATAATTTTCCCCTGTCGTTGCCGATATCGACGCAACCCATCAAAAAAGGAAGCCAAAAGATTAAGTGACGATTGTCGCCGTTGTTGTTCAAGAACGCCGGGCTGATTGACAGCTCTTGTCCCAATAAATTCAGAAGACAACCCCGTCACCTGTTCAAGTGCGCTCTTTGCTTCATTAAACAATTGGAAAAACCCTTGCGGAAACTGAGCCACGGGTTTAGGCTGAATTCTTCCCCCAGACACAGCACCACTTTTCAACCAAGTAATGCTATCGGCTCTAGCCCAACTCTCGAGGGCTTGTCGATCATCATCAAAAGCATCGCGTTCTGCCATAATTCCGCCTTTTGATTGGCTATTGAGCAAATGCATCACTTGACTAAAATATTTGTTTGCCCACCGTTGGGGATCTTTTGTTGGTTTAACAAGTCCGTAAAAGTGCCGGCTTAACTTATCAAAAGTACCGGTAATACATTCCCATCCCAATTGATTGTGTGGGACCAAGGGCTTATCAGGCGCTTCGAGCAGCTTTCTGCCCAAAAATGCCCGTTTGACAATTTTTCTGTTCAACCTTGTTGCTTGAACATGAGGAAAGGTTTTGCTTAAATTTTGGAAATCCTGCTCTGAATAATCGATAAACTTTCCACTTTGAGGCTCGAGAACTTTATAAATCACCTCGCGTTCAAACCAGCGACATTCTACCAATGTCACCATTTTAGGACGTTGATAGGTGCCTCCCTCTTCCCAGTCTCCCTGATATCCCCTCTCAGCTTGATAACTTTGTGTCATCCCATTGCTGGTTGAATGTAAAAAACTCTGATGTTTAACCCAATCAGCATTAAGATCACTCCAATGAACATTGGGAAACATTTCCTGAGCCACAGCAAGAGGTTTTTCATCAATATACCATAAACGTTGTGCATCAATAAGATTAGGCTTAACAGCACTTGCATCCCACACCATTTTCATAGGGTCGAGCCGCGCAATGATTGGTTTTCCTTGTGGATCTTCTTCATAATCAAGGCGTGTATCTGTCCACCCCATTCCGCAAATAATTGCATCTTGAAAGGCATCGGAATCTTCGTATTCCCCATCGGCTTCATCACGAAACCACTCAGCCGCCCCTGTCAGAATCTGGTTTGCAAAGGCTGCTCCTTCTTGTCGTGGAATAAATTGCACTTGTCTTTTATTATTGCGCTCAGCCCCAATCACGGCATTAATTAAAGGTGCAATACGGTTAAAAGTCATGACCGGTCTGTTTTGTTCGTGCAAGGCAGCCAAGTCTTGCTCATTCCATTGCCGTCCATTATAAAAATCGTAATCTTCTTGGGCATTTTTTCGCCATTTTTCGACATGGGCAATATCATCCTGATACCACCCCACGAGTTTTTTAAAGAGTGCTTGATTTTCAAGCGTTTCGATTTGATCAAAAGAAGAATCTGTAGAAATATTCATTAAAAAGCCATCCATGAAGTTTGAGAATGGTGAAACGAGCGATAAGGTTTTTTTCGCGCTCTAGCATTTGGTTGTTCATAAGCCACACACATCAGTCCAAAGGCATCGGCCCCATGGCTAGCCCAATCATGTTCAGCCCCTAGTCCGATATTGCGCTGTTCGTCGCGCTTTTCATGATACCAAGCGAGTGCTTTTCTGCCCGCACATGTCGTTTCACGATTAAACCATAGTGCAGGAAACAATCGCCTTACGGCTTCGATACGCATTTTCACAGCGCCTGTCCCTTGATTAGGGATCACTTTAGTTTGAAACCCAGCTTGTTGAAGGGCACTTTCAAAACTCACATTATAAACACGATCTTTTGTTGCGCCATCATGGGGCAAAACCATGAGAGCCTTTTCATATCCCCTTTGAAAGACCCAGCCCACATGCTCTGAGAGAGGCTGTCCTTGGGCTTCATAATAATCGAGCACTCGAATTTCCCGTCCAATAAATTGCGCAACCCACAATGCGGTAGCATCAGCCTTTGCTCCTGTTCCCCCGATATCCCAAAAGATTCTCACCTGCATCAAAGGATCACGTGGAACGGTGGTAATCCGCCCTTCCATTTCAGCTTCGAGAAGACATTTCTGATAATAAGCCCCTTGGACAGCTTGGAGATATTCGCCTTCCCAAATATGGTTATACTGCTCTGGTCTTTGCTGCAAATCGTCCATTCGATCACGATTGAGTTTTTCAGGAAATTGCGGATTATCACGCCAATTAATTTCTGCCCCTTTGATATGAGGATTATCGACATTTCGGAAACGTTTTTCCACGGGTGCATTTTCATGGCACGGGTTCCATGTGACCCATAATTCTGCATTCCAATCTTTTCCTTCTTCGCGCAAAGTTGGAATGAGGGTTTGCCAAGCAGTTTCTGTCACGGGCTCGGCTTCATCGACCCAACAAAGGAAAACGCGCCCCATTGATTTAATACTTGCGATATTGCGATCAAGCCCAGCAAACACATAGACAATCCGTCCATCTTTTGATTTAATATACTTATCGCCGATTTCATAATAGTCTTGTAAAAAAGGATAAGATTCGATAGCGCGTTTAATTTCTTCCAAAGAACTGTCATTGAGAGAATTTTGAAATTGCCTTGCACAAAGAATAATCCCGCGTTCTCCAGCCATTCCATGGCGATATCCCACAACAGCCGACATCAAAGCAAAAGAACGTGTTTTTCCAGACCCCCGTCCTCCCCAAGCAGCTCGCACATCTGCTTTTCCAGTAAAAACAGGAATAAGCTTTGGAATAAGAGCCACTTGAGCCGTTTTCTGCTCTATTTTTTGAGAAATTTTCTGAACAATTTTCATTATAAATTTTCATACTTTAGCAATAATTGCGCTTCACCCTTTTGCTTATCCCAAGTTTAATTATCCCAGAGCAATTGAACGAAACGAGAAATTGAACGAAAAACACCCTTCTCAAAAGCAGCGCTTTATCTTCCTTCATCCTAATACGCAATGAATTTCACTTTTTTGCATGAAGCCCCCCCTTTGACCGCGTTGACCACTTTGACCGCTTTGACCCCGCATATACACGATATGCGCCCCCCCAAGGGTCCCCCCCTCAAACACCGCGCCCTGTCATCCCCCAACCAAAGCACGGCATCCCTCCACCAAATCATAGCCTCAGCACATGGCTCTCAAGCATATCCAAAGCCCAACATCCTCCAATATCATGCCTCTCAAGCTTCACCAATCCTCACACTTATCTATCCCCGATACCCCCACCAAAACACATGCATCCCGCAAGCATAATACTTCTCTCAAGTTTCACGCCCTTCACCCATCAAAACACTGTCCCATATCCACCACACAAACATCCTGCACCAAATCTCCTCCAGCACATGGCTCTCAGGCATCATTCACCCAAGCCAAGTATCACGAGCACCTACAAAGACGATAAGCCTCCGCTTCAATCCCCTCAAGACAAGCAATCACTAAAGCAGCCCCCTTCCAAGATGTCACCCCGCATCATCCACCTCAGCCTAACATTTTTCAATATCACAAGCCTCCGTTGCTGAAAAATCACGCTTCTCCGGTTCACTATTTTTTGCATTCACTGGTACAATCTCAATACGCGAAACTGTTTTTAATATCTCCACACCTTCAATAACGAGAAAAGCCCAAACCTTCACAAAAAATCCAAAACAGTAGATAACATCACGCCCTCTAAGCATCGTACCTCTCGAGTATCACCTCTTCAGCACACGCCCCTCTGTCATCGCCCATAAAAGCCGGCGTCCCCATAAAGCCAAGCCCAAATATCTCCCCCCGAAATATTCTGCTCTCCAATAAACGCCCAAACATCACAGCCCCCTCTTCAAGCCTCCGTTGCTGAAGGATCACGCTTCTCCGGTTCGATACTTTTTGCATTCACTGGTACAATCTCGATACGCGAAACTGTTTTAACCTCCCCTTCTCCAGTCCCCTGAAGAGGCAACACTTTTGCAAGAAGCGAAAAAAACGGTACGGGATTATTCAGAGCATGATACTGAAGATAAGACACCAACCCATCTTCACCATAGTGATAGCCAGCCTGCTCCGCCGCTGTCAGAAGAGCTTCATTAAATCGCTTTGTTGTTTTATTCAAAGCCCCTTTTTTCCGCCCTCTTCGACGTAAGGGAAGACAATGTTCATCTACCATCATCATGTTCCTTCCAACTAAAGAGAAACCAAAACCTCAAAAGCAACCAGCAATCTAAAAAAATGGGACACACCCTAAAAGATAAAAAACACGCACAAAGCACAAAGCCTCTGCTCCTTTTTTACAGATCAACGTTTTTACGCTTTTACATCATTACAGAACAAAGCCAAATGAAACTCCCAAACCATTACCCCGCATCGCTCTGTAAACACGGGTCTGTCAACAATCTGATTTCTCGTCTATCAGATTCCCCTGCTGATTATTTCATATGGCTATCCCACACTTCAAAGATTGGTGTTTCATCAAACACGCCAGATAAGCTCTGATCTACAATTCAACTTCAAAAAGCAAATTTTCCTCTGCAGGATAAAGCTTCCACCCCGCACCGGTTTTAAACTATAATCCAACCTCTTACCCAATAAATTCCCCTACTAAAATCAGATTACTTACCCTACTAACATCAGATTACCGCCCCCAAACATCCCTATTTTACACTATAACCGTATAGCAAATATTTTAATTTTCTTGCCAATCTTCTGAAACTACTTTATTGATGAGTTTGTGTTTGTGATCGTCCACGCAACGGTCAAATAGGGAGTTGAAGACCCAAAAACTCATACATGAATTTATCCCGCTTTGCGGATATCCCAGAATTCCGGGAGCTTTTTCTATGTCCAAGTGCTTGTCAGCACTAAAAGCAAAAGGCTGACTGAGCTCAGTGCTTTCAACCTCCCGGAATACCAATGCGAGGGCGCTCGCCCCCAGCGGGGGGCTTGAAGTGCAAACTAAAAATCCAGATTTCGCACTTTTTTAAAAAGTACCCAATCTTATAGTCTTTGAAATTATTTT
>NZ_JBHIMW010000004.1:213673-246870 GCF_042194445.1 Bartonella sp. MF74HXZ | reverse complement strand
CTTGAAGTGCAAACTAAAAATCCAGATTTCGCACTTTTTTAAAAAGTACCCAATCTTATAGTCTTTGAAATTATTTTGATTTTTCTTGCCAATCCCTTGAAATTACTTTATCACTCAAAGGATATTTTGGTCGTCTACGCAGCGATCAATAAGGGATAGTAAAGCCCTAAGCTCTAGCGTAAGAATGAACCCACTTTGTGGGTGTCCCGGGATTCCGGGAGTTTTTGCTATGTCCAGGTGTGATAAGCACTAAAAGCAAAAATGCTGACTAGAGCTCAGTACTTTACTACTCCCGGAATACCAATGCGAGGGCGCTCGCAACCGGAGGGGAGCTTGAAGTGCAAATTAAGAATTCACATTTCAACGACATTTCAATAGGTAAAAAAATCCGTCACAGACGCATTTCAATGGGGCTTTCTCAAAAGGAATTAGGAAGCCATTTAGGTGTCAGTTTCCAACAAATCCAGAAATACGAAAAAGGCTCCAATCGTGTAAGCGCAGGGTGTTTGCTCGAAATTGCTAAAAAACTAGCAGTTCCTATTACCTTTTTTTATACTGATATTTTTGCAGAAGAAGATATTCCCACAAAAGAAACTCTCCTACAGCGTGATCAATACACCTATAGCGAAAAAGAACACGCACTTTTAAAAAACTTTAGAGAACTCCAGCCGAAAAAACAAAAAGCAGTTTTGTGGTTGATTTCTGATTAGACAAAAGCGCACCTACCGACATCCCTCACCAATATCCCCTCTGCCTAAAGCCTTGCCCGCCTGATACCACCACATCTCAAAAAACGGTTTACGGCACCGGTTTACAACATCATAGGATAACAAACTTCAAAATAGGATAACAAACACCAAAACCTTGGAAAAACATCCCCACCCCTCTCACAGAATCTTATCAAGAGATCTCTTCTGATTTAAACGCACAATTCCGATTGTATCATTATGATACCTTTTTACATTTACCTTGTCAAGTTTTTATATTTTTCTTTTTATATTTTTGTGTTTTTCTTTAAGGGAGCCACATCCCTCAAAACACCTCTCTTGCAAAACGCCGTTTCAGAAAAACGCCTCTCATAAAAAACACAATGTCCAAAACAACAAGAGCTAAAATAGGATTTCCCCTCTAAATAGGATTTCCCCTCTAAATAGGATTTCCCCTCTAAATAGGATTACCCCTCTAAATAAGATTACCATTGTATTTCTCATTCACCCACTTATTAAAAAAACATCTCTCAATGCTTCTCACACCCATTTCACGGATATCCCCCATACAAATATAGACGCAAATATAATTGTTAAATTCCGCATAGAATATAAAAGCCAACCACGATTTTTCTCTCTTCACATCTCTTTACACATCCCCTCTTTACACATCCCCCTTTCAATCTGTTCACAGCTATTCCCAAACTCTCCTCTCCAACCAACGCACGAACAGCACTCTTCATTTCCCCTCCAGTTTGCATAACTCTTCGCCTCAACCCCTCCTTCTCACCACTCCATACCATAACAATATATTGATTTATAAGGATAATTTAGCATCATTGATATTGATTGAGAATTCCAAACATCGTAAGATTCTCTCATTTCAAATCTCTCCCATGTTGAATCAATCAAAATCATTCGCTTGCACGTCAAAAGAGAGGAGAGCCCGTGTGGATAAAAAAACGATTAAGAAAGGAATAAAAATAGCTCTTATGAACCATCTCAAGTGCCAAGGGCTGTAGCCAACACCCACGAGCTAGCAAATATAATGATGATACCGGCTTGCTTCTTCACAAGCGTAAAGATAGGAGTGCTCAATGGATTTATCATTATACCATGACAAAAAACACGCACAATATATAAATCCACAAATCCTCCGCATCACTTTTACAGATTCACATTTTTACGCTTTTACATCTTTACAGAACGCAGCCAAATGAAACTCCCAAACCACCACGCCGCACCGCTCTGTAAACACGGGTCTGAAACAATCTGATTTCTCGTCTATCAGATTCCCCTGCTGATTATTTCATATGGCTATCCCACACCTCAAAGAAGGCTATTTCATCAGACAAGACAAATAAGCCCTGCCCTAAAATATTTCCCACAAGTTCTTCTCCAGTCAACACGCTTAACACCCCTCTTCATCCCAGCCTTTCCCACTCCATTCACGAAAACACTTCCCCCAATCCTCGCACCACATTCCATGCCATGATAAAAGCGTACACAAAGCACAAATCCTTCGCTTCACTTTTACGGATTCACATTTTTACGCTTTTACATCTTTACAGAACGAAGCCAAATGAAACTCCCAAACCACCACTCCGCACCGCTCTGTAAACACGGGTCTGAAACAATCTGATTTCTCGTCTATCAGATTCCCCTGCTGATTATTTCATATGGCTATCCCACACCTCAAAGAAGGCTATTTCATCAGACAAGACAAATAAGCCCTGCCCTAAAATATTTCCCACAAGCTCTTCTCCAGTCAACACGCTTAACACCCCTCTTCATCCCAGCTTTCTCCGCTCCATTCACAAGAGCCCCGTGTGGATAAAAAAACGATTAAGAAAGGAATAAAAATAGCTCTTATGAACCGTCTCAAGTGCTAAGTGCTGTAGCCAACACCCACGAGCTAGCAAATATAACGATGATACCGGCTTGCTTCTTCATAAGCGTAAAGATAGGTGTGCTCAATGGATTTATCATTATACCATGACAAAAAACACGCACAATACATAAATCCATAAGTCCTCCGCTTCACTTTTACAGATTCACATTTTTACGCTTTTACATCTTTACAGAACGCAGCCAAACGAAACTCCCAAACCACCACGCGACAATTTGATAAAAACAAAACACCTTTCAACAATCTCAAACAACAGATTTCCGTAAAGAGTTCATATGAATTTGATTGTTTAGATCTGACTATTAAATTGGCGTATAGAGCCGTAGAACAGAAAGTAATTTTCTATAAGACAGAAACGATAAAAGCGCTATATAACTGAGACAGAACATGAAGAATTGCGAACAGATAAAACGATATCTCTTTTCATTACAATACTGAAATTGTAAACGAGACGACTGGTAATTGTCAGCTGAATATATAATTTTCACATCTGTAAATTTTTATTGATTAATTCAATCCCAAAATTTCCCCTGAAACACATTTCTTCATTATCTACTTCTTTGAGACAAACCGGCAAAGGGGCTTCATCTATTATAAGTACGGAAATAATAACGCGTTACTCCAACCTCATCATAAGAAACCATAGACAGGATACCTGTATTTATTGGCGTTATTTTATAAGTCAAGATTACACCATTTTGCTGTTTGTTTGGTTGATCTGTATAGATCACGTTATATCCATTCCGTCGCAAGAGATCAATAAATACAGGAGTAAAGTTGTCTTCTGTTTTATTTTTTTTCACAATAAGTGTTGTTGTAGCGGGCGGTAAAGGTTTTTTAAGATTACGAACAAAATCGTTAGCAATTAATTTTACATCATCTTTCGTAATATTTGGACTGACATAACTTGATGAATAATTACCCATAGATGCACAACCAGCCACCAAGACAAGAGGCAACGGAAATAAATATTTTGACATCGAGAGTCCCCCTATAAATTGTATTCCTTTTTGAGAAGCCCCTACATCAGAAATAAGAGCATCCTTTCTAAGAATAGCCTTAACAACATATTTCTTTACAATCAAGCGTTAGTTAATCACTTTCTCACTTGTTAAAAAAACGACCATCATCTCTCATAGTACTCAAAGCTTACGCTTAACATAAAAAATATATATTAAAAGTACACAAAACATATGCAAAGAATGTATTATACATATAATATATTTATACTTATTTTCATGATTTTCTGTATTACATATTATTTAAGACAGATTTATCATTAAAGAAGTACAGACATTGGATGACTTTCCAAGCAATAAAAATGATATTTTTTATCCCCATAACATTGAAATTATCACGTGATCGAAGAGTAATTATTGTTTGAATACTTAGGCTTTTACGAGCCATTTAGATCCCGACTTCCCCACTATCTACCAATTTGTACCGATATTGTTTCTTTTGGTTTTTCATTTACGCTCATCATTAGCTATTTTATGTGTTTTTTGAAACAATTGTGAAGCTCTACCCTAAAACAACGAATGAAATTTCCCAAATCCCACGCGACAATTTGATAAAAACAAAACACTTCACAACTTAAATTCCACTGGCAAGCTTATCCCCACCCCTTTTCATTTTTTCTCCATCCCAAGGGGGATATCTACCCCTCACACATCATCCTTCATCCCTTCGCACCACCACCTCTTATCCACACCCTCCTAACCTATCCATGCGCACTCTCTTCATCTTCTATTCCCCCTTTTTTCCCCCATTATACACTTAACAACTTAACACCCCTCTTCCCTCCAGCTTCCCCCTCCATTCACGAAAACTCTTCCCCCAATCCTCGCACCCCATTCCACGCCCCAAAAAGCCCAAAGTGACCAAAAACACGCACAATATATAAATCCACAAATCCTTCGCTTCACTTTTACGGATTCACATTTTTACGCTGTTACGTCATTACAAAACAAAGCCAAAGGAAAGGCTCACCACCCCACGCTGCTCTATACACACTGGTCTGTAAACGAACAAAGCTTTTTGCCCAGCCAATCCGCTCCCCACAGTCTTCAGACACCCCTCCTCAAACGACAGGACTTCATCAGGCTCAACAAATCAAGCCCTGCCCTCAAATATTCTAGCTCTTCACTCCCCCTCAAAGAGCGATGTTTTTACATTACAACAGGATAATTAACGAACCGTCTTAGAAAAAAGAAACGGCATAGAGATATTAAATATATCAATGGTCGTCATCTACTGTCGTATTAAGAGATGTTGTATCTTTATTTTTCTTAATTTTTAAAATGCCAATCATTCCCGTGGAAATAATTAATGCAGACATAGCTAAAAAGGAGCTTAACAATCCCAAGAGTGCAAAAAGTCCAGCAATAAAGCCAGACACTGCTTCCGCAGAGTTCGCTAAAGTTGAAAAAGTTCCAAAACTCATACCAAAATCTTCACGACGAGAATATAATTGAATAGCTGAGACTAAACTAATATCCACAAGTGCACCAATAAATCCTAGAACAAATGCTAACACGAGAAGGAGTTTTAAATAAAGTCCTGCTGCTAAGGGCATAACAAACAGAATAACCCCATAAAGAAGCCAAAATACCATGAGCTTCAACGATGTAATCTTGAATATAATTTTACTATATAACAAACCACCAACAATAGTTCCAACAGCCATGAGAGAAAAAATATAACTCACAAGGCTTTCCTCTCCCCCTATAGAGAGGACAAAAGCTGGAATTAAAAATCTTAAAATTGCACCAGTAAAGAGAATAGCAAACGACGAGCCAACAAGCGTAATAAATAAATTATTATTTTCTTTAGAAATATATTTAAGATAGGAAGCTGTTTCTCGATAAATTTTTATAAAATTGAATGATTTATTCTCGCTTGAATTTAAATTCATGAGATTAAATAACACTATATAGATATAAAATAGGTAAAAAAATCAAAAATGAGTACTGCCGATTTATTTGCTAAAAAAAGCAGTAGGGAACAAACTAAAGGACCCATGACGGATGCAGTTTCCTCTATAATTTGTGCAATGCTATTGGCCTTTGTCAGATCCTTTACTGAGAACATTCTGGGAATAGCAGCTTGAAAACTTGGTTGGAAAATACTTCTTCCTATCGTTGTACATATTGCTGCGAAAATAAGAACAATAATATGTGCAGTCCCTGTTATAGTGGTTATAAAAACGAATAATGAGGCTAATAATCTAACAAATTCACTTAAGATCATATTTTTCTTCAAAGAAAAATTATCAGCTAACCAACCTCCTATAGGACCAAAAAAGAGAAAAGGGATAAATCGAAAAAAATACACAAGACCTGTAAAAAAGATGTTATCTGTTAATTCTAAGACAAGTAAAATAAAAACAACTTCATAAGCATAATCACCAACTTTAGAAATAAAGAGAGAGGAAAAAAGAGCTAAAGGACTCTTTTTTAAAAATAAATTCATATCAACCATCCGATATTAAACTTTTCTACAGTTAAAGTTGCATTCCCTTCAATACAATTGGTGATATGAACTTCAAAAGAGTTGTTTACTCTAACAAATCGCTTAATAAGTTAAGTGAAAATTTTTAAAGAAATACTCCTCTTGATATAAGCATTTAGACTAATATCAAGTAATATATTAATTTTTCTTTCTTATTTGCTTTAAAAAAAAAGAAAGAATGTAAAAATTATGAGATCAAAATCTGCTATATTATTATATTGACTTCCAGCCCACGTCTCAAAGAATGAAAATTCCCAACCAGCACTGGTCTACAACCCCACTTCAAAAAGCAGCTTTCCCCACAGAACAAAGCTTACACCCAACCGCCCCTCAAATGACAACACTTCATCAGGCTCAATAAATCAAGCCCACTCTCCTCGCCATCCTTCATCCCTTCACACCACCACCTCTTATCCACACTCTCCTAACCTATCCATGCGCACTCTCTTCATCCTCCATTTCCCCCTTTTTTCCCCCATTATACACTTAACAACTTAACACCCCTCTTCCCTCCAGCTTCCCCCTCCATTTATGAAAACACTTCCCCCATTTATCTCACCACATTCCACGCCAGACAAAAACCCAACATGACCAAAAACACGCACCAACACCCCCTCTCCACTCCTTTCTCACAGACACATTTTTACGCTTTTACATCTTTACAGAATGCAGCCAAATAAAATTTCCACCCCACACCGCACCGCTCTGTAAACAATAGTCTGTAAACAATCCAGCTTTTTGCCTAGTAGCCTTACAGTCTTCAGACTATCCTCCTCAAATGACAGCACCTCATCAGGCTCAATAAATCAAGCCCACTCTCCTCGCCAGCCTTCATCCCTTCGCACCACCACCTCTTATCCACACTCTCCTCCTATCCATGCGCACTCTCTTCATCCTCCATTCCCCCTTTTTTCTCCCATTATACACTTAACAACTTAACACCCCTCTTCCCTCCAGCTTCCTCCTCCATTCAAGAAAACTCTTCCCCCATTTATCTCACCACATTCCACGCCAGACAAAAACCCAACGTGACCAAAAACACGCACAATATATAAATCCACAAATCCCCCACTTCACTTTTACGGATTCACATTTTTACGCTTTTACATCTTTACAGAATGCAGCCAAATAAAATTTCCACCCCACACCGCACTGCTCTGTAAACAATAGTCTGTAAACAATCCAGCTTTTTGCCTAGTACCCCTTACAGTCTTCAGACTATCCTCCTCAAATGACAGCACTTCATCAAGCTCAACAAATCAAGCCCTATCCTTGAATATTCCAGCTCTTCACTCCCCCTCAAAGAGCAGTGTTTTACGGCGTAATAGAATAGAAAATGTTTTCATTTTTCTTGCCAATATACTGAAATTACTTTACAAATTTAAAAGTGCTTTGGTCGTCTACGCAACGATCAATAGGGAAGACGAGCCCTAAGCTCTAGCGTAAAAACGAACCCGCTTTACGGATATCTTCAAATTCCGGGAGATTTTGCTATGTCCAGGTGCTTCTCAGCACTAAAAGCAAAAAGCTGACTCGGATTCAGTACCTTTAACTCCCGGAATACCAATACGAGGGCGGCTCTCCCCCAGCGGGGGGCTTGAAGTGCAAATCAAAAATCCACATTTTATCGACATTTCTGATTAAGCAAAAAACGCGATTTATAATCCATATTTCGCACTTTTTTAAAAAGTACCCAATCTTATAGTCTTTGAAATTATTTTGATTTTTCTTGCCAATTTTCTGAAACTACTTTATTACTTAAAGGGTGAGTTTGGTCGTATACGCGACGATCAATAGGGAACTGAAAGCCCGAAACCTCGATACATAAGAATGAACCCACTTTTGTGGGTGTCCCGGGATTCCGGGAGATTTTGCTATGTCCAGGTGCTTCTCAGCACTAAAAGCAAAATGCTGATTCGAGGTCAGTGCTTTCAGGCTCCCGGAATACCAATGCGAGGGCGCTCGCAACCGGAGGGGGGCTTGAAGTGCCAACTAAAAATCCACATTTTATCGACATTTTAATAGGCAAAAGAATCCGTCACAGACGCATTGCAATAGGGCTTTCCCAAAAAGAATTAGGAAGCCATTTAGGTGTCAGTTTCCAACAAATCCAAAAATATGAAAAAGGCTTCAATCGTGTAAGCGCAAAATGTTTGCTCGAAATCGCCCAAAAACTAGATGTCCCTGTAAACTTCTTTTATGCAGACCTTGCCACAAAAGAAGATATCTCAACAAAAGACACTCTCTTACACCACGATCAAGAAACCTATAGCGAAAAAGAACAGGCACTTTTAAAAAACTTTAGAGAGCTCAAAGCGAAAAAACAAAAAGCAATCTTGTGGCTAATTTCTGATTAAGCAACAGCGCAACGATCAACGTTATTCCATTCATATCCCCCCCCTTAAGTCAAATTCAAACCAGCTTCCCCTCAAACAACAGCACTTCATCAGGCTCAATAACTCAAGCCCTGCCCTCAAATATTCTAGCACACCACGCCCCCTCAAAGAGCAATGTTTTACGGCAAATAAACGGCATTTCTCTTTAACGCTTTTACGCATAAAGCAATCCCGCTTGTGACTTCACTCATAACATTGCAAGAAAATAGTTTTCACGACAACCAGAAGTAAAAGAACCCTACGATATTCGAGAACACTCATTTAACATGCAAAAACACCGACCACTCCCTTTGCTTTGCAATAAAACACCCGCTGTCTCATCGTGAATTTTTCTAAATCAGCATGCCTCAAAGAGCGGTGTTATCGCATAATAGGATTATCACCGCCCTTTATAGCGTGAATTTCTCCAAACTTAATCTTCAGGCAAAAATTCCAACCGATCACCTTGTTTTGTAATTTTCACCGTTGATTCATCGTGAATTTTTCCAAATAAGATGTTTTCTGCCAGTGGGTCTTGAATTTCTTTTTGGATAATCCGTTTAAGCGGACGTGCACCATAGAGGGGATCATAGCCTTTATCGGCAAGAAATTTCCTCACCTCTGGCTCGATTTGCAAAGTTATTTTGCGTTCATTGAGCAAATTTTGCAAATGTTCTATCTGAATATCGACGATCGCTTCCATATCGTGGCGTTGCAATCTCTGAAAGAGAATAATCTCATCAATACGGTTTAAAAATTCAGGGCGAAAAGCCGCTTTGACGACATTCATGACATCATTTTTTGCCTGATCGGTTGTTTGTCCTTCAGGCAAAGCGGTTAAAAATTCAGCGCCAAGATTAGAAGTCATAATCAGCAAGGTATTACGAAAATCAACGGTACGTCCTTGACTATCGGTCAAACGTCCCTCATCGAGCACTTGCAACAAGAGATTAAAAATATCAGGATGTGCTTTTTCAATTTCGTCGAACAGAATGACCTGATAAGGTCTTCTTCGTACGGCTTCGGTCAGCACGCCTCCCTCTTCATATCCAACATATCCAGGCGGCGCCCCAATAAGCCGCGCCCCAGCATGTTTTTCCATATATTCAGACATATCGATGCGCAACATGGCATTAGAGTCTTGGAAAAGAAAAGCAGCAAGAGCTTTGGTTAATTCGGTTTTTCCCACACCAGTAGGACCCAAAAACATGAAAGAGCCAAGCGGGCGATTGGGATCTTGCAACCCTGCGCGCGCACGGCGTACAGCGCGAGAAACAGCTTGAACAGCTTCGCCTTGACCAATCACACGTTTGCTAATTTCATCTTCCATCCGCAACAGCGCCTCCCGTTCTGCCTCCAGCATTCGATCAACAGGAATACCGGTCCAGCGTGAAACAATCCGTGCCACATGTTCAGCAGTGACCGTTTCTTCAACGAGATGATTTTGTTGGTCATCATTTTCAGCGATGCTCAATTGTTTTTCGAGTTCAGGGATAACGCTATAAGCGAGTTCTCCAGCTTTTTGGAATTGTCCATCACGCTGTGCAATAGCCAAAGCATTACGGGCTTCTTCGAGTTGTTTTTTCAAATCAGCAGCATGCCCTAATTTTTGTTTCTCAGCCTGCCAAGCCGTTGTCATCTCAGCGGACTGTTGTTCCAATGTTTTCAGTTCTTCCTGCACGCTTTGCAAACGTTCTTTTGCTGTTGGCTCCACGTCAGTTTTCAAAGCTTCACGTTCAATCTTCAATTGTAAAATACGCCGATCAAGTGCATCAAGTTCTTCCGGCTTTGAATCGACCTGCATCCGCAACCGTGCCGCCGCTTCATCGATAAGATCAATAGCTTTATCAGGCAAAAAACGATCCGTAATATAGCGGTTAGACAACCGCGCCGCCGCGATCAGTGCACTATCTGCCAAGCGCACTTTGTGATGTTGTTCATATTTTTCTTTAAGACCGCGCAAAATAGAGATAGTATCCTCTAAAGAAGGTTCAGGCACAAAGACAGGCTGAAAGCGGCGTGCAAGAGCAGCATCTTTTTCGACATATTTTCGATATTCATCCAAAGTCGTAGCCCCCACACAGTGGAGTTCTCCGCGTGCGAGAGCAGGTTTTAACAAGTTGGAAGCATCCATAGGCCCATCGGATTTTCCTGCCCCCACGAGATTATGCAATTCATCGATAAACAAAATGATCTGACCATTTTCAGCTTGCACCTCTGCCAGCACCGCTTTGAGGCGCTCTTCGAATTCCCCACGATACTTTGCACCAGCGATAAGTGCTCCCATATCGAGCGCATAAAGCTGTTTATCACGCAAAGTTTCAGGCACATCGCCATTAACAATGCGCAATGCCAACCCTTCCACAATAGCTGTTTTCCCCACCCCAGGCTCCCCAATCAACACAGGATTATTTTTCGTCCGCCGTGAAAGCACCTGAATAGTGCGGCGGATTTCCTCTTCCCGCCCAATAACAGGATCAAGTTTTCCTTCGCGAGCATCTTTTGTCAAATCACGAGCATATTTTTGCAGAGCATCATATTGGCTTTCGGCATGGGAGCTTGTTGCTGTTTTTCCCTTTCGCAAATCATTAATAGCCTGATTAAGCGCTTGCGCTGTCAACCCTCCACTTGTGAGAACATCAGTGGTTTTTGCGGTCTTTTCCATGATCAATGCTTGCAACACACGCTCCACAGTCACAAATTGATCACCAGCTTTTTTCGCCAGATCTTCAGCCATATTAAAGACTTTTGCCAACGGCTGAGACAAATAGAGCTGTCCATTCCCCCCTTGCACTTTTGGCAAAGCATCAAGTGCTTCGTTAAGCGCCTTTCGAATAAGAGTAAGATCACCACCCGCTTTTTGGATCAGTGATGCCGCCAACCCTTGAGAATCATCTAACAGCACTTTCAACAGATGCTCCGGCATAAATTGCTGATGATCAGAAGAGAGGGCACTATTTTGTGCTGATTGTAAAAAACCTTGCAACCGTTCGCTATATTTTTCCAAGTTCATTTTTTTTCCTTAAATCTCAAGCCACCGCCGCACTTTAAACTCCCCCAACATTCCACAAAAGAGACATCTTCAAAGGATCGACTAATCCCCACAAAACACCGCAAATGATGCCGCATGAAGAAGAACCGTAGTGCTAAAAAGAATATGGGTCCTCACAAGCCCTATAGCAAGAGGGAGAGAAAGGTGCACTGTCATTATTTAAATAAAAACTGCAACTCCCCTATACCCTCCACCAGCACAACCCTCACCAGCAAAGCCTCACCAGCAAAGCCTCACCATCACACACTTCACAACTTAACACCCCTCTTCCTCTCAACTTCCCCCTCCATTCACAAATGCCTCCCCCCAGTTCTCTGACCACATTCCACGCCAAACAAAAGCCCAACGTGACCAAAAACACGCACAATATATAAATCCACAAATTCTCCACTTCACTTTTACAGATTCACATTTTTACGCTTTTACACATTCACAGAACAAAGCTAAAGGAAAGGTTCACCACCCCACGCTGCTCTATAAACAATCCAGCTTCTTATCTAGGGAAGGACTACTGATCACTTCATATAATTATCACCACCCCCCAAAAGACGCACTTCATCAGACAAGGCAGTTAAGTCCAGCCTAAAATATTCCCCACACACTCTTCTCCAGTCAACGCGCTTAACACCCCTCTTCCTCCCAACTTCCCCCTCCATTCACAAATGCCTCCCCCCCCATTTATCTCACCACATTCCACGCCAAACAAAAGCTCAACGCGACCCCAAAACACGCACAATGCATAAATCCACAAATCCTCCGCTTCACTTTTACGGATATACATTTTTACGCTTTTACACATTCACAGAACAAAGCTAAAGGAAAGGTTCACCACCCCACGCTGCTCTATAAACACTGGTCTGTAAACGAACAAAGCTTTTTGCCTAGTACCCCTTACAGTCTTCAGACACCCCTCCTCAAACGACAGCACTTCCTCAGACTCAACAAATCAAGCCCTATCATGAATATTCTAGCTCTTCCCCCCTAAAAGAGCGATGTTTTATGGCATAACAGAATAAAAAATATTTTTGATTTTTCTTGCCAATATACTGAAATTACTTTACAAATTTAAAAGTGTTTTAGTCGTCTACGCAACGATCAAGAGGGAAGACGAGCCCTAAGCTCTAGCGTAAAAACGAACCCACTTTGCGGATATCTTGAGTTTCCGGGAATTTTTGCTATGTCCAAGTGTTCTCAACACTAAAAGCAAAAAGCTGATTTAGGTTCAGTATTTTCAACCTCCCGGAATACCAATGCGAGGGCGCTCGCAACCGGAGGGGGGCTTGAAGTGCAAATCAAAAATCCACATTTTATCGACATTTCTGATTAAGCAAAAACGCGATTTATAATCCATATTTCACACTTTTTTAAAAAGTACCCAATCTTATAGTCTTTGAGATTATTTTGATTTTTCTTGCCAATTTTCTGAAATTACTTTATCACTTAAAGTGTAATTTTGGTCGTCTACGCAGCGATCAAGAGGGAACTGAAAGCCCTAAGCTCTAGCGTAAAAATGAACCCACTCTTGTGGGTGTCCCGGGATTCCGGGAGATTTTGCTATGTCCAGGTGCTTTAAGCACTAAAAGCAAAAAGCTGACTAGAGCTCAGTACTTTCAGACTCCCGGAATACCAATGCGAGGGCGCTCGCAACCGGAGGGGGGCTTGAAGTGCCAACTAAAAATCCACATTTTATCGACATTTTGATAGGCAAAAGAATCCGTCACAGACGCATTTCAATAGGACTTTCCCAAAAAGCATTAGGAAGCCATTTAGGTGTCAGTTTTCAACAAATCCAAAAATACGAAAAAGGCTTAAATCGTGTAAGCGTAGGGTGTTTACTCGAAATCGCCCAAAAACTAGAAGTTCCCGTGAACTTTTTTTATGCAGACCTTGCCACAAAAGAAGATATTCCTACAAAAGAAACTCTCTTACACCTCGATCAATGCACCTATAGCGAAAAAGAACACGCACTTTTAAAAAACTTTAGAGAGCTCCAGCCAAAAAAACAAAAAGCAATATTGTGGCTGATTTCTGATTAAGCAAAAGCGCAACGATCAACGTTATTCGCTAATATATCAAACAATAAAACATCCTTAAGTAAAATTCAGCTCAGTACACCACACCCCTCAAAGAGTGATTGTTTTACGGCATATAGGATAATTCACTAGGATAATTCACGCTATAGCTCGTTTTCTGTTTCTGTTATCGCTTTAAGTCAAGCTGATTGAGGATCAGCGGCTGGAGTTTAAAGTTTGACTATTCGTGGCAAAGCAGAGTCAAACAAAAATGACATTGTTGCTCAAAACCATGCCCCCAATTGCATTTACGAGACGGTGGAACAATATCGAGAAGGCAAAGACTAGACAGAACAAACATATGAGCGGTTAAGTAAAAATCAAAAATTGAATCTATAACGTTGAAAAAGCTACCCGATGCTGGATTATCCCCACACCCTCTAAATCTCAGAAAAATGATTTAAAACATTTGTTTCATTGATGAGCCAATCATTAAGAACGAACAATAGACAAAGAACGGTTCACCAATATCCTGATAGCCAATAAACAGAATAATCCACTCAATCCAGAAAAAAGGAACAGCTGCCCAGCCGAAGTGTGACCTAAAACAAACGCTCCAACAAAGGGAGCCACCAACATAGCTAAATTTTGTATAGACTGCACCCATCCAGAAGCCAACCCAATCTGTTCATTGAAATTGGTTACCAGATAAACGTTAGAAGATATGGAAAAGTAGGCACTAACCATTCCAATAAGGAAAAAACAGAGCAACAAAGTTTCAATACGGAGTAAATCCAAGTAAAAAAAGCACACTGAGATCATTAGAAAACCAATCATTGTTGACATTGCCGGCATTAACAACTCTGATATTTTTCCTGTAAGGGGTTTATGCTTTGATTGTTTCACACTCCAAAACCCATAGAGGAAATTACCGATTGCCGAAGCCGATACCAACATCCCAAGAGCCTGTTTATTCATTTTCAGCGCATTAAGGATGACAGGCAGCTGATTATTCACCATAAAGATCATGGCAAAATACACAAACAGCACCGCCACATAGGCATACCAAGTTGTCCCATAAAGCCTATGCTGTGATTTCATGGTGTTTGCTGTTTTTACCATGAGCGACGAGACAGGTTGTGCACCAATACAACAAAACACTATAAAGCCTAGCAATGTCAGAAATCCAGAAAACAATAAAGTATATGTATCTGACAAAAACGCAGAGAGCGTACTCCCCAAAGCAGGTCCTATCATCTTTGCTGCGCTATTGATCATGTTAAGCACAGAATAGTAACGAGTCCGCCCGTTTTCAGGCACCGAATTTGCACTAAGAACGGAAATTGCAGGCATAGCTAGACTGTTGAATATCGCTCGAATAACTGCCAGTATAATAAATGCTTGCAGACTCGTCGCCATCAATAAAACGACAGTACATAACGCTCGTAACAGCAACGATGCACGCAGCCAATGTATCATATAACGGCTACCGACCAACATTCCAATTAGCTTAGACAGAACGATACCCGGTAATAATGTTGCCGCTCCAATAAAAGCGACATCATATTGATCAGCTTTCCAGATGAACACAGATACGGTCAAAATCACGATATAATCAATCCAGCCCCCAAATGACACCATGCCATTACCCAGCAAAAGCACCAACAAGCGATTTTTTGTTGCCCCATCTATTTGCACCAAAACACGCACCCCTCTTTTTCCTTAGCAATACTGATTGGATTATCAATCCTTCCCCCACACCCTAAAGGCATCAACAACCTTCCTGCAACAAGACACCAACAAGCGATTTTTGTTGCCCCATCTATTTGCACCAAAACACGCGCCCCTCTTTTTCCTTAGCAATACTAATTAGATGATCAATCCTTCCCTCACACTCTAAAGGCATCAACAACCTTCCCGCAACAAGGCACCAACAAGCGATTGTTTGTTGCCCCATCTATTTGCACCAAAACACGCGCCCCTCTTTTTCCTTAGCAATACTGATTGAATTATCAATCCTTCCCCCACACCCTAAAGGCATCAACAACCTTCCCGCAACAAGGCACCAACAAGCGATTTTTGTTGCCCCATCTATTTGCACCAAAACACGCGCCCCTCTTTTTCCTTAGCAATACTGATTGGACTATCAATTCTTCCCCCACACCCTAAAGGCATCAACAACCTTCCTGCAACAAAGAAATTTATAATTACAAAACCACTGGTGCTAAGTCTTAGATATGTATTAAATTTTTCATCATTGATTGAACTTAATCTGCATCTCTACGAACAACGACAATAACCAAGCCGTTAATCCAGCTCTTGAATCCATTTACGAGTCATCCCGCGCGCCCTCCCCTTCAGCTCCAACACAAAAAACGCTCTGAGCATTCTCTCCTCAAGAGGACTCTTTATTCTTCTTCATCACTTTTCTGCGGCGGGGGCGGTAAAATATAAGCGCCAGAAAGCCAACGATTAAGATCAATGGCTCGGCACCGTGTGGAACAAAAAGGATAGGCGTTTTGTTGTGACATTTGACCACAAATCGGACAAGGATGCGGAGGACGAGTCTCTTTTTGCAAATTTAGCTCTTTTTTTTCTTGGCGCATCTTTGTCATCTGCCCCTTCATTAATTTTTCTTCTGTTCCTTTTTTTTCATTTTTGCTTTTCTCTTTTTGTTGCTTTTCACCTTGCATTGATCTTGCCTTAAAGTTTTTCTAATGCACTTCTTCAGCCCAGTGCGTGAAAAGTGGATAGTGATAAGCGGTCAAGAGATCGACTGTTTCAGCCAACGGTAAACCAACCACATTGGAGTAAGAACCAGCCATATGGACAACGAAAGCGCCGGCTTTTCCCTGAATAGCGTAGCCACCAGCTTTCCCTTGCCATTCACCAGAAGCAAGGTAAGCCTTCATCATAGCAGAAGTTAAGCGTCTAAAACGGACACGACTTTCAACCAATTTTACGGTTATTTTTCCACGTTCATTGAGCGCACAAACGGCGCCATAGACCTTGTGCGAACGCCCAGAAAGGTATCGCAAACATTCATAAGCCTCGTCTTCACCCTCTGGTTTGGGGAGAATGGTGCGCCCCACAGCCACCACCGTATCAGCAGCCAAGATAATCATTTTCTGTTGAGGTAATTTTTCTTGACCATTCTGCAACTCTTCTTGACCATTCTGATCGTACCAGCGCAAAATTTCTTGGGCTTTCAGGGCTTTTTCTTTTGCCAAACGTTTGGCAAGGTTTGCAGGATGTTCTTTTAATTTTGGCGTTTCATCAATATCGCTTGCACAAACCTGCTGAGGATCAATCCCTATTTGTGCTAAGAGCGCTAAACGTCTTGGCGAAGCGGAAGCAAGCACCAAATGAATTCCTTCTGTAAGAGCATCTGCCAAACGTTTTTTCCCCCACTCTCTTATATTTTTCATTTCCACCCCTTCACAATCGACTTCCCTCTCACCCCTTTTAAACACCCCCTTTTACGCGCCCCCTTTTTAAACGCCATTAATCTCCTTGATCTTTTTCCGCATTGATTTTACAGTTTTTCAGTGCCATTCAAACACTCCCCTTTTTTCACTCATGAAAAGCAAGCTTAAAAACTGTTAAAAAATAATAGAAATAATATGATGGCTTTTACAAAAAAGCGCAAGCCACCCCTTAGGCTACTTATAGCGATATGTAATGCGCCCTTTTGTCAAATCATAAGGTGTCATTTCCACCATGATTTTATCACCTGCCAACACGCGAATACGATTTTTTCGCATTCTACCAGCAGTATGCGCAATAATTTCATGATCATTTTCCAGTTTCACACGAAACATTGCGTTCGGTAAGAGTTCAGTAACGATACCAGAAAATTCTAAAACTTCTTCTTTTGACATAAACAAACATTTCCTTTACAGTGCACATATTTTGTTAAGCTGTGCGTTATTTCCAGCGTTCATATCCTATTTTCTTGAGTTTGTGAATAAAAATTCAACAAAAAGAGAAAGGTTTTTCAAGTTTACTCTCTCATGCGCTCAAAAAACATCACCACACATATCACCACAGATATTGAGGCTCAAAACTTTCTCTCCACTAATTTTACCCACCCATTTCCTCCAATTTTATGATGATCTTGATTTCAGAGTGACGAGAAATTACGCTGAAATTTCTCCCCCTCAAGCGTTCTCCCAACGCCTCTGACTATCCTCCACGACTTACAAACAATCCTCATCCCTCCAACTTTACCTCACCTTCCACACCCTAAACACGCGCCATTTGGATAAATGCGAACACTTCTCCCCATCCAGAAGCCCCCTCCTTTTTTCAAAAACATCCTTCACAAATCCATCCACGATATGCTCTACAGCCTTTCTCCACTCTCTATGCATTTCCCGTACAGCCTGCCCCATTTTTCCTCTCTCCACACACTTCCTCTAAGCCACTCCTTCTATTTATGTTGCTCTCCCAGCTTGAAAACACGATCCCTATACATTCCGTCTCATTAACCACAACGCCCCCTAACGACATAAAGCCTTTTCCTTTTTTTTGCACATTTCTGTTTTCACGCTTTTACACATTTACAGAAAGCAACCAAATGAAACTTCCACCCCACCCCGTGCTGCTCTGAAAACAATGCTCGACATCCCAGCTTCTTACCCAACACCCCCACGCACTTCAGATCCCCACCCCACAAACTTCAGATCCCCCCTCAAATGACACCACTTCATCAAGTACCATAAGCCAAGCGCTATCTCCTCACACCATCCTTCATGCATCCCTTCGCACCCCCGCCTTTTATCCACACCACACCCCTCTAATCTGTTCATTCTCATTCCCCACACCCTCTCTCCTCTCTCGTCAATGCACCCACCTCTTCATCCAAACTTCCCCTCCCTTCATAGACTCTTCATCCCTCACACCCTCTCTTTTCTCTCATCAACGCACCCTCGCCTCTTCATCTCCAAACCCCAATCTTCTCTCCACATTCCATGCCATGCCAAAAGCATACACACAGCACAAATCCTCCGCATCACTTTTACAGATATACATTTTTACGCTTTTACGTCATTACAGAAAGAAGCCAAATGAAACTCCCACACCACCCCGCGCTGCTCTGAAAACAATGCTCGACATCCCAGCTTCTTACCCAACACCCCCACGCACTTCAGATCCCCCTCAAACGGGACTGTTTCATCAGACCAGATAAAGAAATCCAGCCTAAATATTCATCACACTCTAAAAAACACCTTGATAAATTGATATGCCTGATATCACCCCACCCCTATAAGCTCCCCTTCTAATTATGATTTCGGAGCCGCGTGAGAGGGTGAGTTCCACCGTGTCAGCCTGTGGAGAGGAAGGCTCTGGCCAATGTCCTGTGACTTTGGTGAAACCAGCCTCGAAGAAGCAGGAAATCAACAGTATATTTAATCAGAAATGATTATATTTACATAAGTTTGATAGAACGGACAAAACAAGCCGTTAGGTTCTTTGTCAAGGACGCCGTTAGGCGCCCTTGTAAGGGTTTCCTTGACCTTAAGAACCAAGACTTGTTAGTCTCCTCATTAAACGCGGTCTGATCTCATGATTTTGGTGAGCGTTCCGGAGAGTTTGAGAGGCGGAAAGCCTCTCATTAAAAAATAAAGTTTATAAATAAAAACTATTTTTATTTGCCAATCTCCTGAAATTACTTTATCACTTAAAGTGTAATTTTGATCGTCCACGCAACGATCAAGAGGGAAAACAAGCCCTAAACCCTAGCGTAAAAATGAACCCACTTTTGTGGGGGGCCCGGAATTCCGGGAGTTTTTGCTATGTCCAAGTGCTTTAAGCACTAAAAGCAAAAAAACTGACTAGGGTTCAGTACTTGTGACTCCCGGAATACCAATGCGAGGGCGCTCGCAACCGGAGGGGGGCTTGAAGTGCAAACCAAAATCCAAATTTTATCGACATTTCTATAGAAAAAAAACGCGATTTATAATCCATATTTCGCACTTTTTTAAAGAGTACCCAATCTTAAGCCTTTGAGATTATTTTCATTTTTCTTGCCAATATACTGAAATTACTTTATCACTTAAAGTGTGATTTTAATCGTCTACGCAACGATCAATAGGGAAGACGAGCCCTAAGCTCTAGCGTAAAAACGAACCCGCTTTACGGATATCTTGAGATTCCGGGAGTTTTTGCTATGTCCAGGTGCTTTAAGCACTAAAAGCAAAAAAACTGACTCGGATTCAGTACTTTTAGACTCCCGGAATACCAATGCGAGGGCGCTCGCAACCGGAGGGGGCTTTAAGTGCCAACTAAAAATCCAAATTTTATCGACATTTTGATAGGCAAAAGAATCCGTCACAGACGCATTTCAATGGGACTTTCCCAAAAAGAATTAGGAAGCTATTTAGGCGTCAGTTTTCAACAAATCCAAAAATACGAAAAAGGCTTAAATCGTGTAAGCGCAGGGTGTTTACTCGAAATCGCCCAAAAACTGGATGTTCCCATAAGCTTTTTTTATGCAGACATTGCCACAAAAGAAAATCTTTCAATACATGTCTCACACTATGATCAAGAAACATACAGCGAAAAAGAACTCACCCTTTTGAAAAACTTTAGAGAACTCCAGCCGAAAAAACAAAAAGCAATCTTGTGGTTGATTTCTGATTAAGCAAAAGCGTAACAATTAACATTATTCCATTCATATACCCCCTTAAGTCAAATTCAAACCAGCACACCACACCTCTCAAAGAGCAGTGTTTTACGGCATAATAGAATAGAAAGATTTTGATTTTTCTTGCCAATTTTCTGAAATTGCCTTATGAATTAATACTGTAAGTTTGGTCGTATACGCAACGACCAATAGGGAACTGAAAACCCGAAGACTTGACACATGAATTTATCCCGCATTGCGGGTATCCCGGAATTCCGGGAGATTTTGCTATGTCCAGGTGCGCTCTAGCACTAAAAGCAAAAAGCTGAGTCAAGTCAGTGTTTTCAGACTCCCGGAATACCAATGCGAGGGCGCTCGCAACCGGAGGGGGCTTGAAGTGCCAACTAAAAATCCAAATTTTATTGATATTTCTATAGGTAAAAGAATTCGTCACAGACGCATTTTAATGAGCCTTTCCCAAAAAGAATTAGGAAGCTATTTAGGCGTCAGTTTCCAACAAATCCAAAAATATGAAAAAGGCTTAAATCGTGTAAGCGCAGGGTGTTTACTCGAAATCGCTCAAAAACTGGATGTTCCCATAAGCTTTTTTTATGCAGATATTGCCCCAAAAGAAAATCTTTCAACACATGCCTCACACTATGATCAAGAAACATACAGCGAAAAAGAACAGGCACTTTTAAAAAACTTTAGAGAACTCCAGCCGAAAAAACAAAAAGCAATCTTGTGGTTGATTTCTGATTAAGCAAAAGAGTAACAATTAACATTATTTGCCAATATATCCAACTCCCCCTACAAACTTCAGATCACCACCCCTCAAAGGATGATGTTTCATCAAACGCGACAGATACGTCCTATTCTAAAATATTCTTGCCCCTTCACCACTCTAAAGTAAGATCACTAAAAGCACCGATCAATCCCTCTTCAAAAGGCAACTTTGCCCCTCTATTTCCTCACATCCTCTCTTCTCTCTCATCAACACACCCGCTCCTTCATCCCAACCCCTCCCTTCACAGACTCTTCATCCCTCACATCCTCTCTTCTCTCTCATCAACACACCCGCCCCTTCATCCCAACCCCTCCCTTCACAGACTCTTCATTCCCTCACACCCTCTCTTCTCTCGTCAATGCACTCGTCTCTTCATCCAAACCCCTCCCTTCACAGACTCTTCATTCCCTCACACCTTCTCCTCTCTCGTCAATGCACCCGCCTCTTCATCCAAACCCCTCCCTTCACAGACTCTTCATTCCCTCACACCCTCTCCTCTCTCGTCAATGCACCCGCCTCTTCATCCAAACCCCTCTCTTCATAGACTCTTCATCCCTCACACCCTCTCTTCTCTCTCATCAACGCACCCGCCTCTTCATCCAAACCCCTCCCTTCACAGACTCTTCATTCCCTCACACCCTCTCTTCTCTCTCATCAACGCACCCGCCTCTTCATCCAAACCCCTCTCTTCATAGACTCTTCATTCCCTCACATCCTCTCTTCTCTCTCGTCAATGCACCCGCCTCTTCATCCCAACCCCTTTCTTCACAGACTCTTCATCCCTCACACCTTCTTCTCTCTCATCAACGCACCCGCCTCTTCATCCAAACTTCCCCTCCCTTCACAAATGCGTCCCCCTAGTTCTCTGACCACATTCCATGCCATGCCAAAAGCATACACACAGCACAAATCCTCCACATCACTTTTACAGATATACATTTTTACGCTTTTACGTCATTACAGAAAGCAGAAAATCTGTAAAAAATGCATTACACAATAACGCTTTCAACAACTGTCTTTAAAATCTCACCTCCCTTTTCATTTAAATCCCCCTATTTTCACTTAAATCATAGGTATAAACCGCCCTATTATTTGCATTGACCAGCATAAAATTTTTCGACAAATTCTAGCTATCAAAAGGGTTCATAAGAAGCATTTTACGACTTTTAAAAGAATTTTTATTTACATCCAGCGCTTTCTTATAACGTACGAGAGTACATTTAATTGATTGACTATAAGAAAATTTGAAATGAGAGAACCTTTTCGTTTTTCTCATTCAACATCCGCAACGATAACTTATCCTTATAAATCACCGTATTTTTTCGTAAGACAAAACGCACAAAACACAATATACTTGCGTTGCATATTCACACGCTTGTTTTAAAGAAAAATCTCTCAACGCTCATCACACCCATTTCGCAAACGCTATTCATAAAGGCATGGAAAAACCCCCATGAAGGGAATAAAATCCATTCAACCCTCCCTATCTTTACGCTTATGGAGAAACAAGGCAGGCACTATCACAAAAACTCTGCCAGCTCCCAATGTTGCGGACAACCTTCAGTTCAAGAGACAATTCATTAAAGGCATGCCTTTCTTGTACAGTTTTTACCCACATGACCCCCCCACTTATGATGTGCAAGCAAGTCATTTTAATTGATTCAATATGAGAGAACGGGTGATGAGAAAATCTTATTATATTCAGCGTTGTGCTTCACGTTGAAAATGATAATTTATCATTATAAATCAACATATTAACAAAAAATAGAGTCACCCAGACGCTTTATTTTTTCTAAAAAAGGCTTCACACTGAAAAAAACATCTAAAAATTAGATAAAAAAAAAGGTTTGCCTCTAATAAACAAACCCCTGTAGAAAATTATCAGATAATCTTCAAAATTTTAAATTAATCCCTCTAAAAGCAGCAAAGATACTTCAGAAGCATCAAAATGAATACAAGAACTTATTTAACACAACGTTAAGAAAAATCAAGAAGAAAAAACTTTATCGTTTTTTATCGTTAATGCACCTTTAAAAAACGAGTTTTTTAACCCACGCAGCTCAACAATTTGGGGCTGCCCTATAAACGCCTCCGACCAATCCCTTCATCTCCCTCAAAAGACCGTATAAAAGGTTCACAGAGCAGGTCTTCGCTAAAAAAATACCAATCGCAAGCGCTCATAAAAGCCAGTGTTGGCATAAAAGATCAGCTTATCGAATAAGCTTGCTGAAATGTCTTCCCAATCAATAAAAATGCACTTTAAAAAACGAGGCTTCTTAACCCACACAGCTCAACAATTTGGGGCTGCCCTATAAACGCCTCCGACCAATCCCTTCATCTCCCTCAAAAGACCGTATAAAAGGTTCACAGAGCAAGTCTTCGCTAAAAAATACCAATCGCAAGCGCTCATAAAAGCCAGTGTTGGGATAAAAGATCAGATTATCGAATAATCTTGCTGAAATGTCTTCCCAATCAATAAAAAAGAAGCGGACTTTTAAATATTTCCGCCTCTTTAACAATAAACCATGATGAGGGATTATTTAAAAATTTCAAGACTATGAAGGGAACCAATTTGATAACAATTCATACCTTACAGGATCATCGGCACATTGTCCACCACCACATTCCAGTATGGTAGAAATCAAATTTGCCGCAATCAAAAACACAAATAAAAAACTTGCCGTTTTACTCAAAAATGGAAAAGGAGAAAATTCTTTGAACTTGTGTGCCAATTCGCCTAAAATCATGACAAATGAGACAGCAAAGATACAAAGGACAGAAATAATGAAAGCCCAAGTATAAAAATGCAATCCAAAGAACGTTGAACCATATCCCAAATCATCAGGTGTGATATGCAAAAACACTTGCCGTGCTGCAACGGCACTCGTTACCATACAACCGAGAATAACCATACCATAATGGGTATTTTTCACCTTATGGTGAATATTGAGCAAGAACCCACAACCTGCCAGCATCAATCCAACGCGCTGTAGCAAACAAAGGGGACAGGGTAACTCAAACTTTACCAATTGATAATAAAAAGCCACCACCAAGACAATGGATAACCCAATGAGTCCTAGCGTATTCATAAAGATGACGAAGTGAGGGTTTTTTTGTTCAACTTGTTCCATGGCTATTCTCTCAAAAAGATAAATTTAAAGTAGAAGTTGCGTGATGATTGAAAGTGAGAAGAATGACAACGAATAAAATTGCCCACAAAGCATAACTTATATTTTTTTTGCCATACATAGTCGTTATTGCAGTACCTAAAGCGATTAAAAATGGAAAAAACATAGCTTTAAATCTCCTTTACATCCGGTGTTTAACTCTTAATTTATTTCAGCTTCCACCATTATTACAAAATTGGGCAAAAAAGAGACCATGGATTTATTATTCACAATTCGTCATTCACTTTTCTTGTCATTATATCTAAGTGAAAAAACAACGAACCATATAATCGCTAAGAAACACATCCCAACAAAAGCACAAAAGCGCTGATTATTCGCTGCCCTTTATATCAGCTATTATTAAAGATATATCAACGATTATAAAGAGCACATTCCCCCACTCAATTAAAAGAATCACTTGAACAGCAAAATAAATAGCCTTTGAAATTAAGAGATCGACATCTCTTTTTTCTCAAAAGAATATCCTCACTTTGCAACGCATTTTCGCCATAAAAATCTCTTTTTCTCATGAGCAATTTTTCAAATTGCAGCAGACCTCATAGTATATGGTGACCATGTTTATTTTAGCAAATAAAAATGAGATATTTTTTTAAAAAAACTTACAATCAATGGCTTTCCCCCGATGTATTTTTTCCTCTTACCTTAAATAAACGGCAATTCCGCAGCTCAACAGCCTCATAGGTCCAACACCACCCCTTAACCACCCCTTAACACCTCCCCCTCAAAAGAAGTGCTTCATGACCTTCAATACTTTAATTTTTCATCTCTCGAAATCCCCCTTTAAATTTTTAGCTTTCCATCTTATTTGAAAAATAACTGTTTCTCTGTCATCAATTGGCTTTGCAAAGAGAATATAAAACTTTAAAAAAATAATGATAAAGAATCGCATTGAACCTTTGAAAAGGATGGTGAATGATGAAAAAATCATGTGATGTCGCGATTTTAATGGGGAGCCAATCGGATTGGCAAACGATGTGCCATAGTGCAGATATTTTGACAAATCTTGGTATTTCTCATAGTTCGCATATTGTCTCAGCACACCGAACCCCTGAACGCCTTTATCAATTTGCAAAAGAAGCAAAAGACGCAGGATTTAAAGTTTTAATCGCCGGTGCAGGGGGCGCAGCGCATCTTCCTGGTATGCTAGCAGCCCTTACGCCTCTTCCTGTTTTTGGCGTTCCAGTGCATTCTCATTCTCTTTCTGGTCAAGATTCTTTGCTTTCAATTGTGCAAATGCCAGCAGGGATACCCGTCGGCACATTAGCAATTGGCAAAGCAGGTGCAATTAATGCAGCACTTTTAGCCGCAGCCGTTATGGCCATTTATGATCATGATCTCGCCCAGCGATTACAAGATTGGCGTCAACAACAAACAGCCAATGTCGCCAAAACGCCTGTAACGGAGGTTTAAAATGGCACCGTTTTCCAACACGCCCCCCTCATCCAACACCACCCTCTCATCCAACACCACCCTCTCATCCAACACCACCCCCTCATCCAACACCACCCCCTCATCCAACACGCCCCTCTCATCCAACACCACCCTCTCATCCAACACGCCCCTCTCATCCAACGCACCCCTCTCGTCCAACACGCCCCTCTCGTCCAACACGCCCCTCTCGTCCAACACGCCCCTCTCATCCAACACGCCCCTCTCATCCAACACCACCCTCTCATCCAACACACCCCTCTCATCCAACACCACCCTCTCATCCAACACACCCCTCTCATCCAACACCACCCCCTCATCCAACACCACCCTCTCATCCAACACCACCCTCTCATCCAACACCCCCCCCTCACCTAACATGTTACCTCCAGGCAGCGTCATTGGTTTAATCGGCGGCGGACAGTTAGCACGGATGCTCGCCATAGCGGCCGCAGAATTAGGATTTCGAACAGTTATTTTTTGCCCTGAGTCCGATTGCCCAGCCGCTCAAACAGCGAACAGCCATATTGTTGCCTCCTATGACGATACATCAGCTTTAGATCATTTTATTTCTCAGTGTGATGTTGTCAGCTATGAATTTGAAAATCTTTCGCTTCAAACGGTTCAATATGTAGAGAAGAATAAGCCTGTTTATCCTTCTTCCAAAGCATTAGAGATCACGCAAGATCGACTTTTTGAGAAGCAATTTTTGCGTGATCAAGGGATTGGCACTGCCTCATGGTATGCTGTTGACAATTCTTCTTCTCTTCTTTCTGGTCTCGATGCCTTAGGCGGACGCGGTCTTTTAAAGACGCGTCGTTTTGGTTATGATGGAAAAAACCAGATCAAACTTGATCGCCCCGATGAACAAACCCTTGACGAAGCCTTAAGGACTTTTCAGGAGCAGCCTTGTATTTTGGAAGAAATAGTTCCTTTTTTATCGGAAATTTCGGTTCTCTCGGCTCGCACAAAACAAGGGGAACATATTTTTTATGATTGCCCTGAAAACCAACACAAAAACGGGATTCTTCATAAATCCTTTGTTCCATCACATATTCCACTTAACGTGCAAAAAGCAGCCCAAGAAATCAGCCTAACAGTAATGAATGCGCTCGATTATGTTGGTGTTCTTTGTATTGAGTTTTTTGTCTTAACGGATGGTCATCTTTTAGTAAATGAACTCGCGCCGCGTGTACATAATTCTGGTCATTGGACACAAAAAGCATGCATAACTTCACAATTTGAACAGCATATCCGTGCTATTTGCGGTCTTCCCTTAGGCAGCACATACCGTCATAGCGATTGCCAAATGACAAATCTTCTTGGGAACAATTTAAGCACGTTAAAATATTTTCTCACGCAAGAGCGCACCTCGATCCATTTATATGGCAAAAGCACTGTTCAACCCTACCGCAAAATGGGGCATGTCATCCAATTAATGGGACCAGCCAACAAATCTTAACGCTCACACATAAAAACGCTTTTACCCCCAATGAACTGAAAAACATCCTCTTCACCCCTCACGTAAAATAAAAAACCTCAAACAGAAGACACTTGTTTTGCCAATTTACGCACTTAGTTTTAACACGCGCTTATTTTAAAGAAACATTTGGCCAATGCACATTGCCACCACTTCACAGTAGCCCCCCATCATAGAGTATAAAAGCTCTCGGTAATAACTTAAACATTCATAGTGCACCACCCTCTTAAAACTCATGAAGCGTAAACGCCAGCCTCATCACACCATTTTGCCAGTCCCTAATGTTGCAATACTCTCTTGCACTTGAAAGCATTTATAAAAGACCGTTTTATTCCTTACTCTTCAAGTGTCTTTACCCGTACACCAATCCCGCTTGTGATATGCAAGCAGCAAATGCTATGGTCAAAGATACACAGATTTGCAATGAGAAAACCATAATACTATGCGAAACTCTTAAGTTTTCTATGTTTACTATGAACAATAGAAATTAATCCTTATCAATTCATCCCTTTTGTCTTCATCATGCAATTTATTTTCTAGGTTTTAAGAGCAAACTTTAAGAATATCCTCACACACTAACAAAAAACACCTCATGGTATAAATTTTACATAAGCCTTCTACACCGCCTAAACGATGATATTTTACGGAAAAACAGGTTTCTCTTCTTACAAATGAGAAGCTTTTACTTGTTCCCACTTTTTATCCTTCTTTTTTGCGAGAATATTTTTACCTTCAAGGCAACCATTAACCCACTATAGGAAATGTATAATACACCCTTGACAAGAATAAGACTTCTTGTTAGACTTCTCTTACTTTTTTTGCAATTTTCACTTATTCGTTGTGCTAATGAAGTGTGTCAATGCGTGCCTTAAGAGTACGCTTTTCTTATTTGTGATCACAGTGAAAAAGTGTGTCGTGTGACGTTATGATGCAAGTACGATATCGCAATGCAATGTTCACAGAGTGAACAGTGTATTGGGGTTTTGGTATTGTATTTTCGTGTTTTAATGTTGTATTATAGTGTTGTATTACGTAAACTGTTTAACGGTGAATATGATGAAAATTAAAAATTCGCTTAAAGCACTAAAGGAGCGCCACCGTAACAATCGTTTGGTGCGTCGTAAGGGTCGTATTTATATTCTTAATAAAACGAACCCACGTTTTAGAGCGCGTCAGGGCTAATTCTTTTAGGGTTAATGTTTTTATGCCTACTTTTTGTAGGCTTAAAAATTTTTTCTTAAAGTTTTTTTGGTTATAAGTCCGTTGGTTACGAGTCCATTGTTTGATAATATTTGGTGATTTATCTTTTGGGGGCTTGTTTTTATGGATTCTTCTATTTTTCTAAAAGCTTTTCGATTTTTTCAACTGCGTTTTTTCTGTATTTTCCAGCGCATTTTTTTTCTTTTCTTTGTTGGCATTTTTTGTTTTGTTCCCTCGAGCTATGGGCAAAATCCTCCTTCGCTTCCTGAAGATCGTCCTTCTCCACAATCGCTTTTACCATTAGATGATCTTATTCCCAATTCTCCTGCCCCTTCCTCAATGCCCTCTGATTCTGATTTGTCTGCGATTACTCTTGAAGAGTTTGACAAAGAGCAGCTTTCCCATATTGACAGAGTTAAGCAACGCAAAGAAGCCGAAATTTTACGTTTACTGAAAGAGTTGAAATATTGTGCTGATGTTTCTCAAGCAAAAAAGATCAGTCAACAACTTCAACATTTATGGTCCCAATCGGGGAGTGAGACGATTGATCTTTTAATGTCATGGGCTGAAAGTGCGATCAGTAGCGACGATTATGGACTTGCACTTGATTATATTGATAATGCTATTGCACTTTTACCTACTCACGCTGAAGCTTGGGTAAGACGTGCTTGGATTCACATTCAACTAAACGATTTCAAGCTTGCCATGCTTGATCTCAACCATGCTCTTGAACTTGAGCCGCGCAACTATATAGCTTTTTTTGAACTTGGCGTTACCATGGAAGCAACAGAGCGTCCAAAACTTGCCATTAAAGCTTATGAAACAGCATTAGAGTATTACCCCCAAATGCGGAGGGTTCAAAAGCGCGTGCAAGCTCTGTTAGACGAACAATCACCACAATCTCTTTGAAACCATTCAAAAACGAGACGCTTTACGCATCCTTTCAAACTTGGATAAGACGCAAGCCAGCTTTACATTCCACTCAATAAACTAAAAGCCCCTGCTTATCACCACACCATCAAACGCCCCCCACGCAATTGACCCCACTCCACGCAATTAACAATGTCTTTTTTGAATTTTGACCTGTTTTGTATTGAAGGCAGCTTCCAAACACTTCCAATATACCCTCTACAGAATTTCTTCTCATAGCAAGCAAACGCTTCACACCTGAGTCTTCTTCACACCACCTCTTTTTTTTACATCCCTCCATCATGGATAAAAAATTTGTAAATACGATCCTCAAAAAATATTTTTTGAAAAAAGCTTAAAACATCGCTAAGCACCTTTGATAAACTGTCATCGTCTTTTTTTATTTTTATGAGCTTCAACCATAGCGGAGCACATACCGTATCGGCTCTCCTCCACCCCTCAAAGTTGATAAAACAGCACTGAAATATTCCCTACAAGGAAAAAACTTCAAAGACGCAATGTCAGTTAAACAAACATCCTTGAATAAAAAATATTCCCCTTCAAAGCTTCTCCAAGCATTCCCGCGAAACATAAAAATCAAGCGATTGCCAATAAACCGTTATGCCTCACTCAATCACCCACCCCTACTCATATTTTTTGCTTTTTTTACTTTGAATAAAGCGTTCTATATATCATACAGCCATTTCCAGCAGCCACCAGCAAGATTGTAAAACCATCTTGAAAAAACTTTATGAAAAATAAGAGATTGCAGTTATTTTATCTCTAGCAGAAGATCTGAAATTGTTTTATATTAAGGAGGGTGTTCTGCGCTTCTCGACAGGAAATAACGTATTCCTGAGACCTTAATGATCTCCAAGGGAGCTGTCCCTGATCAAGCCCGTGGGCTTTTTCATATGGCGCCCACCTATTTGTATAGGTTCCCGGGATCAGCTTTTTCCATCGGCTGTTGTGGATCACCCTTTTTTACATCAAAATTTTTCCAGATAAAAATTGAGAGCATCCTTTTACATAAGACCAATGACGATACTCTCTTTTCAAGAAATAAAAATTACGTTGAGCTTTATTTTATAAAACAGACAGCACTTACAAAAATAATCCCCTCTGTGAATCTGCTTCATCCCTTGGCACGCAAGCAGCGCAAAAGCGGTTTGTTGCATCAAGATGCCCTACCATAAGAGCGCACATTTTTTCATGAGCACAGCTCTTGTCCTAACAGAGATTTACAAAACGCCAACAATGGATAAAATGCCAGCATCTTATAAAAAAACTGGCGAGACAATGACACATAATCCCCTCTGTGAATCTGCTTCATCCCTTCGTACACAGCAGCGCAAAAGCGGGTTTGTTGCATCAAGATGCCCTACTATAAGAGCGCACATTTTTTCATGAACACAGCTCTTGTCCTAACAGAGATTTACAAAACGCCAACAATAGATAAAATGCCAGCATCTTATAAAACAACTGGCGAGACAATGACACATAATCCCCTCAGTGAATCTGCTTCATCCCTTCGTACACAGCAGCGCAAAAGCGGTTTATCGCGTCGTGATGCTCTTTTAATAGAAGAGCGTGCACTCTTTTCGCAGCGTGCTTGTTGCCACTTTATTGAATACCTTGAAAAAAAGGGGACAGATTTTTCACGCCTCATTTTAGCAGGCTATTGGCCCATTAAATCGGAAATTGACCCGCGTCCTTTACTGGATGCTGTAGCATTACGCGGCGGACGTTTAGCCTTACCAGCAGTGCTTGATTCCACCACCATGGTTTTCCGTGCATTTTCTCCCAGCACAATTTTAGAGCCCATGCGTTTTGGCACCTTTGGTCCCAGTGCAGACAATAGCGTTGTTGTCCCCAATAATATTATTGTTCCGCTTTCTGCGTTTGATCGTCAATGTCACCGTCTTGGCTATGGAGGAGGATATTATGACCGTGCGGTTGAAGCTCTTGAAAAACAAGGGCATCAAATGGCATTATGGGGCATAGGATTTTCATGTCAGGAGGTTTCCTCTATTCCCGCAGCAGAACATGATCTACAGGTACAGGGAATTTTTACAGAAAAAGGTTTCTTAAAATGTTAAAATGTGATTAAAGCGCCTATGCGTTTTTTATTTTTAGGTGACATTGTTGGTAACACAGGCTGTAAAGCTGTTTTTGAACACCTTCCTCAACTGATTGAGAAATGGCAGCTTGATTTTGTTGTGGTAAATGGTGAGAATGCCTCTGGTGGTTTTGGTCTCACACAAGAGACGTATCAAGATCTTTTGATGGCCGGTGTTGATGTTGTGACCACGGGCAATCATGCTTTTTCTCACAAAGAAGCATTGCAGTATGCCCATGAGAGTGATCGTTTTTTACGCCCTGCCAATTTTTCGAAAGAAACTCCTGGAAGAGGAGCTGGTATTTTTACGGCAAAAAATGGAGCCCGTGTTCTTGTCGCCAATCTGTTGGGCAACGTTTTTATGCCATGCAAAGTAGAAGATCCATTTGAAACAGCGGAAAATATTCTTTTAGCCTGTTCGTTGATGGAGCAAGCCGATACGGTTATTTTTGACTTTCACGCAGAAACGACAAGCGAGAAGCAATGTTTTGGCCATTTTCTTGATGGTCGTGTGAGTGTTATCGTTGGCACACATACGCATATTCCCACGGCTGACGCGCAAATCTTAGAAGGTGGGAGCGCCTATTTAACGGATGCAGGCATGTGTGGAGATTACAACTCATCTCTTGGAATGGATAAAGAAGAACCCTTACACCGTTTTCTTTATAAGACGAAGCAAGGTCGTTTTGAACCGGCGTGTGGTCCCGCCACCCTTTGTGGTTTAGCAGTTGAGATTTCAGATCGCACAGGTTTAGCAGAAAAGGTCTCGGCGGTACGGATTGGTCCTCATTTAAAGCCTGAAGTTCCAGATTTTTGGTAGCTTCTTTTAAGCCACCCCCTTTGATGATCGCTCTCCACTGGGCGCCCTTTGGATGATTGCTCTCCAATGTTTCCTTTTGAGAACTTTTTTGGCAAGACGATTTTTCAAGCCCTTTCCAAATCCCTAAAAACGCTGCACCCTCCAATTTGCCTAACACAAATAAGTCACCCTTTAAAAAGGGGAAAGGTCCAAATTTTCATGATTTTCAAAATGACGAGAAGGTGGTTTTATTGGGACATTTCTGCGGGGGGGGGGAGGGAGAAATGCTAACCCCCTTCTCTGAAAAAGGGTTTATATAATAATTGATTATTTAGCAAGAGAATCTTTAATTTTTTTTTGATTCTAACGAAAATTTAATCTTAAAATTGCTTTCTGCTTTTTAGGTTTGAGCTCTCTAAAACTTTTCAAAAGGACTTGCTCTTCTTTGCTCGAGATCCTTTCATCATAAGGATACAAGACGTCTTCTTTTGTTGAGAGATCAGCGTAAAAAAAGGAAATGGGAACATTGAGAATATCAGCAATTTCTTGTAAACGCCCCGCCCCTATACGATTAGAGCCTTTTTCATATTTTTGGATTTGTTGAAAAGTCACACCTAACTGGCTGCCTAATTGCTTTTGCGACATTCCCAGCATTGTTCTTTTAAAGCGAATTTTTCTGCCTATCGAAATATCGTTAAAGTGTGGATTTTTAGCTTTCACTTCAAGCTCCCCTGCCGGTTGCGAGCGCCTCTTATGCGTATTCCGGGAGTCAAAAACACTGAATCCGAGTCAGCTTTTTTGCTTTTAGTGCTAGAGCGCACTTGGACATAGCAAAAACTCCCGGAATCTCGCGATACTTATAAAGCAGGCTAATGTCTCAGCTTGGATTTTCAGGCCTTGGGTTCCACCATTCCACACTGTACGACGAGAACCCTGGTGCTTGTTCATAAAATAATTTCAGGAGACCAGCAATAAAAATTAAAACAGTGTTTCTTATCTCATGAGACAATCAAACACAAAATTGCTTTCTGCTTTTTAGGTTTGAGCTCTCTAAAACTTTTCAAAAGGACTTGCTCTTCTTTGCTCGAGATCCT
>NZ_JBHIMW010000004.1:208546-213573 GCF_042194445.1 Bartonella sp. MF74HXZ | reverse complement strand
TTTAAAGCGAATTTTTCTGCCTATCGAAATATCGTTAAAGTGTGGATTTTTAGCTTTCACTTCAAGCTCCCCTGCCGAGTGCGAGCGCCCTCGCATTGGTATTCCGGGAGTCAAAAACACTGAGTTCAGTCAGCTTTTTTGCTTTTAGTGCTCATCGCACCTGGACATGGCAAAAACTCCCGGAATCCCGGGAAACCCACAAAAGTAGGCTAATCTTATGTACTGAACTTTAGGGGTTTTGAATCCCTCTTGGCCGTTGCGTATACGACCAAAATTACAGTGTTATTTATAAGGTAATTTCAGGAAATTAGCAATAAAATTTAAAACAGTGTTTGTTTTATGAGCTCCACCCCCGCCTCTCAAACGCTTATGCTCGCTCGTAAAAATCCTAAACCCATGAGATAAACCCCACGTTTATTGAGAGGATTAACAAACCTTGTTGTCTGAGATTAAGCCCCCCGAAGAGAGAAATTAAAGAATACCCTCAAAGGGAATTACACTGTGATACGTTGGATTTTTGCGCCACAACGAACTAATTTTTCCTCCAATCTCTCAAATCCACGATCAAGATGATAAACACGATTAACGATTGTTTCTCCCTTTGCTGCCAATGCTGCAATCACAAGAGAAACAGAAGCGCGCAAATCCGTCGCCATGACAGGAGCCCCTTGCAAATTCTCTGTTCCATAGACGGTTGCCGTCTGCCCATCAAGCTTTATCGAGGCCCCTAAACGATTGAGTTCTTGAACATGCATAAAACGATTTTCGAAAATGGTCTCTGTAATATGCGCGATTCCTTCAGCCCGTGTCATGAGCGCCATGAATTGCGCTTGGAGATCGGTTGGAAAAGCAGGATAAGGTCCTGTTTTAATATCAACGGGCATAATTTTTGTGTTCTTTGGATTTCGCTTAACATGAATTCCTTGAGGTTCTATTTGAATCTCGAGTCCTGTTTTTTGAAGCACCTTAAGCACTTTTGTAAGATGATTAGGATTTGCATTTTTAAGAAAGACATCGCCTCCTGTCATAGCCACAGCCATTGCATATGTCCCCGCTTCGATTCGATCAGCAATAACGCGTATTTTTGTCCCTTTAAGTTTTTTAACCCCTTCAATTGTAAGCGTTGTTGTTCCTTCACCGGTTATCTGAGCCCCCATAGCATTCAGAGTTCGAATAAGGTTTGCCACTTCTGGTTCACAAGCCGCATTCTCAAGGACGGTTGTTCCCTTTGCCAGTGTCGCCGCCATAAGAATCACATGTGTTCCACCAACAGTGACCTTAGGAAAACGATAGTGAGCACCTTTTAACCCCCTTGGGGCTTTTGCATGAACATATCCATTTTCGATCGTAATCTGTGCGCCTAAAGTTTTGAGTCCCTCAAGGATAAAATCGACAGGTCTTGTTCCAATAGCACATCCTCCAGGAAGCGAAACATAAGCCTCTAAGCATCGTGCAAGGAGAGGTCCGATAACCCAAAAGCTTGCGCGCATTTTTTTCACCAGTTCGTACGGCGCCCGTGTTGTCGCTATTTTTTGCGCAGTAAAATGAATTGTTCTTGAATTCACACACTCATCGTTAAACTCTTGTCCATCAACGGCATATCCCACACCATGATTATTGAGAATACGAATAAGCAATTCGACATCAGCCAGATGAGGAATGTTTTCTAAAGTGAGCGTTTCTTCTGTCAAAAGCGCCGCAATCATAAGAGGCAATGCAGCATTTTTTGCCCCTGATATAGGAATGGTTCCTTTAAGTTTTTTCCCCCCAACAATTTGAATAGAATCCATAGTGTTTTCCCTCTTTTCCTTTGTGCCTGCCCTTCCAAAGGTTTTTTCCCCCTTCGGGAAGTTATGCTTTATTAATCGTTTTAGAACGCATTCTAAATATGAGAACAAATTATTGAGAAGTTTAGTTGCAAAGCTTCACTAAAAAACATTTTTTTTCATTTTAGAGCTCTGTTTGCGCTCTTTGTCGGCTTTGCTCTTTTCGACGTTTCAGGTTTTGACGCAATTGTTGCGCCAATCTTTCTTGACGTCGTTTTGCTTTTTCATCTTGATGATTCATTTCATTTTGTTTTTGTTTTTGATGCATTTGTGTCATTGCGCAACCTTTTAAACAGTGTTGAGCTTCTATCCAAGCAACTCATAGCCTTAAATATTTAAGTGTATAAGAAACATATGTCATGACATAAGATACGTTTTCTTGCAAGAATATACAAATGTTCTCTTGCCTATTTTCTGACAATATGGCACAAGACAGCGCAAAGATTGAAAAGGGGCTGCGGTAGCTCAGTGGTAGAGCACTCCCTTGGTAAGGGAGAGGTCGAGAGTTCAATCCTCTCTCGCAGCACCATTTTATTCTTCTTTTGTTTATTCTTCTCCTACCCCTCTCCTCTTTTCTACAAGCATCAATCACCTCCTCCAGTCTCCATCAGCTTCATCAAATCCCCCATTCTTTAAACCACGCGCTTCAATGGCTTCAAAATCAATGGACTAAATGACGCGCTTAATCTCCAAAATGCTTTGCGAACGGCTTTTGAAATTGACACACCCCAAAGAATAGTCCCCTCCCATTACCTCCCCCTTTTTTCCTTGCATCCTCCCCTTTCCTTCCTGTAGGATGTCCCCTTATCCTTCTCTTTGCCAAACCTCACTGTTGCAACAGCTCTTGACACTTGAGACGGTATAGGCATTTTTATTTCTTGAATATTTTCCCCCACAAGCCCCCGCCCGCTTGTAATATGCAGACAAACGATTTTACTTGATTCAATATAAGAGAATTTGAATAAGAAGGTTTGAAATAAGAACATCTCACACTATTTCAGGCTCTCATTGAAATTCAAATTGAATCTCAATAATAAATTATTATAAACTCATTGTTTGAACACATCCCATTGATACCCTTAAAGCCCCCCCCAAACCAATAATCTTATCTTTCTCGCCTCTCTGTCCACCTCAAGCAGCACAAGCATTCCCTCTAAAAATTAGAATAAGCTTCATCGATCCTATTCGTCATTTACAATAGATCTAACAGAGCCATTTCCAGAACATCCTCTCAACTCAATTCCTTCCCCATTCTCCCCTTTCATGACCAAAAGAAAAACCAAACAGCGATACCCCCTCAAAGCTTTCAATAAACCACCCCACGCTCCCATATGCCAAACATCCCATATGCCAGAAAATTGATAGTCCGCCTTTTCAAAGAAGAACCCTAAGAGCGAAAATTTCTCTTCCCCTCTATTCTATTGAAATCAAACATCCCTCTTCGCTTACAGTTCACAAGCAGAAAGATCCGTATAGCGTGAAACTTTCCAAGAAAAGCCTACCTTTTATGAAAAATCCCCCACAGTAAACGAGATTATGAATCGTCTCAACAGCCACAGCCCATATCGCAATCTTGAGAACGAGCCCAAAATAGTACCAACTTACTTTTTCATAAAATCAAAGATGAGGTGTGCAATATTTATAATCTACGGAGCTTTATCGTTACCCCTCACGATACCATTCACAAGCCCCAGCATGAAATTCAAGAACGCCGCGATGAAATGGACATGAAATGAGTATAAAAAGAGCTTGGAGCAAAATGTCTCTTTAAAACAAGCGCGTGACTATGAAAAACAAGTACATTTCGTTTAGAGCATTTTGGATATTCCCTATTCCCGCCCTAGAACAACCATTTTCGTGACAGAGCCTATCTTATATTTTCTGCATATTTCTACTGTCCTTGTCTCCTCTGTCCTTGTCTCCTCCAGCGAATAAAAATCCCGCATGTGCGGGGTTTTATCCTGTACTGCACCTTTATTTAGATACAGTATGATCACTATAACCATTTTTACTAAATACATTTTTTACATATATTTTTAACACAAAAATAACACATATTGATTTATTCAATAGAAATTATTTATTAAAGCTCGTTAGAAACAAAAAACAATAAATACCCTATGTTTAAACACTTTATTTTATTTGCTATAGCAATAAGCGCTGTTTTATTCACACATCATACAACCCGTGAATGTAAAAAAGACGAATTTTTTGTTGGGAGTACTTCTCCGATCAATTGTATTTCCAAAGAATATATAAAACAAAAAATAGAAAAGAAGACATTGGAAAAAAACGCGAAAGATAATGATTAGAGCTTAAAAAATTTTCTGTTAGTGCTTGTCCAAGTAGAGAGTTTCCTGTTTATCCTGTTTTTTCTATTATCGATTGTGTTTCAGAAGAAGAACTAAAACAAAATCATTTTAATAAAGATAAAATCAATATAATAAAATTATTCATGCAATGGTTTATCGTAGGATTCATCATAACAATGATAATGTCCGTTCCCATTAGTTTACTTTGGCGTTTTAGATTTAAGGGTCCTGCTTGTTTATTTACAATAATGACAACCTCAGCTATTCTTGCCGTCCCTTTTATATTTGATTTATCGTCTCTCTTTTAATCTATTTTTGTAAAAAATACTTCTAAAATATTAAAAACACCCTGCATTTTTAAGCATTTTGAACTGTATCTCCCCTCATTTAGATACAATGGCCCCAAGTACAGCCACACCATTCAATACGATTTTTACCATACTTTAAACATAAGATAATACCCATTGATATATTCAACAAAAATCAGTTAAGCTATCCTATAAAATAAGAGCAATACACAAGTAGCAGTATTTAATGATATTAAATGAAGACGATTATTATGGAATTCTTGATACAAGCTACGCATGCAACGATAAACAGATAAAATCTGCTTTTCGTAAGTTAGCTCTGCAATACCATCCTGATCATAACTCTAGTACCGAAGCTGAACAAAAATTCAAAAAAATTCTTGAAGCCTATGAAGTTCTTAAAGACCCTCGAAAGAGAGCTGCTTACAATCAGTTCTATCATAAAACTTTTAAAGATAATCACAAGACTTCTGAAAACAATCACAAGACTTCTGAAAACAATCTCAAGACTTCTGAAAACAATCTCAAGACTTCTGAAAACAATCTCAAGACTTCTGAAAACAATCTCAAGACTTCTGAAA
>NZ_JBHIMW010000004.1:205844-208446 GCF_042194445.1 Bartonella sp. MF74HXZ | reverse complement strand
ACAATCTCAAGACCTCTGAAAGAAGTAGAAACCAAGAAAACAGATTACAAGATAATATAAATAATATCAAGCGTTTAATTTTCATTACTTGTGGAATAACGCCTCTAATTTATGGTATCATTTCACTCTTTACGTGGAATATACCACTCGGAATAATAAGTATAGGGTTATTAATTCTCGTCAATATAAAAGGATATTTGGTAAAGATTGGTAAATTGATATTCTGGCTCATACTCATACAACAATTTTTAGTGTTTACCAGATTTATATTGAAAATTATCTCATGAAAATGCTTTTGAAGAGTATAGCGATCCACAGTGAATTCATAAAATGTGGTCATTTTTGATTTTCTATAACAAGGTAACGTAGAAAAACATAAAGATTATAATGTCTCTATCCGTTCTTTCCCTATTCTCCCGTTTTCCCCAGCCCTTTATTTTCTTCCACAATCCGCCCCCCGCCCTTTCCCCCAACAAGCCCACTTGACTCCACACAGACTGTTTCTCATGCCCCTACATTCTTTTCCCCATATCAGCTAAAAAATTTCCCCCTAATCTCCCCCTCTCAGCACGAAAACATAACGCGTATCATGATCACCGCAATAAAGAAGCACTTGGCCCTTTCATGAGTAAAATAACGCTCCCCTTAATACGCAACACAAAAACTCCCACCCCCTCCCGTATCTCAACGTCTAAACATCTATCTCACTTCTCCCGTCAAACATCTCCTTCCATTTTCCAACAAGTTTTCATCTTCACTCCAAGCCACTGATAGTTACCTCTCCCTCCATTTCCTCAATCCCCCCAATAAAACCCAGCCGACAGCTTTCCCCTCGCAAAGCGCCCGCAATTTCTCATCCATAGGCTCTTTTCTTCATGTCCCCCTGTCTCATATCAGCTAAAATTTCCCCCCAAGCCCCCCAAGAAAGAAAACATAACGCGCATCATGGTCACCGCAATAAAGAAGCATTTGCCCTTTCACGAGTAAAATAATACCCCCCTTAACACTCAACACAAAAGCTCCCAGAACGCACGTGTCCTAATACGTCTAAACAAGCTTTAACGCTCCCACTTCGCCTTCAAACATCTTCCTCCATTTCCCAACAAGTTTTCATCTTCACTCCAAATTCCCTGTGCTTCCTGTGCCCCCTACTTGCGTCCTCCTCAAACACCCCACTTGCTTTTCCCCTCTGCTCTTTCCTTTTTATAAAACTTTGCCCCTCCTTCAACGCTGTACAGATCCCTTTCTTGCCCGCCTCATTCTTGTTTTGCCCACCAGCAGACGCTTTGCATTCGCTCCCCGCTCTCTGTTTTTCCTTTCCTTCAAAGCAATTTCTGTCCTTATACTAAAACCTGTCTCAACACACTTAATTTGCTGCACCATCTTCTCCAAAGCCTCATTAAAACGGCTAATTTCATTTTCAAGCTTGCAAATATACGCTTCATCACGATAAGCACGTTTAATCAAAGGTGGCATATCAGGCCAATAGAGCATTAAATCCACCCATTCGCGTTGAGAAATCCATAACCCTCCTTGACATTGTGCTTTATGTTCTGCTGGAAAAGTCTTTTGCATGAAATGAGGGATCAAAATTTCAGGTTTTTTTGTTTTAATTTCTAATAAGCCATTTTCTCCCACAAAAGCATCGGGAGAAAATCCTTGTCCGCGATCATCTGCCAAAACAAAGCCAATACATTCAGGTTCTGTATGCGTAAGTTTTGCATAGAGCTGTCGTGCGATTGGTTCTAATTCTGTCCCGCGTCGCTGAGAAACCGTTGTTCCTTCCTCAACGGTTTTTCCTGTAATTCTTTCTCCCGCCAATTTCATCATCACACTATGATATCGTGAAGTTTTTTGCCCCTGTTTTTTTTGTGCCATAACCATCTCAAACAAAGAAGCCGTAATCAAACCATTGCGTACTTTCTGCCATTCTTCCGTTCCCTGAATACAATCGATAATGATTGGCATAGTATTTCTCCCCTTCACCTTTAAAGTGTTTTTGCAATATATCCTCTTTAAAACATTCACATTGTTTAAGCCTGTGTCCCTCACACGGACTAAAGGCGACAGCATCCTTCAATGTATCCTTCAAGTATTGTGCCCCTGAAAACAAAAAAACTGCCCCCCTCAACATCCCCCCCCCGCAGGTTTCTCAATCCTCCCAATGAAACCCAGCCGACAGCTTTTCCCCTCGCAAAGCGCCCGCAATTTCTCATCCATAGGCTCTTTTCTTCATGCCCCCCTGTCTCATATCAGCTAAAAATTTCCCCCAAGCCCCCTAAGAAGGAAAACATAACGCGCATCATGATCACCGCAATAAAAAAGCACTTGCCCTTTCACGAGTAAAATAATGCCCCCCCTTAACACTCAACACAAAAGCTCCCAGAACACACGTGTCCCAATACGTCTAAACAAGCTTTAACGGTCTTAATTCCCCCTTCAAACATCTTCCTCCATTTTCCAGCATGTTTTCATATTCACTCCAAGCCACTGATAGTTACCTCTCCCCTCCATTTCCTCAATCCCCCAATGAAACCCAGCCGACAGCTTTTCCCCTCGCAAAGCGCCCGCAATTTCTCATCCATAGGCTCTTTTCTTCATG
>NZ_JBHIMW010000004.1:194038-205744 GCF_042194445.1 Bartonella sp. MF74HXZ | reverse complement strand
CCCCCCCGTCTCATATCAGCTAAAATTCCCCCAAGCCCCCTAAGAAAGAAAACATAACGCGCATCATGATCACCGCAATAAAAAAGCACTTGCCCTTTCATTGCGGCATCGTTTTTCAATCTAGCTATTGCACGACGGAAAAATCATGGCGGTAATATTCTTCCTCCAATTTTTTTACCATCAACTGAGCCACCTCTTGCGATATGAAAAGAATAGCGTTGTGTTTTTGTGGTTCGAGTCTGATTAAATTTCGCGTATTTCCAGCATAATAAAGTGGAATCCCTTGATACGAAGTCTTGAGATAACTTGGCATGTTTACCACCAATAATCTGTCAAGACATCACATGGGCGTAAACGATGCTGTTTTTCATAAGAGCCATAGAGATTATCTTCATAATCGCAAGCCGCTCTTTCATTTAAACAAACATGATAAGCTTCACTATTCAAAACGAAGGGCTGCAATGGCGTATTTTCTTCATTCACTTCATGATTTTCTACATAAAAATCAGCGATTTGTTCCGTAACATCTTCAGCATGAGAAGTTGTCAGGTCGAGTCGTAAAACTCTATAAACAGTTTCACATTCTTCAATCAGTTCGAGCACTTCTTCGATTTCGTCGATTGTTCCTTCATAAGTATTAGGATTTTCCTCTTCGCATAAAACGATAATGATTTCATCCTCTTTAACGAATGGAATATTTTTCATGATTTCCCCCTTTAGATAGTTGATAAAGCATAGCCTTATCTTGACAAGACTAAATATAGCGTTAGTCTTATCTCCTCTATAGGAGAGATGTCAACCATTTTATCCTTCATAAAAGATATATTTTAAATCTCTACGGGGTCCAAATGACATATGTAAATAAAAATCTATCATTCTTTGTTCCCCTCATGTCCCTTTGTTGTTCTCTATTTGTTCTTACTCGATTGCAATTATAACCACACAGGAGAGATAAAATGAGTGATATAATATTAATAAAATACTGGAGTCGTCTTGATTCAAAAGCACAGAAAGAACTTATTTTGGAGCTTCGTCAACGGGTCGCCGCAAAAGAGTCAAAATCGCCTGTCTCTCTTGCGGAGAGAGTTTTGAAATAAGCTCTATAAATTCTTTATCTTCAGGGCTGGCCCCTTTTCCGTAAAGAATATAATTCATACTGATATTAATTTCGTGACAAATTCGCGAGAGAGATTCGATTGTTGGTTCTTTTCCTTCAGAAAGAATAGAATGAAGGTACCCCGCGCCTTTACCGGCCGCGAGGGAGATAGATCTTTTTGACCGCCCACTTTTTTCCAAAGCGATTCTTAATCTTTGACGCCAACCATCGATATTCATAATTCCACCATATAGCGCGTCTTTTTAAAAAAACACGCCCTTTTTATAAAACGGGCTTGCATTATCCTCTAAAAAGGATAAAATTAAGGAAACAAATTTTACTTTTAGGGGGAAAAATTTTTTATTTTTGGATCATAAAAACACTTTAACCATCCCATAAAAGGCCACCTCCAAAAGTTACTGCCCAAAGCAAATACCCCAAAGCAGATACATTGAAAATGTGTGGTACTCTTTATTTTTTCCATCACCGCAATCTTAAATTGTAAGTTTGCATGCGCTTCAAGCACACCCAATCATTTATAAACGTCGTAAAGAAGCCTCTCGTCATCATCAAACAGAGCCAAACAAAAACACAAGTTAAATCCCTATTTGCGCTTTTATCGTCAATAAAAATGTATAAAAAAAAAGAAAGTAGATTGCAGTATGAAACACGCTAATCAACAAGAAACTCCTCATTATGAATCGTCTAGGCTTCCGTATGTTTGTTGGTATCAAAATGACTTTCTAGGAGGTGTTCGTGGGATGCGTGCACACGAAATTGGAATCTATACGATTCTTCTCAATGAAATGTATGCACGCGGTCGTCCTCTAGAAATATCGAAAGAACGTTTAGCGCGTCTTTGTGGTTGTGACAAGCGAACTTTTGTTAATGTTTTAGAGATGCTCATCCAAGAGGGTAAGATTTTAAATTTAGCCAATGGATTATGGAACAAGCGTTGCGAAAATGTTTTTCAAGAGCGTGAAAAATTGCTTGAACAAAAATCCTTTGCGGGTCGTTCTTCGGCAAAAAAGCGCAAGAAAATCAATGCAGAGATTCAACAACTGCTCAACGAAAGTACAAAAGATGTTGCACAAAGCTCAAAAGCTCAAAAGGCAGAAGAAAAGGAAACACCTTACGGTGTTTTAGAAAAGAAAATTTTGTGTGATGAAACAGAACCTTGTTTTTCCTGTGAAGAAAACTTTGAACAAAGCGATCAGCAGTCTCTCTCTTTAGCTCTTGATTCTGCTCTCCCTTCCCCTCCACAAGAAGAAGCGGAGCAAAAAAACGCCTCCCCCTCAAACGCTCCACAAGCCGATTTCGCCCCCGCCCCTATTGCGCAAATTGTCACGGGGGAAAAAACAAAATCCGCCACCAACCTCCCACCCAGCAATTTTCCTGTATCCATCCCGCCTTCTTCCAACAAAAAATCCACTGCCTCAGTTGCCAAAGGGCACCGTCTTCCTGAGCATTGGCAAGCAGACATCAAGGCAGCAGTTTCAGAAGGTTTAAGTGAAAGCCAAGCCCATTGGCAAGCCAAGAAGTTTCGCGACTATTGGCAAGCCAAAAGCGGTAAAGAAGCTCTCAAAGTAGACTGGCAAGCCACATGGCGCAACTGGTTTCGCCGTGAAATCGAACGGCTAGAACAGCAAAAACAGGGGAGCTCCTCATCTTTCATCTCTGAGAGCAACGACATGCTTTACCGCAGTTTGATCAATTATAGCGACAATTTTTGACATCACACGAACAACCTATTTTTCAAGCACGCGCGGGGACAAAAAATGTTTCAAAACCATAAAAATAATAATAAAAACAACAATGAAATAAGCTATTCATACAGCAAAACGAGCCAACACCACCCCTACTGCTCTCACCACAAAAGCGCTCGCCCTACACGCCTCATCTCTTGCACGCAAAGGAACACAAAAGCTCTCCAGCCTCTGTGTATCCATCCCGCCTTCTTCCAACAAAAAACCCACTGCCTCAATTGCCAAAGGGTACCGTCTTCCATGCCCTTAGCAAATAGTTATCAACGCAGCAGTTTCAGAAACTTTCAGCAAAGATCATACCCTTCAAACAACGCTCGTCAGCCTTTCAGCATCCACCCCCTCTTTCTCGAGCAACACCCTTCTTCCAATGACCGCCTTTGCCAAAAGGGGTACCGTCTTCCTGAGCATTAGCAAGCAGACATCAAGGCAGCAGTTTCAAAAGGTTTGAGTGAAAGCCAAGCCCATTAGCAAACCAAGAAGTTTCGCGACTATTGGCAAGCAAAGAGCGACAAAGAAGCGCTCAAAGTAGACTGGCAAAGCCCCATAGCACCACGGATTTCACTATCAGATCGAACAGCTAGAACAGCAAAAAGAGAATTCCCCCACATCTTGAGAAAAACAACAATCATTTCACGAATAACCATGAGCACAATTTTTGAAATCAAACAAAAACTTATCTCACAAGCCGATAGAATAGCAGAAATGCTTCTTCCCCAAGGGCACAAACGAGGCAACAATTGGATTGTAGGCAACACACGTGGTGAAGCTGGTCAAAGTTTATCAATTTGCTTGAGTGGTAGTAAAGCAGGACTTTGGTATGATTTTGCAGAAGGCACTGGAGGAGATCTTTTAGACCTTTGGTGTGAAGTCAAAGGCATTAGCCTCTCTCAAGCATTAGAAGAAGCACGCGCGACTCTCAATCTGACACGCCCAAAACCCTTTATGGTCCCTCATCGTTCCTATCGCCGTCCACCGGTTCCTACAGGGCAGAGCCCGCAGAATCTGGTAAAAAACTATCTCCACAAAGAACGCCACATTCCTCTAGAGGTTATAAAGCGTTACCGCATAGGAGAAAATGGTGAAAAAATCATTTTCCCCTTTTATAAACCCGATGGCACCCTTGCTCTAGTTAAAGAACGGCTCGCGCAAGCAGGAGCAAAAAGCAAACCAACCGCCTCTCAATGTGAACCGATTTTGTTTGGTTGGCAAGCCCTTTGCTCCCCCAAAAACACCCCCTCAACCAACCCCGCCTCCACACAGGCATCCCAAAATACACCCTCAACCAACCACGCCCCACACGTGCCCCAAAATACCGCCTCAACCAACCACGCCTCTACACACGCATCCCAAAACACTCCCTCAACCAACCCAACCTCTACACAGGCATCCCAAAATACCCCCTCAACCCACCCCGCCTCTACACAGGCATCACAAAACACCGCCTCAAACAACCTCGCCTCCACACAGGCACACCAAAACACCGCCTCAACCAACCACGCCTCTACACACGCATCCCAAAATACACCCTCAACCAACCATACCTCTACACAGGAATCCCAAAACACCGCCTCAACCCACCCCGCCTCTACACAGGCACACCAAAATACACCCTCAACCAACCACGCCTCTACACAGGCACACCAAAACACCGCCTCAAACAACCATGCCTCTACACAGGCATCCCAAAATACACCCTCAACCAATCCCGCCTCCACGCACACGGACCAACAGGCAACCCAGCACGCGCCATTTCCCACTTTTTCTTCAACAAACCGTACAATTGTTATCACTGAAGGAGAAATTGATGCGCTTTCCTTAGCTGCCTATGGATATCCGGCGGTTTCTGTTCCCTTTGGGGGAGGACGTGGAGGCAAACACAACTGGATTGAAAATGAATTTGATCATTTAGAATCTTTTGAAACGATTTTTTTAGCCACCGATATGGACCAGCCCGGAGAAGAAGCAGCCCGTGAAATTGCCAGCAGGCTTGGACGCCACCGTTGCTACCGTGTCCGTTTACCCCTTAAAGATGCCAATGATTGTTTAACCGCAGGGATTGATAAAGCCACCATAAAAGCCGCCTTTTCCTCAGCACAAAGCTTTGCCCCAGAAGGTTTACGGCGCGCCTCAGACTATAAAGATCAAGTAATAGGGCTTTTTTGGCCAGAGCCTGAAAAACATCTTGGTTATACGGTTCCCTATCCTAAACTGAAGGACAAATTGCATTTCCGCCCAGCAGAATTAACGCTTTGGAGCGGTGCGAGTGGTGCAGGAAAAAGCCAATTGTTATCAGACTGTATTCCCCATTGGATTGCGCAAAAGAGTCGCCTTTGCTTAGCCTCTCTAGAAATGAAAGGAGAACAATCTTTACGGCGCTTAACCAAACAAACGGGCGGCTTAGAAAAGCCTACAAAAGAGACAATTGAACGGATTCTTCATTTTTTAGACGATGGGCTTATTCTTTATGAACATGTTGGCAAATCAAGCGTTGACACCTTGCTTGATGTCTTTGACTATTGTCGTGCGCGCTATGGCTGCGATCAATTTATCATCGACAGTCTCATGCGGCTTGGCATTGCCTCTGATGATTATGCAAGACAAGAACAAGCCGTTTATAAAATGGTTGATTGGGCTGTTTTAAACAGTGTACACATTCATCTTGTAGCCCACGCCCGCAAAGGCGGTCTGGATAAAGACATCCCCAGCACAGAAGACATTAAAGGTGCCTCAGAAATTGGCGCCAATGCCTTTAACATCATCACCATTTGGCGCAATCGATCGTTAGAAGACAAAATCTTTGCCGCCTCTCTAGCACAAGAAAAAGCAGATTTAGCCAAACGCCCTGGCGTCATTATGAATATTGCCAAACAACGTTCTGGTGATTTTGAAGGAAAAATAGGGCTCTGGTTTGATCCCCAAACCTACCGCTATCGCTGTTCTTTTGAACAAACATTCCCTCGACGTTATCTGTAATGCTCCATAAACCCCACTCTCTTTAAAAACGCCTCCGCCTTCACACGCGCACGCCTTGCTCCCACAGAAACAACAGGAAGGATAAATCCACAAATGATAAAAAACACCCAATCCTTCGAGAACCAAAGCCAGCTCAACCCCATATTCTCTGCTCCCAAACGCAAACAAAAAAAGATCGCTCCAACAACGGCGCAAAACACCAGCCCCTTCAATAGCCACAAACAACGCGTCAGCACCCCATCTTGCCGCCCCCTCATATGCAAAATCAAGAACCACTCCAACACTACAGCAAACACGATCCCTATCAAGGACAGGAGACCCCATGGTATGTCCATATTCTCCATCCCCCAAAGAGCTAAAAAAAGGACGACTCCTAAAACGCCGTAAAACAGCACTTCCTTCAAAAAGAGGGAAACACCAAAAATACAATAAAACGCCGCTCGCCACCACGGAATATCGAAGCGCTTGGAAACCTTATAAGTACCAATAACGACAACAATAAAAAGGTAGGAAAACACCAACAACAGCAAAAAAAACAAATCGTTCGACATCACATACCCCTCACAGCAAGCCCATTAAAGATCACACCCATGAAAAAGAAAAACACACACTACTTTAAGAACCAAGCCCATAGAACACGCGCACGCCTTGCTCCCTCACAAACAAAAGGAAGGGTAAATCCAAAAATGAATAAAAACACCCTCTCATTCGAGAACCAAAGCCAGCTCAACCCTAGATTCTCTGCTCCCAGACGAGTAAAAAAAAGGAGAGTACCAAAAATGCAGGAAAACAGCACAAAATTCAAAGCACGCAACGACCTCTGTAGCACCGTATCACTTTGCTCGCGTATAAAGAACCCCAAGAGCACTTTCAACAATAAAGACAAGAGCAAAACCTTTAAGAATACCGCCCTTATGCTATCCATATCTCTGACGCCCACAGCAGCAAACCACAGGATAAAGCCCATCATGCAACAAAACATGACCGCCTTTAAGAACACTTGCCCCGCCACAGGCATACTCTTGACGCCCAGATGCACCAAACCAAGAACAGTTGCAAAAATGCAAGAAAACACCGCCCCCTTTAAGAGCAGCTCCCCGTCAACAGCGCGCCTGCCCACGCCCACATAAACAAAACCAAGGTAGGTGGCAACAACGCCATAAAGCACCACCCACCTCCAAAACATCCACCCTGTAACAGAGCGACGCTTTGCTCCCTCATAAATAAAAATCAAGGCCAGAGCAAAAAAGCAGAAAAAACCCAACAACAGCCAAAACATCAAATCGTTCGACATCAAAGACCCCTCACAGCAATAACATCAAAGATCACGCCCGTAGGGAAGAGAAATGCTCATTTTTTTAAGCCCCCCAACAGTACACGCATACACCGTACCCCCTCCAGAGCAAAAAAAGGAACAAGTCCAATAGTGCCCGCAAACACCCCATTGTTCGAGATCACAAACCAGCGAACCCCCATATGCTTGGCGCCATTATGCGCCAATCCAACAACAGCTCCAACAACGCAGAAAAACGCCAGCCCCTTCAAAAACATGTCCCGCGCAACCACCATATGCCCCGCTCCTTTATTAAGTAAAAATCAGAGACCATGCCAAAAATGCAGCAAAAGATCAATCCTTTTCAAAGAATGAAAGCCTAAACCCAAGACGCCTTGCCCCTAGATAAATAAACCCAAGGACAAGACCAAAGACAACGCCAAAAAGAATGTGAAAGACCCACTTGTTTGAGAACCACACCCAAGTCAAACCAAAATGCTCAGCTTGCGCATAAACAAACTTAGAGACAGTGATAATAATGAAGCTCAACGCCATTTTTTTTAAAAAAGCCTTCCTTGTAACCCCGAAAGACCTCATTGCCGCATAAACAGACACAAAGACAAGAGCAACAAAGCAGAAAACCTCCAACCATGGCAAAAAAAACAAATCATGCGGCATCAATATCCCCCACAGCAGTAAAATTAAAGGTCACGCTCATCATGCAGAAAAACGCCAGCCCCTTCAAAAACATGTCCCGCGCAACCACCATACGCCCCGCTCCTTTATTAAGTAAAAATCAGAGACCATGCCAAAAATGCAGCAAAAGATCAATCCTTTTCAAAGAATGAAAGCCTAAACCCAAAACGCCTTGCCCCACGATAAATAAGCCCAAGGACAAGACCAAAGACAACGCCAAAAAGAATGTTAAACACCCACCTGTTTGAGAACCACACCCAAGTCAAACCAAAAAGCTCAGCTTGCGCATAAATAAAATCAATGACAGCAGCAAAAATGAAGCTCAACAACAACATCTTGAAGAACAAACCCTGATTTACACCACGCCGCTGCATTACTTCATAACCCAACATAAGGAAAATGCCAGGAGTGCCATAAAATACCACAGCCCGTAAAAATACGCCCCACGTCATCCCCAACGCCTTCATTTCTACATAAACAGCCACACAGACATAGGCCACAATGCAGAAAAATACCAGTCTTTTCAAAGACAAAGCACCGCGCGCCATCACGCCACTCCCTCATCAAGTCATTCAAGGAAAATCCACCATGCGACAAAACACCTCTCTTTTCAAGAGCCAAATCCATGGGGCTCCCACACACAAGCGCAACAGTCCAAGTCACCCCCAAGAGCGCACAACCCCCACGCACACTCCAACACATGACTTCCTCTAATCCCCCTGTTTTACCTAGAGCAAGCAACATTTTTTAAAAACGAGAAGCAAACGATAATTTTTAAGGAGATGATATGACCCATCAAGAGAGAAAAAATACGCAAACCTGCCCACTTGACCATCAAGATAAAGGAAGGCACATTGGTCATTTAAAGGCGCAAGAAATCCCTGTTGAAACGAGCAATCCTTATTTTCAACCCAATCATCCAGAAAACTCCAGCAATCCGCGTACCATCAATGCCATTGCCAATGCACAAAGCCATCCCATTGCTCTTTTATATGCGAAAGGACATCTCAGCAAAGCCCAATATAAAGCGGCAGAACGTTTTTATTTTTACTGGCGTCAAAGTCAAGCCGATCTCCACATGAGCCTTGACTACACCCGTGAAAAGGTTTCCTGTAGCCAAGGGTACACACACCCCATTGAACGTCAAATAGAAGCATCCAATCATTTAAAAACAATCAAAGTTCAACTGGGTATTCTTGGCTATTCACTGCTTGAACGCGTTATCGGCTATGGACAAGCAATCAAAGAATTAAGTTCTTCAAAACGCAAACAAAATTCCCTTGCCGATCATTTACGAGATTGTTTAGACTTGCTCGCATTTCATTGGGGATATGCAAACCATAAACATTTTGAATAATCCCCCTCCTCGCCATTTTAAGCAGCCTCCCATGTTGCCCCCGCCCCCTCTAAAGAAATCTCCCCCACACACGGGCTCAAGCATCCAGCAGCTCTCCCCAACCTCTTCCACCACTTCACCCCCACACCCAAAAGGACAATACTTCACTCCACACCCACTCAAGATACACTCCACACCCTTAAAAACAAAAATCCTTCCCCCACACCAGTCCTGTAATCATGAGGTTCTTTTAAGTTTATTCATTTTTTATTGAAGAATAAGTTCTGTTTAAGATGTTTGCATGCATCATAACAGCTTTAAATACAGTTTATTTAAATACAATTTAATTGTTTAATTAATGTCGAGTCTCAAAATAAATATTCAATTGAAAAAAGTATTCATTAATTTTTAATGCAAAATGACACAATCTTCTTTTTTGTAAAAAGTATTTTTTATATTGATATCTTTTCAATTCTCTGCTAATTGTAGCGTAATAGTTTTGTAAGTATGAATTTGTGGATTGAATACGGTCTTTTAAATTCATTTTTTTAACATGTCCTACTAGCCAGTGTTAAAATTCTCCTGCTTTTAGTCCTCTGATTGCAACGGAGGACTTTTTTTATGACTGTACTTTTTTATAACTGTATTGTCTTAAATCACTCTCTTATGAGCTTTATTATATTCCTCCATAAAATCTCCCCGCAAAATAGATCATTCTTTTGTCATATTGGCTTGCGTTCCATCCTCAAAGAACAAAGATTCTTAACCCAATCTGATCTACAAACAACTTGGATAGACTTCACTCTTGGTTTTCCATTCAAGGTTTTCAGCTAAACTCAAGGCGCAACAAAACAAGCCCTGCCCTAAAGATTCACCACGCCCTTAAAAAAACACTTAAAACATATCCAAGGCGGCTGGCTCTCATATCACCAAACCGCAAATGACAGTGTTTTACGACATAACAAAATGACTTATATTTAATGACTTTCTTTATTCTGTAGCCCACCAACAGGTTGATGTATCACGACACCATATTGATTTATCATTATAATCACCCGTTCTTCATAATTAAAATAAGAGACCCGAATATCATAAGGGTTCTCTCATTTTAAATTTATTTCATGTTGCAACAATCAACGCCGTGTCTTTTGCACGTTACCAACATGAGAGACATATGAAATAAAACACGTCAAAGATAAAGAATCAGAATGCCTCTTATGAACACTCTCCAGAGCCAAAGGTTGTCCTCACATTAGACGCTAGAATTAGACGCTAGAATAGTATGATAGTGCTGACTTTCCCCTTATGAGATTTTAAAGAAGGGCTTCTCCACTTCACAAGAGATTTCTCCATTATCCCATTTACCAACATCCCCATTCACCAACATTATTGTGAGATAAGACAACATGATGTTTTTTAAACAAAGACATAAATGTGCAACACAAGTATATTTTGTTTGGAACATTCTGTTTTACGTAAGGCGTGTAAGACCCCATTAAAAAACTGGCATCCCCATGAGAAAAAATCTAAAGCGTGAGGATAAAAACATGAAGCAAGCGTGATTCCATTCAGCTATTGCTCTTTAACCGCCAAACCGAATAAAAAATAGATCCGGAAAGACGGAGGGAAGCTTTATCCATAGCACTTCATATTCTTCTCAAGAATGTTGATCTTCCTGCTTTAAAAGATAAACTAAAAATATATACAACATCTCTCCTAACATCCCCCTCTTTCTAGCATCCCGCAAGAATCACAAGAATCAAACGTTATACAGCTCATTTTGTCATATTATAAAGCACTGTTATTTTAAGGCGGTGTTGAAACAGTTAAAATAATTGAAGTGTTTAGCCAACGCCATTAGCGAAGCAAAAAAACAAACTGTTGAAAAGCAGTGTAAATCTTGTGTAAACATAAAAAAAACAAGAAAAAGGCACAAAAATATCTTAATTTTTATAAAAATACTCAGCGTCTTTTACGATTGTATTGACGAACAACCCTGATCACATAATCATCTTAAATGTTGAGAATAAAGAATGAATAGCCCTAACAAATACAGCAACCTATCAATAAAAATATAAAAACAAATCTTTTAGCTATCCCTGTTTTTTACGGAATAGGCCTTTCCCTATGGATACTGCTCACTCTCGTGAAGCAGCATCCAAACTGTAGAGGATGCACTCCACCTTCAAAAGAGTACACCTTTCCTCTCGACGGATACTGCCAAACCCTGATAAAGGCAGCATCCAAACTGTAGAGGATGCACTCCGCCCTTAAAAGAGTGCATCCTTCCCCTCAACGGATACTGCCAACCCCTGATAAAGCAGCATCCAAACTGTAGAGGATGCACTCCAGCCCTCAAAAGAGTGCACCCTTCCCCTCAACGGATACTGCCAAACCCTGATAAGGCAGCATCCAAACTGTAGAGGATGCACTCCGCCCTCAAAAGAGTGCATCCTTCCCCTCAACGGATACTGCCAAACCCTCATCAGGCAGCATCCAAACTGTAGAGGATGCACTCCAGCCCTCAAAAGAGTGCACCCTTCCCCTCAACGGATACTGCTCAACC
>NZ_JBHIMW010000004.1:184067-193938 GCF_042194445.1 Bartonella sp. MF74HXZ | reverse complement strand
AAAGAGTGCACCCTTCCCCTCAACGGATACTGCTCAACCCTCATGAAGCAGCATCCAAACTGTAGAGGATGCACTCCGCCTTCAAAGAGTGCACCCTTCCCCTCAACGGATACTGCTCAACCCTCATGAAGCAGTATCCAAGCTGTAGAGGATGCACTCAGCCTTCAAAAAAGTGCATCCTTCCCCTCACGGGTTTTACTTAACTTTCATCGCATCTCATTCTTATGAACCCTCATTTTTACGAATCTTTGCTAAAAAGAACAAAAAGAAGTTTTCTAGCAACTATTGTATCACCCATCTTATGGGATTCCACTTGCCTACAGACTTTCAAACTTTTTTACACCCTCATAAAATATGAATCTGAAAGAATTCTTTAAGGCAATTAAGGGTAAATTTTGTCAAAATGTAGACAAACTTTATTCTTTTTTATGACTGTTGTATTTTTACTATAGTTATTTAAATCGAATTTATGTATGATACATATCGATATTTATTTATAGAAATAAATATAGGAGAAAAAACTATGAATATCAGATATTTTTTCATAGCGGGGGCAATTACAAGTGGTTTAGCTCTCGCGATTCAAAAATCTGATCGTATAGTCAATAAAGAACCCTCTCCTATTGTTGCACCTTATACTGTCGAGAAAACAAATTTACAGTTTGTTAAACAAGTAAGGGATACATCGGATACATTGAATATACTGAGAGTAAATAATAGAAGCGCATCAGAACAAGCATCAATAAACGATATATACGAAAAAGGAAAAAGTTTATTGAATGCAATAGCTGGTTTTTTAGGATCAATTATTATATATTTTATACAATTGGTTTCCGCTAGAGTATAAGAGACAAAAATTTCTTAAAATAAGGTTATATACATTTTGTGTATATTGTAAAATTTAAATAAAGAGGCCCTTTTAAAATGGGGCCTTTTTTAGTTTAATTTTTCCGATGTTTTTATTTTTATTGGCTAAATATCACCGCCTTCAAAAATGACATTTTTTACTTGTCCCACATCTCAAATAATGAGGGCTCTCCCCCTAAGCTCCCCCCCCTCATACCACTTTAGTTAATAGACTTCCCTCATACCGCTTGAATAAGCGATAATTTATGAGCATTTTCTAACAAAAAAGAGACCGCCTTTAAGAAGATAGAAGAATTTATAATCGATTTTTCTCCCCTATTCTTGAGGATCAAGCCATTTTCAGTCTATTTTTTTAAAATCTTGGCTATTATTCTTGATTTTTCGAGCACTTTATTTTGCTCTGGTAAGAAAGGTATGAAAGCGCCTCAATCATAGCGCTTTCACATCTTTTAAATAAAAGTGCTTTTCTTCAACAGGAGAGTACAACACTAATCAATTTTTATATCCATAAATGCAGGTTCACCATCTTTAATATAAATAATATCAGGAGCATGTTTTACCCCCTCTGCTTCAAACACGAACTGTTTATCACTCACATCAAATCCTTGTTCCCTTAATTCTTGTTTTTTCTCCTCGACTAATTTTTTATGAAAAGCGCGTTTTTGATTACACGTATTAGGGGATCTCACTCTGAAAAGCTGATAGTCCATGGCTATAGACCACTTCTCAGCAACCCGTTCCAGAAGATCGTAACTGAACTTTCCTTCCCTTTTCACTTCTTGAGCGATCATTAAAGCGCGTTCCAAATGGACTTTTTCAATGGTTTCATCAAAGCCAAGCTTTTCCCCTGCCGTAAAACTTTCATCATAAGAAGCTAAAGTCTCAACATCGCCCAACAAGGCAAGAGCAGCAAGATGTAGCAAAGCATAAGGTGCGAGCTCTATGTCATCATCCGGTGCCCAAGATAAAGAGTCTTTTTCCCAAGGAGGAAGACTATATTGAGAGCGAAACATTCCATGCAAAGAATCACTTTCCATTGTCCATTTTAAAGTTTTATCGAGTGCTTTCTTTAAACGCTTGGCGCTCACTTTTTCTTCAAAAATTTCCAATCCATTGGGCACAAAATTCATAAATACCGTTGGCACAACCCCAGAATTATGAGGATTAATCGTCTGACAAGCCGCAGCGAAAATACCGCTCATAATTAAAAGTCCGCGATCAAAGGGCGAAAATTCTTCCACTCGTTGCTCGTTATAAAGAAACTGCACTTCGCGATCTGGTAAAAAGAGGGTTGCCAAATAATCTCCCTTTCCCTCGATTTCCACCGACCATCCCAAGCTTTTTAAAAGCCCTGTTGCACTTTCTATCGTGAGAATTTCATCATCATCATAATCGGCAGAGAACTCTTTTTCCTTTAGTTGCAAACGCCTCTCCTGCACCACGGCTTCATCTTTCCAAAACTGCTGCGTTGCAAGATCATTTTCTTTAAGCACTCTTTCCAGCTCGCCTTTCACTTGGAAATTCATTTTCATCCGTTTGAAGACAGAGGTATAAAGAGCTAAAATAAGCATGATAATGATCATGCAAATAGCAATCATCACCCAGAATCCGGGATCCAAGACACGTACCGCTATAGGATCACTGTTCATTTTTCCCTCTCAGTCTTTACAAAGCCCGTGCGACAGAGAGCTTATGTGCTCTCCTACAGAGATTGCTTCTTCTAGTTTCTGAATATTTTTTCGCAACTCACACGTCACTTTGGTGCGAAGCCGTAACATAACCGGAATAAAAATAATGACACAGACCATTATGATGCCCGTCGTTTTAAAGAGAACGGCATGCACAACATATTGCCATCCTGTCAGCTGCCAATTTAATACATCTGGTATTTCTAGAACCATTTTCCAGATGATAATGATAACAGCAATAGCAAAAATAACTTTATAATCCTTTGCTGAGAGCAACGCTTGCTGGAGTGAAAAAGAATGCACTCCTTTATGCGTTTCTTGCTCTGATGCCCAATTTTGCTCCTTCATGTATTCCCCTCTCACTCTTTGAAAAGACCCGTGCGACAGAGAGCTTATTTGCTATCCCACAGAGATTGCCTCTTCTCGTTTCTAGATCTTTTTTTCCAATTTACGCATTATGATGATGCAAAACCCAAATATCACTGGAATCAAGAAAAGTACACAGACCATTATGGTTTGCGTCATAATAAAAATAATAATATTTATGGTACCGTGATACCCCTTACCTTCCTCACACCTCAAACAGCGAAGATTTTCAAACCGCGCCAATCTGTAACCGATAGTCACAATTCAGCTTTTTTCCAAAAAATTCTCCTATTTTCAAGAAAATGACCCTGCATCCCCACTTCAATAGGATTCATTTCAAAGCTTGAATGAACAAGGCACCTAAAAATACGAAAACAACCCATATACCGCGATCACCTGCTAGAAAAACCGTTCTTTTACTTGTCCCACATCTCAAATAATGAGGGCTCTCCCCCCTAAGCGCCCCCCTCTCATACCACTTTAGTTAATAGACTTCCCTCATAGCGTTTTAGTTAATAGACTTCCCTCATACCGCTTGAATAAGCGATAATTTATGAGCATTTTCTAACAAAAAAGAGATCGCCTTTAAGAAGATAGCAGAATTTATAATCGATTTTTCTCCCCTATTCTTGAGGATCAAACCATTTTCAGTCTATTTTTTAAAATCTTGGCTATTATTCTTGATTTTTCGAGCACTTTATTTTGCTCTGGTGTGAAAAGTATGAAAGCGCCTCAATCATGGCGCTTTTCTTCTTTCAAATAAAAGTGCTTTTCTTCAACAGAAGAATACAACACTAATCAATTTTTATATCCATAAATGCAGGTTCACCATCTTTAATATAAATAATATCAGGAGAATATTTTACCCCTTCTACTTCAAGCACGAGCTGTTCATCACTCACCCCTTCAAATCCTTGTTCCCTTAATTCTTGTTTTTTCTCCTCGACTATTTTTTTATGAAAATCTCGTTTTTGATTACACGTATCAGGGGATCTCACTCTGAAAAGCTGATAGTTCATAGCTATAGACCACTTCTCAGCAACCCGTTCCAGAAGATCGTAACTGAACTTTCCTTCCCTTTTCACTTCTTGAGCAATCACCATCGCACGTTCCAAATGAACTTTTTCAATGGTTTCATCAAAGCCAAGCTTTTCCCCTGCCGTAAAACTTTCGTCATAAGAAGCTAAAATCTCAACATCGCCCAGCAAGGCAAGAGCTGCAAGATGCAGCAAAGCATAAGGTGCGAACTCTACTTCATCACCCAGTGCCCAAGATAAAGAGTCTTTTTCCCAAGGAGGAATACTATATTGAGAGCGAAACATTTCATGCAAAGAATCACTTTCCATTGTCCATTTTAAAGTTTTATCGAGAGTTTTCTTTAAAAGCTGGGCGCTCACTTTTTCTTCAAAAATTTCCAATCCATTGGATACAAAATTCATAAATACTGTTGGCAAAACCCCAGAATTATGAGGATTAATCGTCTGACAAGCCGCAGCGAAAATACCGCTCATAATTAAAAGTCCGCGATCAAAGGGCGAAAATTCTTCCACTCGTTTCTCGTTATAGAGAAACTGCACTTCACGATCTGGTAAAAAGAGAGTTGCCAAATGATCTCCTTTTCCCTCGATTTCCACCGACCATCCCAAGCTTTTTAAAAGCGCTGTTGCACTCTGTATGGTTAAAAATTCCCCCTCATCAAGCGATTCTTTCTTGCTTTTTTCAGAATTTTTTTTATCCCGCATGGATCTTACCCCTTACCTTCCTCACACCTCAAACAGTGAATATTTTCAAACCGCGCCAATCTGTAACCGATAGCCACAATTCAGCTTTTTTCCAAAAAATTCTCCTATTTTCAAGAAAATAACCCTGCATCCCCACTTCAATAGGATTCATTTCAAAGCTTGAATGAACAAGGCACCTAAAAATACGAAAACAACCCATATACCGCGATCACCTGCTAGAAAAACCGTTCCCCCTTCCTCACATTTCAAACGATGAAGTAAGTCCCAAACGCTCACTCTAGGCTCTAAACCCCATGGGCTCTCATTCCCTTTTATCAATACTAATCCATAATCGGCTTTTCTTCCCCTCAATGTCATCCTCAACACTGCTCCTTTAAAGCAATGTTTACGGACACCCCATGAAAGAGCACCAAAAAACATCAGAGGCAAAATGGTATAGAGAGCAATCCCTATAAAGGCTGAATCTCTCATAATTCCTTCATTATTTTTTCCCTCTCATGACTTCTCAAGCGCTGTATCCTGTTCTTGCAAGACGCTTTTCAGTTCTTTTCTTAAACAGCGATACATTCTCACCTGCTTAAAGACACCATAATAAAGTTCTAAAATCATCATGGGAATACAAGCAACCCACACTGTCACGAACATAAGCACGAAAACAAATATCATGACAAGAATATCGTCCATTTTCCAGTTCACACTTTCTTTATACCGATCCTTTTTATCGGTTATTTTACCCCGTTGCTGGTTTATTTCTTTCAATTTCCGAGTATTTTTTACCAACAAACGCCACAATATGATGCAGAGTATCAACATAACTGGAAACAAGACCCAAACACACACTATAATAACTTTCCAAAACGCACACAGAGAGAGAAAAAGAGGTGTATCCCACCACCCTGTCCGTTCCCCATTGCTACCTAAGGATGAGAGAAAGAAAATCTTGTTCCACAGCTCAAGAGAGAAAATGCTGTACTCTTTGCTATCCAAGGATGAGAGAGAGAGAATCCTGTTCCACAGCTCAAGAAAGAAAATCCTGTTCCATAGCTCAATAATGAGGGAGAGGAAACAAATGACAACATGCTCTCGCACAGAAAAAACACTTTTTTCGAAAAAATGGCGCAGTCCATTATAAAATGCTGAATTTTTCCCCTTCATTGCTCTTCCTTTTTTTTATGAAAAACGCATTTCTTTATCTCATGCTCGCTCTTTTAAGAACCACTAAAAGTGCGATACATGGCACTTCCCTTATTTTCAACAAAAAACCCCGACTTTCTAAAAACGCAGTTGCTCTTCCAAATGATTAAGAGCATCCTCCTCATTACAAACGAAAATAGGCTATCCTCTTTGCCTGATGATTCTTCAACCATTCATCCCCTATTCTTGTGTCACGAGCTTCCAAACCTTGCCTCTTCCCCCTTCACTATAGCTACGCAAGCGCCTTGTCGCTCTCTTTTCTTACGCGTTTTAGTACCCGTCTCACTTTACAATACGTTCTCACGCGCTTGAAAACAAAATAATAAAATTCCAAAATGATCATGACAACACCCGCAGGAAAAAAGATTTCCAGCAGAAATATCAACCAAAGGTATGCGATAAAAAAACTGCTTATTTTTTCTCTATCCTTTTTTACTGGATTATTTTGTTGATCGGTTGTGTGACCCCGTTGCTGGATAGCCTCTTCTAACTGCTGAATCTTTTTTTTCAACAAATACGTTAAGATGAGATAAAGCACCAATAAAACAGGCATCAAGGCAACAACACACACCATGATAACTTCACGCAGCACAAAGAGCGCCAAAAGAGCGCTATCCTGCGATACACTCAACGACCACTCGGATTCTAATGGGATCAAAAGAGCTTTATGACCTATCCCAATAAGGATAGAAATAAGACAAATGATAATATGGTCTTTATAAGAACGAAATGATTTTCCAAAAACAACAGAGCACAGTTTGTTATAAAATGTGGAATTTTCCCCCTTCATTTGCTCTTCCTTTTTATACAACTGTTTGTCCTTGACTTTTATAAGGACACGAACAATCTCTCATATAAGGACACGAACAATCTATCAAGTAAAATTCCGTCCATTGTCGTCAAACAGAACACCCCCAGAGAACACTCGTATTGCATATTTATGTTGCCAATACTTCAATTTTGCCAATTCACGTGCTTGTTTTAAAGAAGCATCTCTCAACACTTCCAAACCAACGCGCGTCCACCCCATTTCATGAACAGCACCCTTGAAGGAAATAACAATAGCGCCCTCATGAATATATCCCCTTACGATAAAATCTATCACCACCATTGTTTCAATAAAAAGTATAACCCAGCGCCATTCACATACGCCGCCCACCGCATCTACGATACCCGCACCCCCCCCTACAAACAGCCATACCGCTCTGCCCCTACAACAGCCTTTACCCGCACCCCCCCTACAACAGCCATATCTAGCTTCGACAACAGCCCTTATCTCTTGAAAAGATAGAAGCATTTTTATTCTTTTATCAATTGTTTTCCGCCCCCCCTGTTTTCCGCCCCCCACTTAAGATATGAAAAAAGGAACTTCCATTGATACGCAAATGATCGCGCAATAAAAGCATTTGAAATAAGAAAATCTTACAACTCTCTTATTCCAATTAAAAAGGATCAATGATCATTATAAATCAAAATATGGCGATATCTTCCTTTTTTCATTGGGAATCTTGCAAGCCAACAGCTAAGAATATATTCATAAAAAACGCTTTTAAAACAATAAGACAGCCGCTACTTTTGAGATCAAACGTTTTAATATTAATGAAAGCACTAACATTCTCTTCAAGTTTGAGGTGTTGTTTTGTCAACAATCTTGTTAGCATGGACTGATTCTATAACTATGCGGTATCATCACAACTGCTCTTTATAAACAGCATAATGATACGCGTCATTTTACTCACAATTCTTTTTAAGCCTTGCGTTATAGGCTTTTCTGGAAAAGATAAAGGAGAATCCTATTGAATATAGCAATTATTTTGGGGTCTGTGCGTCAACCTTCATTAACAAGAACTTTAGCCAGTTATTTAGCGGATTGCCTCACGAAGCGGGGTGCATCACTTCATTGGGTTGATTTGCGTGAACAGCCCTTACCGATGACAGATCCAGATTATCATCAACAGGTTGAGGCTAATCCAAGTGCTGCGGTTCGCCAGTTTGTAAAAACCATTGCAGCGGCTGATGGCGTTATTCTAGCAAGCCCCGTTTATCAAGGGTCTTATTCAGGTGTTTTAAAAAATGCTCTTGATAATTTAGCTTATAATGCCTTTTTAAATAAACCTGTTGGGCTTATCTCTCATGGGAGTACCGCCCAAAAATGCGCACAACCGTGTGAGCATTTATTGCCGGTGGTGAGCACGCTTTATGGTTATGCACTCCAATGTCAAATCGCCTCTTCCCCCGAAGATTTTTCCTCAGATGATGACGGTCGTACTTGGAAAGTTATCAGTGAAGAGATACAAACACGTTGTGAAAGGCTTGCTGATGAAATGTGTACATTTTTAAAGCACCGTGGTGTGATTTAAAGCAAAAAGGGAGGGGGGCATGAAAAAAAAGGGTGCGCACTATCGTTATTTAGTGGTAGGGGGCACAGGGATGCTTGCCCCTTTGTGTCAATCACTCGAGCCGCAAGAAGTGATTATTGCTGCACGCTTTCTTTCACATAAAGTCCAACTTGAGGCATTGCACAACAAACAGTTGTGCGTGCCGTTGGATTATGATTGTGCGGCATCAAAGGCGCAATTTTTAGAAGCTGTGAAGCAATGGCATGATCTAAAATATTGCATATTATGGATTCATTCGCCTGCATTTTCTTGCGCATTAATTGAGCAGTTAGCTCTTTTGCCTAAACCACCATGTATTCTTCATATTTTTGGTTCCAACACCCATGATCAAATGGTCCTCGAGTGCGCGCGCAAAAACAAGGTTGATTTTATCCCCATTCGATTAGGACAAAAAATAACCCCAAAAGGTTCACGATGGCTGACTCATCAGGAGATAAGCCAACAGGTACTGGATGCCATAAAAAACCATATGAATAAACCAAACTTATGATCAATACCTATGCTTTTCAAAGAAGCCGTGCCCCTTCAATCTCTATCCATACCCGAACATCCTCTTGAGTCCCCCCATACTCTTTACATCATAGGCTTTGCGAACGAACAATCCCCCTCCCTGCGCCTCTCAAACAGCATCCTTATATCAACAGCCCCAAAACCAAACGTTTTTTACCCCTAGGCTTATCCCCCTCTGACGGTTTATGATCTTCACACGGGCTTATTCCCTTCTCACGCGACTTAGACAGCATAATCTTATGGGGCGTTATGTTATAAGGCGTCATGGCATAAAACTTAAAACAGCAAATTGTGTTTAGAATTTTTTGTCTATTTTAAAGCTGACCTTTCTCCCCACACCTCAAAAAACGATGATTTCTAAAAAACGTAAGGTTCCCACGAAAAACTTCTCTTTCAACAGTCCAAATTTTAGCAGGTTCGAGTTGATTTCCCGCTCATAGTCTTCCCATAATACTCATACGCGACAAACTTTTTTAAAGAAATTTCAACGCACTCCTTAAAACAACACTTAAACGTACCAAAAAAGCTTATATCAAAACAGAATTTTATGACATCATGGGAGGATATATTATAAAAAACACCATTTCAGAACCGAATGAAAATTAGGCACCCTTACAGCCAGCGTACAAAAAGCACCCTCGTATGCTAAGCATAATAAACTCGTATGCTAAGCATAATAAAAAAGTATCGCAATAAACCGAAAAAAAACCGATAAGAAAACACAATTAGCAAGCACACTTGCTTTAAATTCATTTTTACGACAGCAAATAAGAAAACGTAAAATAAAGAACCGTAAACTTTCAAGCCATTAAACTCAAAAAACAAGTGGTGGATTGAGCTAAATTTAAAGCCTTATAAAGAAAACCCACTGATCATATACAAGATATACCAAAGATACGAAAAACTTCTCTCAAATTTGACGCATTTCACAATCCAACCTTTACGCCTTCATTGCCCCCCCTCTTCTCCTCAACCGCCCCACAACCCTCACGGCTCTTGATCAACCACACATCCTACCATTACAGTTTCACGTTTTTACGATTTTGCAAATTCACAGAAAACAAGAAAACTTCTGATAAACAGCCAAAGCCTATTACAAGCCTAT
>NZ_JBHIMW010000004.1:61904-183967 GCF_042194445.1 Bartonella sp. MF74HXZ | reverse complement strand
TCAGCGCTGCATTTAATTGCCGCGTAACCTTGTAATACGATATCAAACGCTTTATAAAAGAAATATACAGTGCCACAATGGGTATTGTTAAGAAAAAATCAAAAACACCCCCCAGCAAAATGATCAAAACCACCGTCCAAGCTGCCGCCATTTCGTAATGCATTTTATCCCCTTCTCTTTATAAATTGATTGATTGGGTTGCTTCAGTCACTTCTTCCAATTGCTGAATCTTCTTTTTCAACCGAGAAGTTAAAATTTCACGAAGGATCACAATAACAGGGATCGTTGCAAAAATACATACCGATAAAAAAAACCAGAAAAACAAGAGAATGGCAAGATATTCAAATCTGCTCTCATCTATCTCAGCTATCCCTTTAGAGCAAATCACATAGACATAAGCTTTGAAAAACATAATGATGAAAGAGAGGCATGCGTGGAGGATATAATCTTTGCGTGAAAAAGCGAGCCATTTTTTAAACGAATAGGAACTTATCTGTGTTTCTAGTGCTAAGTTTTGTGGCACTCTCTCTTTTTCTTTTCCGCTTTTTTCAAAGAAACAAAAACGCTGTGGATGTTCTTTCATCAAACGTCTTTGTTTTTTCACTCTGTAATAGAGCCTCAAACGCTTTATTAAAGAATAATAAGGCGCCACAATAATCATATTCACAAAAATGGCAAAAACTGTAACTGCATTTAGAAGAAAACATCCAACCAGCAGAAACAAAATAAAAACCGCAGCCTCACCCCTCATGCGTATAGTCTCATTGATTAATCTCTTGCTGCTTTGTTTTTTCTTTTAGTTTTTTCTTTATTTTTTCCAATCTGCGCTCTTTAAAACGATCAACCCCCCAAAGGATCGGAAGAGGAGTGAGAAGACAAAACCAAATCAACACCGGTAAGAGAAAAATAAGATAACCAATTCCTTCCCATTTTATCCATTGCAACGGCTGTACCAGAGATTTTGCACCAGCAGGAACTTCTAAAGCCATCATGATAAGACATGTGCAAAACATAGTGAAAAAGCAGCGCCCTATTATCTCACAGCTCCTCACCCCTTTACGCCTTTCCACTGAAGACACCATAAATTTTTTGAATAAAAAGAAAGACACTTCAAATGTTGCTTTTTTCTCCTGCATTGTTCCCCTCTGCTTTTACACTTCGCGCTTTTTACGCATTATTTTTAGGTTTAAGCTCTTTTTAATTTATCTAAACTCTTTATTTTTCTCAATAAATTTTTTCATCAATCCTAATTTCTACATCCATATATTCTAACTCCCCATCCTTTATGTAAAGAATATCGGGACGATAGTTTTTTCCATCAACTTTACAAATCGCGTCCTTTTCGTAAACGAAATATCCCTGTTGTCTTAATTCTTCTCTTTTTTCCTCGATCAATTTTTCATAAGAATCTCTTCTTCTATTGCACAAACTGGGATCTATGGCTCTAAAATATTCATAGCTCTCCACCTCCATGGAAAAATCCTTTGCCGCCTGTTGAAGCAAATCGTAACTGGGTTGCTTTGTTTTTTCTACCGCCTTAGCGATTATCATCGCGCGTTCCAGATGCTCCTCTTCGATGCTTGTTTCAAAGCCCAGTCTCTCACCTTCCAGAAAGCTTTTGTGATAAGCGTGTAAGGTTTCAACATCGCCCATCAAAGCCAGAGCCGCAAGATAGCGCAGCGAATAAGGAGTCAATTGAGGGACTACAATTTTGTTTTCCCAAGGCAGGATACGATATTGAGAGCGAAGCATCTTGCCAAGATCAACATTTGTCATTGCCTTTTCTAAAGCTTTCTCGAGTGCACGACGTAAACGCTTGGCGCTTACCTTTTCTTCAAAAATTTCCAACCCCTTCACATCAAAACTCAAGTCAAGAGCAATCAAGCCTCCAGAATTATAAGGGTCTATCGTTTGGCAAGCCGCCGCATGGATACCAGAGCCCACCACAATTGCACGATCAAATCGCGGATACCCCTTCTCAGCATTATAAAGAAACTGCACTTCACGATCTGGTAAATAATAGGTGGCCAAATGATCCCCTTTTCCTTCAATTTCCACCCTCCATCCCAAACTCTTTAAAAGCGCCGTTGCACTTTCCATCGTTAGGATTTCCTCATCAGAAAGAGAAATCTCTTTTACCTCAGATAACGGCTTAATCATCGGCATTTCCTCACTGGACGGCTCAAAAGCGATAGGTTGTTTAAGCACGCGTCTTAATTCTTTTGTCACTTGGCAATATAGTCTCACCCGCTTGAAAGTAGAATAATACAATGCCCAAATAAACATCATGACTACAGCAGAAAGCAGCATGAAAAGCGTCAAGCCCGCACCCCACGAGAGTACAACAATAATATCCATCATTTTAATATCTATCATTTTCCCCACCCCTTATTCACTTTTTTGTCGATACGTAGCAGCTACCCGCTTCCAGATTGTTTGCTCCAACTTATCGATCTTTTTTTTCAACAAACGCGTAAAGATGATACGAACCACAAAGGCAACAGGAATGAGTACAAAAGTTAAATCTAATATAAACTCCCCAATAGAAAAGAGAGCTGCTATGACATTCCCTTTCCACTCACGCCACATTAGTACGAAGAAAACCATTCTCAAAGTTACCACAATGAAAGCAATACAAAAGATGACTTTATAATTTTTGCGTGTCAGAAACGCTTCTTCAAGCGAAAACGACCGTGGTTCTTCGTCCAATAGTGCATTTTTTCCATTGCCCCTCATTTTTTATCCCTCATTTGTATCAATTTTTAAGCCATTTTCATGAACCGAAGCTTTCGTCCTCACAATGAATGAGGGTTCATCAATATCAAGCGCTTGTATCCCTCATCTTTTATAAAGACAATATCAGCGGTGCATTTTTTTCCATCCACCTCAAACATCGCACGAAGAGAAGTGCTCCTACAACGCATGAGAATATGTAAAGACCGGTATTCATTTTCTGCCCTCCCTTCACGCACTGTTTTGTTGAGAAGCGGTTTTGCTCCGCTGCCAGATTGCTTGCTCCAACTTATCGATCTTTTTTTTCAACAAACGCGTAAAGATGATACGAACCACAAAGGCAACAGGAATGAGTACAAAAAGAAGCACTGATATAAAACCCAATATTAATGTTAAAATGAATAGGATATAATTCGACCACTCTGTCAAATCCCACTCAAAAAATATAAAGAGTGCCACTTTAAAAGCGGTAATAATAAAAGCAATACAAAAGATGATTTTATAATTTTTGCTTGTCAAAAACGCTTCTTCAAGCGAAAAAGACCGTGGCTCTTCATCCAATATTGCATTTTTTCCATTGCCCCTCATTTTTTATCCCTCATTTGTCTCAATTTTTAAGCCATTTTCATGAACCGAAGTTTTCGTCCTCACAATGAATGAGGGTTCATCAATATCAAGCGCTTGTATCTCTCATCTTTTATGAAAACAATATCAGCGGTGCATTTTTTTCCATCACCTTCAAACATCATGTTTTCATCACTCACAGTGTACCCCCTATTGTCTTAAGGCTTCTCTTTTCTCGTCGATTAAATTTTCATAAAAATATCTTCTTCTATTGCACAAATTTGGGTCTATGGCTCTAAAATTCTGAGTGCTCTTTTTATTTTCAGGAAGATAAGCTGCTTTCCAAAGAAAAAACCAACTGATGCAAGAAAATCATAACGAAATTGCTTTGTCTTTATGACGATTTTAATCATCAACAAAACCGGACCAAATGGACTTTTTCGATATTTTTTTCAAAGCCCAAACTTTCATCTTCCATAAAGCTTTTGTGAGAAGGGTGTAAAATTTTAACATCAGCCCTCAATACCAAAGCCCCAAGGGTGCACAGCAAAGAAGAAGTCCCTCGAGAGATATCATTATTTCCTTTTTCCAAGGCGGTGCCCCCATTTTGAAAGCCAAGCACACTGCCAAGATCAACCTCGTTCATCGCCCTTATCTAAAGCTTCCTCAAGCACACGGCGTAATCACCAAAGGCTTACCTCTTCCTCAAAAAATTTCCAATCCCTTTGCCTTAAAATCCACCCCTTTGCCTCAAAGCCTCGTTGTCAATCTGGCAAAGCCCTAAAATGATAAGGATTAATCATTTGGCAAGCCGCCGCATGGATACCAGCGCCTCCTACAATTCCATAATTAAATTGCACAAAACCTTTTTCATCCAGAAAGAGAAACTGCCCCTCGCGGTCTCGTAAATAAATAGGTGTTCCCCTTGTCTTTCAATTTCTCTCCTCCACCCCAAGCTCTTTAAAAGCACTGTTGCACTTTCCATGGGGAAAAACGTCTTAATCAAAACTTGAGCTTTTGGCGCGCCTTCTTTATGCGCCTTGTCTCTCCACCTACAAAAAAATGGGCTCTTCTTCCCCAAACACCAGAATATCTTTTGCTTTAAGTATAGATTTTTTGCTCTCAATATCGCTTGGTAAGGCACATTTTTATACTTGATAAAAAGAAAATAAGTTACAAGATTTTCTCTCTTAAAGAAAACACCAACAGCAAGTGAAGCCCAAGAACAATAACAGCCTCTCTTCACTTTTCGTCACAACCCACGCAAGCAAAAACCTTACTCAAGCAAGAGCCTCAATTTTTCTCAAAAACACGACACAAATATAAAAAAGCATAAAACGAGAAGCACACCCATGCTCCTTAATGAACAAGTCAAAAGCAAGGCTCAATAAAAGCCTCTCTTCACTTTTTCCCCTCGCTCACTTTTCCCTCGCTCACATCGTATGAGATGACGGGAGCTCCTTTCTGCTCAACCTCTTCTTCCAATTGCCGCACCATTTTTTTCAACTGACCGGTCACGATAAAACGCATAATAAAAACAATCGGTAAGAATAAAAAAGTACAGGCAAGCATCCATGCCAGCGGCTCGAATACGACAAGAGAAACAAAGTCCTGCCCTCTCCATATCTTAACGACAGCAGTTATAACTATTGGAGCAGTCGCCATGACCGTAGAAATATAAAATATTTTTTTATAGTCTTGCCAAACAAGAGAAAGCTGTTTTTTATCAAACATTCTGCTGCTTTTTATTTTTGAGAGATCTGTTTTAAGGCAATATCGCGTTCATTCAGCACGCATTTCAGTTCCTTTTTCACGCGACAATAAAGCCGCGCACGCTTGATAAACAGGTAATAAACGGCAAAGAGCGGCCCCCATATTAAAACATTTAAAAGCGTAAAACACAGGAAAGAAATGGCTATTAATGTTATAAGACTACTCGTCATTTTGTCCGCCTTTCACATTCTGCATACGGATTGCCTGATCGCGTTGTTTTATCGCTTCTTCCAATTGCTGAAGCGTTTTATTCAATTTTCTCGTTAATTTTATGCACATGATCCCAATGATCGGAAAAAAGAGAAAAATCCCTAACCATATAAGGCTCAACAGCTGCATGATATAGGCAACACTATCATTTTTCCACCATACAAAATTTGCGATAGAGCAAGAAGATTGCAAAACAGAAAAGAGAATAAGGATAAAAAAGATTATTTTACATTCTTTTGAAGAAAAGGGCAGAGATTCTTTGAAATTAAGAAAGCGCATTTTCGCATCAAGTGTCTCAAGCGCGAGATTATGTCTTTTCATTTCTCCCCGATCATTGCGCAATTGTTGTATGGCTTGTTTTTGTTGCGTCGTACTCTTTTTCAAGTCTTGAGCGAGTTTAAAAGATAACTTCATATGCTTGATCAGCAGGTAAGGAAGCCTAACAATGACCATAACCATTAAAATGGCAATGATAACGAACCCTAAAAAAGCCAAATGCTGCATCATAATGCTCCCTTTTTTTCCCTATCGCATTGATGTGAAATCATCATTTTTATCCTCTGCTCAAACAAATGTTTCTAATTCCTTTACTGTTTCTTGCACGCCATACTGAAGGAAACTATGGAGAATTAAAATGACAGGTAAAGAAACAACAATACATGCCCAGACCCAAAACAGCAGTCGCATGACAAAATCAATCATGTGAAGCACTATCATAGGCGCGTAATTGTGCAAAAAAATTGCAGATTTTGGAAGAAAAGCTAAAAAAATGACAACACCTGTGCAAAGTGCAACCATAACGAAGGCGATAGAAAAGATCATAAAATAATCTTTTTTTGAGAGAAGCAAAGATTCTTGAAAAGAAAAGGCACTGAACTTTGTTGCAAGAACTGTATTCTGTCCTCTACCCTCTGCCTGATTATGCCTCAAATTCTGCGCTGCACCCTTTTTTAATTTTCGCTGCGTCGCCAATAACAAGATTGTCCGTTTTATCAACGAATAGTAAAGTGCAACGATTGTCACCACGGTAGAAAGGAATACCATAAAAATTGCAGAACAAATAAAAATTGCCGTCCCTACGGCAATCAACATTCCAATGATTAAAGAAGCGGTCACTTTTCCCCCTATTGTCTTCTGTTAAGAGATTGGTTGTCTAGCTGTTGCTGCTCTGGCAAGGTTTCCCATTGTAGCATCATTTCCTTCACATCCCGTTTAAATATGGCGTTAAAGACAAAAAAGAGCGGAAACAACCCAAAAAGAACAGCAAAAATCATTTGCGGCAAGAAACATAAAAAAGCCCAAACACTATTCCACCCCGCATCAAGCAAATGCTCGATGATAGGATTTTGAAAAGGATGTGCAAGGCTCTCCTGAATTATTTCCTGAAAACTTTCTTGTTTCATTTGTCTCATTGCTTGAAACTGTTCTTTGGACATAATGTGAAAAAATTCCAAAGGTCTCATATAGACAGTCGCGGAAAAAAGCACCAACAAGAGGATAGCCAAACAACAAATGATGATATAATCGCCTGTTGAAAGCATCATCCATTTTTTGAAAGTTGCCGATTGATCCAACACTGGCTTCGATACAAAAGCCTTATCTCCCTTATGGGCAGATTGGTGTTGTGATTTATCTTCGATCATACGGATACTCCCCCACTTCTAAAATTCCCACTCTTCAATATTTGATAGCACGCCACCAGCGCGGCAAATTCGCTTAGCACTCTTCTCAGAGTAAAGCAAGCACTATAAATCCCCTCTAAATATTTTATTCACTTAAGGCCCTATACGCGCTTATACATGACGCGCTTACAAGCCCAAACACCCCTTTCCCTCTCTTTATCGATCACATAAACCCTAAAAGACACCGTTTTAAAAAAAATCCAACAAATATCTAATCTAAAAAACATCCCATGTGGAAAACTGACATGCCCACCATAAACGACAGTGTTTTCACCGCTTAAATGAAGCCGAGTATATATAAAGCAAAGGATGATGATATTCCTTGCTCATCTCAAAGAATAAAGATTTTAAAACCCACCTCAGTTTGTCAACAATCCCATTGCTCTTAAGTGCACTCCGCCTGCTGAGCACTTATGGGTTCCACTTGCATAAAGCGCTCTACGAACAACTTCTTCCTTAACACAAATCCTTCCTTAACATTGGCACCTAATTTTTAACACTTAATGCGTCAAATGTTGTAATGCCTCATGAGCCTTCCTATCCCCGCCTCAAATGACAGTATTTTATGGCATAACAAGATAAAAAACATTTTCACAAGCACTTTGTATCTTGATCATCAACACATCCTAAATGCTATAAGATTCTCTCATTTCAAATCTATCCCCTGTTGAATCAATCAAATTTATTTGCTTGTACGTAAAAAGTGGAGGAGCCATGCGGAGTGAAATTGTACAATGAAAATGCCTCTTATAAACCGTCTCAAATGCCAAGAGCTTGTAATACATATTGGGATTGGCAAAGTATGCGATGATACCAGCTTACGCTTTTATGAATCCTAAAAATGATGATCCTCAATAAAGTTATATTGTCATGGGCTTTTATATTATCATGAAAGCTTTACCATGATACCCTTCTTGAGCCACCATCGTGAAATGGGCTCGAGCACATGTAAAAGATGTCTCTTAAAAACAAGCGCGTGAATATGCCGCAATAAGTATATTCCGTTTGAGGCATTGTGTATGACGTAAGAGATGTGCCCCCAGAATGTGAGAAACAAGAACGCGATAAACAAAAGCGTGAAGCAATAAGCACGCCCCACAAACCAAACAACCGATTATCTAAAATGCGCCCACAACAGCTTTGCAATTTTTCAATTCTCATTTTAAAATTTCTTGATTCAAAAAGCCCCTATTTTAAAATTAAAAAAGAAATGTCTTACACCTCATAGCCCCCACCTTTATAAAAGCATCTCTTAATAAACGCCTCTTTTATCAAGCTACCTGCCACTTATAAAGCTTCTTTGGATATTGCATCCCGTCATTTAACCATTTTAAGTGACCACCTCCCTTTTTATGATGAAATCCATTAAAACAGCAAAGACAAAAATATCCTCCATAAAAGATGATCCTAAATTGCTTGATCCTCCACAGTTTATTTTGTTATTTTGAACTAATGAACCATATTTTATTTGAAAAGATAAGGATCTTATGCTATTATAAGCACATTGAAAAGTTTATTTTTTAAGCTCTGTGCCGCTCAAAAAAAAGATAAAGTCCTCTATAAAGGATAAATGTATATTTCGCAGCTTAATCTACATCAGACATCTTGGTACAGCGCCCAATAAGAAAACCTCAATATGCCTCTCAATAACAAAGCTCAACGGATGATAAAAATCCACGAATAATAAAAACAATGACTTTTCAAAGATGAAACTGAAAAGTTTCCTCAAAGCGCTCATGAGAAAGAAGGCAAATAATCCTATTAGAAAAGACTTCCTATTAGAAAGACGACGCCATACCCATAAAACATCATTCTTGTTTATTTATTCACATGTGACAAAAGTTTCTTTTCAACTGTTCCAGAGCAGTTGAGAAATCTTTAGAGAGCAAATAATCCGCTATCCATGAAAAAATAAGCATGATAGGAGCGAGAAATAAGACTGATAGGGATAAGATAAAAATGGCAAGAAACACCTTAAAGATGATTTTTTCTCCCCACACCGTTGCTGTTCTTTGTGCTGAAAGACGCCTTTAGTATCCGTTTCTCCTTTGATCTGCAACGGCTCATATTCCACCAATATTTGCTCCCCTCAGTATTTGCTCCCCAGTATTTGCTCAAAGTGCTTTTTACATCACTGTCCCCCATCAACAGACAGTTTATTTTTCATTTAAATGGTTAAGTTCATGAAAATACGTAAAAAACGCGGTAGACCGAGAATAACAGGCAAACTCAGAGAGCCCAATGGCCGTATTTCACGTGCCAAAAGCCCCAGCGAATCTGCGCTTCAATCTGCGATTGAAATGCGTGCAAAACACTTTGGGTTAAGCCTTGAAGAAGCAAAAAATCCGCTTGTCGGAACCTATATTGGGCGTCTTTGTTTGCTTGGCTATAAAGGGGATTCATCAGGCATCAGTAAAGAGCAATATGACACGGCGCAACGATACTTGCAAATCAGAAACGACTATTTATGTGCAAAAGGCTTACCAAACGGCTATTATGATGGTTTTACGCACAGCGCATCAGATGAGAAAACAAAAAAGCAATGGATTCAAAGAGCAACGAATTGCTATGAAGATATGCAAGAAGCGATTAAAGAAGCGCAATATTTGCATCGTCAACACAACTTTCATGCGGCATTACAATATCTTGTTATAGAAGATCAACCGCTGCCTAATCTTGTTGGTTCGTTGCGTATTATTCTTGATGCCCTTTATAAACATTTTGACTGTTCTAGCAAAAAGAGCATTGGCTAAAAACACCCATCGTTTTCTCTTCCTCACAGGATAAAGATTACAAAACCTCCTTTGTAACATGCCTCTTTGTAACCAGCTCCGTTGTAAAGAAATAATCCTTCTTGGCAAGTTACACTTGAGATCCACCGAACTTGCCTTTCATAGAATTTCATGGGATTGACGAGCTTAAAGCACACAACAAACAAGCTTTAAAATATCCACCACGCCCTTTAAAAAACGCTTCAACCTGTCAAATAGACTTATCACCATACCTCAAACTATATACCTACCCATGCCTCAAAGGACAATAATTCACAGCATATTTCACGGCATAGGCAAAATAAATATTGTCTCCCCTCTCCAGACAGCAACATTTTCCCCATCACCCCCCCTCTCCATCACCTCCCATTGTAACAAACAGCCCTCATCATCCACTTTTCCCCAATATCGCGACATCCTTAGCTCTTGAGACAATTCATTATAGTCATTGTGCGTCTTTTCTTGTACAATTCTATACGGCTTTCCTGATCTTATGACGAACAAGAGACATGGCTTTGACTGCAGCATAATCTGGATTTCTCATTCAAGATCAATACCGACTAAAACATCATTATAAATCAACAGCTTATTATTAAAACGCCCCATTGATTTTTTTACAAAATTAAAAGCATCATCCCTTAAACGAAAGAAAAAGCCCCCACCAACAATCTCCTCCCTCATCAACAACTGTACCGGTAACCATCCACTCATCACGCCACCGCTAATAGGACAGCCAGCACAGCCCCAATCGCCAACACCTACGCTTTGCCTCCGTAACATCTTCCAACCATCACCTTCCCAATTCCATCAATAAAATACCACGGATTTCAAAACCACAATTCTCTCCTCTCCCTTCACCTTGCTCCCTCCTTTTCTCAAAGGAGGAAATGCATTTATGGTAATCAATACATCTTTATACAGAAACCTTTAGAGCCCCCTATAGCCATTCAAAGAGCCATCACGCCCTCTAACCACCCACGAGCCCCCCACCTCGTCATCCCCCTCGGAACACCCCCTGCGCAATACCTAAAGCTTTGCCCCCGTAACATCTTCCAACCATCGCCTTCCCAATTCCATCAATAAAATACCACGGATTTCAAAACCACAATTCTCTCCTCTCCCTTCACCTTGCCCCCTTCTTTTCTCAAAGGAGAAAATGTTTTTTGCCACATCAAAAACTTTCCCATTAAAACAACACATTTTGCTGCATAGTTAATGAATGAGCTTTTTTCTGTAGATTTTTTGCCACAATAAAAAAGGAAAAATCGTCGTTTTGCTGTTGACAGAATATGAAAAATCGTATTTAATGACAGGTGCGGTAAGGGGTTTTCTGCGTCCAGATTTCATCATTAAATGTTTGAGTTATTATAGACTGTTATAAACAGTGTGTTTCGCGACAATGTTTAAAACTTTACGGTTTGAAAGTATTTTTCGTCTTTCTCTGACTGTTTTCTTCTGCATCATCCAATTTGCATCACCAACAACTCTATAATTTTGAGATTTTCAAAACAAGCCGTATTCACGGGCTCCCAATAGAACGCCCTAATAATCCCCCCATAAAATACCAATATCATACATCACAGCAATGATGAGCAATACACGCATAAAAATATGAAAACGGCAACAATATGCTTTCATCGCCTCATCTTTCAAAATGCAAAGGCTTGTTTTTCAAAACATTGTTTAGCCAAAATTGAAGAAAATCAAAATTGAAGAAAATAATGTTGTCCATTGATTATTAATATGGAGGCTAATATCATGAAGCCACAAGTTTCTTCTCTCCCTCATTCCTCACAAACACTAGGAATGGCAAATGCACCAGAAGGGGCACGTGCAAATGCATCATTAGACACTTTTGCTGCACATTTAGAACAACTCAGCAGCGAAAAAGAAATATCCCATTCAATCGTGAGGAATTAAAAAATATCATTGCCCGTTTAGAAGATGACATCTCAACTGGACGTTGGTTTACAGCTGATTATGCAAGCATAGATCTTACACTGATGCCAGCCTTGGTAGAACAAGCAAATCGTAAATATCCTGAAATGCGTCTTCAATTGGTAGCATCATCTCACGACTTTGCCCTTGCCTAAAAGAAGCCATCAAAAACGGCATTCAATCTTCCAGATTTATCATTCACACAAAGGATAGAGGAATTCATTTTTCAGTGATTGATCATCAAACCATCGATGACAAAACGTCCGTGATATTTTTTGAACCTACAACACTTAACAATATGAGATCAGCGGTGCTAGCATTAAGGACACAACTGGCCATTAAAGCGCATGAATTGTCTAACTGTTCTTTTGCCATGGCAGAAATGGACATTCAACGTAGTTCCTCTGAATGTGGAATGTTCAGCTTAAGCCTCGCCAAAAAGCTTTATTCCGAAGCTCAAAAATTAGAACGACTGCACAAAGATAATATTAAGGGTGTGTTATGTGAACCAGATACGCCTTTATCTGCTGAAAAATTAGATCCATATCTTCCAACCACTTTTTATAAACACACACACAAGGGAGAAGACGTCTTGGGGAATATCTAAAAGCCAACCCAGAAGCAGCACATGAAAAAGTAAACAAAAAAGGTGAAACTCTGAGAGAGAGATTTGAAAAAAGCTTAAGTTCAGCAGAAGGAAAAACTGTTTCTGTTTCACAACACAGAAAAAGAGCGACGGAATACAAATCTCTGATGATGTAATGAGTGTTTTAGCCATATCCGTATTCCACATCCACAAAGAATGAAGCTTCGCGGCTTTACGATTAAGCATAAATTGCTGTCAGCCAATCTTTTTTTCCCTTTGAAAGAAGTAACAATGCAAAAAGTGAGCAATTAGCTCTTCAAACAAAAGGCAAAACAATCGTATTCTATTAAAAGCAGCCCATTTTAAAGCCCGTATTTTAAGACTTTGAACAAACATAAAACACGCAAGTTTTGAAAAGACCTGCCCGCACTTTCTTATAAAGCAGCCGAAAAATGATTTTTTCCTTAATCTTCAAGAGATAAAGGTTCTTTTTCAAAACATCATTTGGTCAAAATATAAGAAAATAATACTGCCTCCCGATTATAACCACGGAGGTTCATATTATGAAGCCACAAGATTCAAAAGATACTGCCGCTCATGCCTCACAAATAGCAGAAAGTAACATCGAAAATGAATCCTTAGAAAGCCTTATTGCCCGTTTAGAACAACTCAACGCTCCTCAAAAAGAAGAGAGCACCTTGAGTCAGGAAAAGTTGAAAGCTATTATTACAGACTTAGAGGATGATCTCGTCACCGGCCGTTGGATTAACTCTTATTATGAAAATATAGATATTAGATTGATGCCGGCTCTCGTAGAAAAAGCAAACAGCAAATATCCAGAAATGAATCTCAAATTGGCTCTTACAGCAGAAGAGTTTTCGCACGCACTAAAAGAAGTGGTTGAGAGCGACGCAAAATCTGCTCGATTTATAGTAAATTCGGGAAGCAAAATCCACTTTGCAGTCCTTGATTATCAAAAAGTTGATGACAAAATCTCTTTGATTATGCTTGAACCTACAACATTTCAGAATATCACTGCTTGCAAACTAGGGATAAAAATAAATCAAACCCTTCAATGTCTTCAACTGCCTCCTTATTCTTTTACCACGGCAGAAATGGATATTCAGCGAAGCTCTTCTGAATGTGGGATGTTCAGCTTAAGCCTCGCCAAAAAGCTTCATCTTGAATCTGATAAATTAGCAAGATTGCACAAAGATAATGTTAAGGGTGTATTATGTGAACCCAATTCATCTTTATCTGCTGAAAAGTTAGATTCCTATCTTCCCATCAGTTTATACAAACATGCGCAAGGAAGAAAACGTCTAGAACAATATTTAAAAACCAATCCGGATGCTGAACATGAAACAGTAAACAAAAAAGGTGAAACTCTGAGAGAGAGATATGAAAAAAACTTAAGAACAACAGAAGGAAAAACTGTTTCCGTTTCCTCCCACCAAAAAAGGCTCACTGAATACAAATCTTTGATGATGTAATTGAGGTTTTTTTCATACCCATAGAGAACGAGGCTCTGCTGCTTGACGGTGAGGTGCAAATTGCTGTTAGCAAATCTTCTTTTCCCTTTGTAAGCAGATAAAGATGCAAACAACAAGCAACGTGACCTCTTAAAGACAAAAGGCAAAACAGAACTGTTCTATCAAAATCTGTCGATTTTAAAATTGTATCAAAATTCCAAAGCTCTTCTTAACAATGATCCATATTTGAATAGACAGAAGGCTGAATGCATAAAATATTTTATGATTTTAGATGTTAAGTAAAAGCACCCGCCTCCTCCTGTAGCTTTTTTCTAAGAGTTGTCCGCTTTTATCTCAAGCGCCTCCACATCAGTACCACCTGCCAAAACAACCGCAAACAGCCGCTCTCTTGTCCCTCACAATCAACACCATCTGTTCTCCCCATCTCTCCCCCCTCACAACCACCGCCAAAACAACCGCAATCACCAACACCAATGCTAACACAAATCATTATGCACCCCTCCCAACCCCTGCCGCGCCAACAGTGCCTTCTAAGAATTCCATTCACCAACATATATGTCATCCCTCCAACCTCACCTCTCATGCCACCGCTAACACAACCGTAATGCCCGCCGTAATGCCGCCGTAATACCATTGCGTACATCAACACAATCGCCAACCTCACCAACACCAATAAGACCAGCACCAATAAGACCCTATCAACAAACCAGCACCAAGTCTCAAAACCAACAACATCTCTCAACGGAAAACACCAGCCAAACCATTATCCCACTTGGCCAACCATTATCCCACTTGGCCAACCATTATCCCACCCCTTAAGACGACACAACTAACCTTTTGATTTCATTAGATTTTCACGTCTTGTCTGTTTTTGCAGAGTGAAAATTTTCATTTTTAATATGTCGACCAGCCTCACGTTAACGTGAGGCTTTATTTTATGGAGAAGCAAATGAGAAAAATATCATCAGCAGGGCTTGCACTCATTAAACAATGGGAAGGATTGCGTTTGAACGCCTATAAGGATGCCATCGGGGTATGGACAATTGGCTATGGACATACCAGCGCTGCTGGCGAACCGTTCGTTCACAAGGGCATGATCATTACTGAAAAACAAGCAGAAGAAGTTCTTTCTCAAGATTTAAGACAATTTGAAAATACCGTTGAAAAAAATGTGACGGTTTCCTTAACGGATGAACAATTCGCCGCGCTCGTATCGTTTTGCTATAATATAGGAACATCAGCTTTTTGTAATTCGACCCTGCTCAAAAAACTCAATAACGGCGAATATGAAGCCGTCCCTGCTGAATTACAAAAGTGGACCAAAGCAGGAGGAAAGCGTCTTCACGGTTTAGTGCACCGTCGTGCAGCCGAAGCAGGACTATGGGCAAAAGGGGCTTATGTCTCTCCCAACTACCAAACCGTAGAAACGCAAGAACCAATGGGATTTTTCAAAGCAGAAGCGCTTACACCGATTATTGGTTCTTTTTCTGGACTTGGAGGCTTATTGGCAGGCAATGGTCCCATCCAATGGGCATTGGCAGCCATTATGGTTTTAGCCGCCTGTGCTGGCATCTTCTTTGTGGCAAAACGGTTTCGGGAGCAGCGCTTATAATGTGGTGGATGAAAAAAAATCTAATGATAACAGGAGCGGCTCTGACCGCTTTTTTTATCGCTTTAGCAAAAGTTTTCACTCTTGGAAAAAAGATTGAACAACAAAAGCAAATAGAAAAAACACTAAAGTCATCAACAACACGGCTAGAGGTGGAAAATGAAATTAATCAAAAAAGTGATCCTGATGTACGCGCTGCTCTTACTCACTGGTTGCGCGATAAAAACAATAAATGAGCCTTTTTCTTGCGTTGGTTGGATGCCCATTTATTTAGACAAAAAAGATCTCAATATCATCAGCTCAAATCTCGCAAGAGATATTTTAAAGCATAACAAACAAGGGGAAGGCTTGTGTGGGTGGAAACATGGCTAGAAAAAAAACAGAAAAACAAACAGAGCTTACAGAAAAGGAAAAAGAAATCCTACAAGAAATCATCACGACTTATAAAAGTGTAAAAATAATGTCACGCTATACGAAGTGGATTATATTCATCATTTTCTTATTAGCGCTTGATTTTTCACGTATCGTGGATGCATTGGCAAATATTTTTACACAAAAATCGAATATTCAGCTCTAAAATAAATAAAAAACATGAGACGTGTTAAATCTTTTTTTAAAAATATAAAAAGCCATTCGTTATTTTTTGAAAACACGGAGATTTTATTGATGATTTTTCACGTCTCATGGGAAATTTTTCCACACTCTTCACAAACGCTTTCATGAAATGAATTTAGAAGCATGAAGAAAGATTTTTAACAAACGCATAAGTCAACAACTTTGCTAACATAAGAAAATGATCATACCAACGTACATTTTTAAATAACCTATTGATAATAAAAAATATTTTATACTCTTCACAAATCCCATCGGGAAGATACCATCGCGAAAAAATTTAAAAATATTTAGAGATATTTTTTTAATAATTGCATAAGTAAACAACGCAAAAAGTATTAACTTGCCTAAAATCCCCTTTCTTTACACTTTAAAAAAAGAGCAATCAGACACCACCCTACGCATTACCAATCCCAATATTTATAAAAACCCCCATTTATAAAAACTCTGTTTATAAAAAACTGACTATTTGAAAATATTCATGAGAGGCATTTTTATTTTCTTTAAGTATTTTACCCTAGCTCCCTCCACTTGTGAGGTATAAGAAAATGCTTGAGAGTATTTCAACATAAAAGAGAATTGAAATGAAAAAATCCACCGCAATAAAAATCTCTTATTCAACATACAAAACAATGAATAATTCTGATCAATAAAAGTGTTTCTCCATTAAAATTTTTGCCATTAAAATCCATTAAAAACGTGAAACAACACGACGACTGTCATTATTTGCAATAATTTGCAAGAATGCAATGCTCTTGAAAACCGTAAAATCACATCACATTGATTTATAACTATCATTAAGCACTCTTCAACTTGAATTAAAACCCTGCATATCGTGGGATTCTCCCATTTCCAAACCTGTTTCTTTTAAAACAATCCAAACCATGTCGCTTGCACATTACAGTGTATGGGTCAAAACTATACAAGCAAGGCACGCCTCACCGTCTCACGAACTAACGGCTTGTCATAACATTGAGAGCTGAAAACATGTATGATAACGTTCGCGTATTCTTTTATTAAGCATAAAGATGATCGTGCCCTATAGTTTTATGTACTTCATGAGAACTTTGCCCTTATACCATTCACAAATCCATTGCGAAATCGGTGTGACAAGCAAGATGTCTCTTAAAAACACGTCAATATGCAAAAATATATATTTGGAGACAAATATATTTGCGGCTTTTCTATTTTACGTGAGGGATTTCACAAAAAAAAGATACGCAAGCAACAAAAGTTTGAGGCATCATCTTCATTATTTAATAAGATATTACTATAAATACCTTTAAAAGTCATAAAGCAAAAAGATGATGACAAGACGCGTGCTTATATACCTTTACATTCTTTCTCAATGAGGCTGTCTTTCTATTGCAGAGATTAACCAAACAGAGATATGCTTGTCCCAGTATACAAAAGCCCTTTAACAGAGCAAACCTTAAATTTTGTTTTCATACAAAAGCTTAAACACCAGCATCTTATTCATAAAAAAACAAACAAGACCCAACATGCTCTGTCCAACTTTCTCTCTTCAACTTTCAATGGGTACGAACTCTTGCGTTGGTTCATAAAAACCATTCGCCCTTCTAAAGCGCAAACACGAAAGCGCAAACACAGGATTTTTTTAATGGTGCATGCATAAACTTAAAATGAAAAAATAGAACTGTATAAGAAAGAAATGACTATAAATCAAAAAGTTGTATTTTTATCAATAAAATATTTTCAAAGAAAACCACGATCCCCGCACAATAAAAACATCTCATAAATGCAAGAGAAAAAGTCATGAATAAAGAGAGAGATCTATTCACAATGGCGATATATCAACCAATGAAAAATAACAAAATGCTATAAGATCACTATCATAAAAGGAAGAACTGTACGAAACGTAAAAAAGCATTAAAAAAACGGGCACAGAAGGCCCGTTTCTTTATTACTTCTATGGAATAAGAGCTTAGAAATCCATTCCGCCCATTCCACCCATTCCGCCACCAGGCATTGGAGGCATTGGTGTATCTTTCTTTGGAACTTCAGCAACCATTGCTTCTGTTGTAATCAGCAGGCTAGCAATTGAAGCCGCATTCTGGAGAGCAGAACGCAAAAACTTTCACTGGATCAACAATTCTTGAAAGCAATCAAATCACCAAATTCACCGGTTGCAAAACGTGAAAAAGCATTAAAAAAAACGGGCACAGAAGGCCCGTTTCTTTATTACTTCTATGGAATAAGAGCTTAGAAATCCATTCCGCCCATTCCACCCATTCCGCCACCAGGCATTGGAGGCATTGGTGTATCTTTCTTTGGAACTTCAGCAACCATTGCTTCTGTTGTAATCAGCAGGCTAGCAATTGAAGCCGCATTCTGGAGAGCAGAACGCACAACTTTCACTGGATCAACAATTCCCAAAGCAATCAAATCACCAAATTCACCGGTTGCAGTATTGTAACCATAAGTGTCAGCATTATTTTCCAGCACTTTGCCCACAATAATAGCGGCTTCTTCACCGGCATTGGTTGCGATTTGACGTGCTGGCGCTTGAAGAGCACGACGAACGATATGAATACCAGCTTCTTGGTCAGGATTGCTTCCTTTAACGGTCAACGCATTTGCTGCACGCAACAATGCGGTACCACCACCAGCAACAATACCTTCTTCAACAGCAGCACGTGTTGCATTCAAGGCATCATCAACGCGGTCTTTCTTTTCTTTCACTTCAACTTCTGTTGCACCACCAACACGGATAACAGCAACACCACCAGCGAGTTTAGCAAGTCTTTCTTGCAATTTTTCACGGTCATAGTCAGAAGTTGTTTCTTCAATCTGAGCCTTGATTTGATTGACGCGAGCAGTAATTTCAGACTTTTGTCCAGCACCATCAATAATGGTGGTGTTTTCTTTAGAAATATTCACTTTCTTTGCACGTCCAAGCATATCCAAAGTGACATTTTCAAGTTTAATGCCCACATCCTCAGAAATAACCTGTCCGGATGTCAAGATTGCGATATCCTCTAACATTGCTTTACGGCGATCACCAAATCCAGGTGCTTTTACAGCAGCAATTTTCAAACCACCACGCAACTTGTTAACCACGAGCGTTGCCAAAGCTTCACCTTCCACATCTTCAGCGATAATGAGAAGTGGTTTTCCAGATTGCACAACAGCTTCAAGCACAGGAAGAAGAGATTGCAAATTAGACAATTTCTTTTCGTGAATGAGAATGTAAGGATCATCAAGATCAGCGACCATTTTCTCAGCATTTGTGACAAAATAAGGGGAAAGATATCCACGGTCAAACTGCATTCCTTCAACGACTTCTAATTCCGTTTCAGCAGTTTTAGCTTCTTCCACGGTAATAACGCCTTCATTGCCAACCTTTTCCATAGCATCAGCGATCATTTTACCGATTTCAGCAGCGCCATTAGCAGAAATGGTTCCTACTTGTGCAATTTCTGCTGAAGTTTGGATTTTTTTTGCTTTTTTGAAGAGGTTTGCCACCACTTCATCTACAGCAGCATCAATCCCGCGTTTAAGATCCATTGGGTTCATGCCCGCAGCAACAGCTTTAACACCTTCTTGCACAATAGCTTGTCCTAAAACAGTAGCTGTTGTTGTTCCATCACCAGCGATATCATTGGTTTTAGAAGCAACTTCACGCAACATTTGTGCACCCATGTTTTCGAACTTATCTTCAAGTTCAATTTCCTTTGCAACGGATACACCATCTTTTGTGATGCGAGGCGCACCGAATGATTTATCAATCACCACATTACGACCTTTAGGGCCGAGTGTCACCTTAACAGCATTAGCAAGGATGTCGACACCGCGCAACAAACGCTCACGCGCTTCACGGCCAAATTTGACTTCTTTAGCAGCCATTTAATTTCTCCTTGGAGTTTTTTCAAAATAGTACACAATGAAAAATTAAGCGCTTTAATTAGCCCATAATTCCCATAATGTCAGATTCTTTCATGATGAGGAGGTCTTCCCCATTAATCTTGACTTCAGTTCCAGACCATTTTCCAAAGAGGATACGGTCTCCTGTCTTGACTTCTAAAGGCACACGCTTTCCGTTATCATCGAGAGCGCCATTACCAACAGCAATCACTTCGCCTTCTTGAGGTTTTTCTTTTGCTGTATCAGGGATGATAATCCCACCAGCCGTTTTATTTTCAGATTCAACCCGACGGACAACGACACGGTCGTGAAGTGGGCGGAATTGTATATTAGCCATGTTTTAAATCCTTAAAACTGAACATAATTGCATTAATCTTAAAAGTTCTTGCTAGCACTCATCGCTTGAGAGTGCTAGTATGTGTTAGATATAAAATCGGCATCTCTTAATGTCAAGAATAGCCATAAAATAATTTCTCTAAATGAAGCTTCAAAGTCTTGCCTCTTGTTGCACTTTCGCGTTATTTAGCTTTTTTAAGAACCCGTGAACAAAAAAGGATCTTATCATGGTTGAAACACGTCAGGAAACGGATAGCTTTGGAACGATTTCGGTACGTCAAGATCGTTATTGGGGCGCACAAACTGAACGTTCTCTGCATAATTTTAATATTGGTAGTGAAAAGCAGCCTCTTGCCATCATCTATGCCTTAGCCCTTATTAAAAAGGCTGCAGCTGTTGTAAATATGGACAAAGGAAAACTACCAGAAAATATTGGAAAAGCAATTATTGCAGCCGCCGATGAAGTGCTTGCCGGCGATTTTGATACGCATTTTCCACTCTCCGTCTGGCAAACAGGTTCTGGCACACAAAGCAATATGAATGTCAATGAAGTCATTGCTAATCGTGCCAGTAAGATTTTGGGAGGAAAACTTGGAAGCAAAAAACCAGTTCACCCCAATGACCATGTCAATATGAGTCAATCATCGAACGACTCCTTTCCCACAGCGCTTCACATTGCCACCACGTTGCAAACACGCCAACACTTACTGCCAATCCTTGAAGCTCTTATTGCTACATTAAAACAAAAAGAGCAAGAATTTGCAGACATCATTAAAATCGGCCGCACCCATACTCAAGATGCAACGCCTTTAACCTTAGGGCAAGAATTTTCAGGCTATCGTGCCGCATTAGAAGCCAATCTTCAGCGCATTGAAAATGCTCTAACCGATGTCCACATGCTTGCTCAAGGTGGCACAGCTGTTGGCACAGGACTAAATGCGCCAAAAGGTTTTGACATTGCTTTTGCGCAAACAGTGAGCGCTTTCACAGGAATAACATTTCAAACCGCCAGCAATAAATTTGAAGCACTCGCCCATCATGGAGCCCTTGCGCATTTCCACGGGAGCTTGAATGCTCTTGCTGCTGATCTGTTTAAAATTGCCAATGACATCCGGTTTTTAGGCTCAGGACCACGTTCCGGTTTAGGGGAACTCAGTCTTCCCGAAAATGAACCCGGATCTTCTATTATGCCTGGCAAAGTCAACCCCACGCAATGTGAAGCCTTAACCATGGTCGCATGCCAAGTTTTTGGTAATCACACCAGCGTAACCTTTGCCGCAAGCCAAGGACATTTTGAACTCAACGTTTATAAACCTGTTGTTGGCTATAACGTTTTACAATCCATTACCCTTCTTGGTGATTGCATGCGTTCTTTTGATATGCATTGCATTCAAGGATTACGGGCCAATCGCGTTCATATTCACTCGCTCATGGAGCGCTCACTCATGTTAGTCACAGCTCTTGCACCAGAAATTGGCTATGAAAAAGCTGCTGAAATTGCCAAAGCAGCGCATAAAAATGATACAACTTTGCGCGCAGAAGCATTAAAAGCTGGCGTTTCTGGAGCTGATTATGACCGGCTGGTTGATCCCAAAAAGATGATTGCTCCCCAATAAACAACCCACTAAAAAGATGCAAACATCTTAAAACAAATCTTTCTGTCAAAAAATCGGGGTGTAAGCACCCCGATGATGACCGATAACGATTCCCCACGGCGTTCATTTTAGGATCTGGTCCACATTTCTACTCTTGTCTCAATGAGATAATGTGTTTATTTATAATGATAATCTAGCATTATCCATATTGAATGAGAATCCTGAATACCGTAGAATTTTCCCATTTTAAATCTGTCCTATGTTGAATCAATCAAAATCACTCACTTGCACATCCCAAGTGAAGTGAAGGTGTGGCGATATGAATGTGTGGATAGAAATTGTATAAGATAAGAAAGGACTAAAAACGCCTCTAATGAACCGCCTCAAGTGCCAAGGGGCTGTCACAACACCCACGAGCTGGCAAATATAATGATCGTGCCGTCTTGCTTCTTTATAAAGCGTAAAGATAGAAGTACTCAATGGCTTTATCGTTATACCATTCACGAGCCACCGTCGTGAAATGGGTTTGGAAGCATTAAGAGATGTCTCCTTTATAAAGCGTAAAGATAGAAGTACTCAATAGAGGAACAGCTGTTGGAAAAAACTCAATGTACTGAAAGGTTTTGCTCTTTGCTGAAACAATCAGCTCTCTGACGGAAATATCCTTGACAACCCGCAAGAAATTTGAGGCATTCACCCCTCATGACGCTCTCACCCATTTCCACAAAAATCTGAGTGCACGCGCTAATCTCTTTAAAATTGCCAACGACTTTAAGTTTTTAGGCTCTCATCCACATTCCGGCTTAGGTAAACGAAAAGGATCATCTATCGTTTACATGGTGCATGAGAAACCTCATAAAACATTAAATTCTCGCACTTTGCTCCTTCTTATTTTTCGTATTCCATTCAATCAATCAAAACTATTCGCTTGGATTGTTATAAGAAAAAGTGGCATATAGATAAAAAAAGAAATAAAGTCGCTCATCCTCTCAAGTGCTCAAAAGGCTATCGCAATACAAAGCTACGCAATATCAGAAACGAGCAAAGAATATGATAGTGCCAATATGTATTTTTTTAATATCAATTGAATATTAAGCACAATGATATCAATCATTATAGACAATACATTTAACACTGAGCAACAAAAGGTGTTTTTAATATATATAAAATAGTTGTTCTTTAAACAAATCAAAAGCTTATTTATTATGCTATAATTTTTTATAAAACACAGAAAACACTGAAGAAATATATAAAAACCCTGAAAAACGCCGGATAATAGCACGAAAAAAGTTTTAAAAACGCTTTAATATGGTCAATTATAGATTTTATGCGTATTTTAGTTTTCATAATGATATTAACTATAGATTTTTTTAACCAATTTATATATAATACGATTTGTGTCTGAAATAAATTGGGGACGTTTTTATGAAAACAAAATATTTAATCGCACTATCTATTTTCACTTTTATTACCACTTCAACAGCGCAAGCAGCAGATACGGTAATCTTTGAGCAATCAAAACCGAAGGTTTCATTGCAAAATGATTCATCGTCACGTATCTCACCGGTTACTGTTTCTGCACCTTTTTCTTGGTCTGGTTTTTATGTTGGAGGACAAATTGGATATTTTTCCAGTAAAAATACTCTAGATTACGCACAAGAAGCCAGGGACGGAAAATGGGCTTGGGTTGATAGAAACTTATCACCGAAACCATCAGGATTGAGAGCAGGTTTGTATGCAGGTTCTAATATTGATCTGGGAGATAACCTTGTTTTCGGTTTTGATACGGACATAGTCTGGTCTGGGAGGAAAAGCACCCAAACAGACAATGGAAAGAAAATTCTAAATGAATTAGACTCTATTAACATTGCCTTTAAAGAAGCTGGGATTCCTATCATAAAACCTGCAGCTCAGGATGAAACAATCCCCAACTATGGTGACATTGTTGTCAGCAGTGTAACACTGAAAGAAAAATGGTCTGGTGCTGCGCGTGCGCGTATTGGTTTTGCTTCCCATCGCCTTATGCCTTATATTGCAGGGGGTGTAGCCTATACACAAATGCAATATATCATGTCACTTTTATCAAAATCGCAAGAAGATTCGACAGTTTTTGCTTCTGGCGATGTGTTAGATAAGACAGAAACAATGTTTGGTTACACTGTTGGTGGTGGTTTTGATCTTGCAATGACAGATAATATCATCATGCGTACAGAATATCGTTATTCAGATTTTTTGAAAAAGAAATTTGCAAACGATGACCTTAAAATCTCTTCTCAAACGCATGATTTTCGCTTTGGTATCGCTTATAAATTCTAAGTTCTATAAAAAAAATCGAACTCTTAAAAAACCCTGTTAAAAACGGGGTTTTTTTATGCCCCTTTCCCCCCTAAAAAGACGTAGATTCTAAAAGCTAGGACTAAACTGTAAATAAATAATCATGAAACAATAAAGCCTCTCCCTCTTTTAAAGCAAGCTCCTATCCTCTCTCCCCCTTTCATGTAATACATTTGGAATATAAAAGCTTTACCATCATACCACTGGGCGCCATCGTAAAATAAATGAGAGCAGTTATTAAGAGATATTTCTTTAAAATAACTATGTATATTGTACATCAATTGCAGTTTTATAGGATGATGTTGACTTGTCCTCCCCACTCTCACAGGATCAAGATTCTAAAAACCCATTTCTAAAATCATATCCGTTTGTAAGAACACAACGACTCTCGGGGACTCTTGGGGGCTCTTGGGGGCTCTTGGGGGCTCTTGGGGGCTCTTGGGGCGGGCTCCTCTTTGCGCCTCCCCATGAAATGCCCTTAAACCTAAAGCAAAACAAACACTCTTAAGAATATCCAACACACACTGAAAAAAATACTGTAACGTTTCAAAGAAGTTTAAAGACCCTATATGACCACACTTCAAATGACAGTGTTTACAGCTATTGTATACCAGAGTAGAGAGAAGATATTGCGGTTCTCTGTTTATGTAATTTCGGTAACGGGGAGACAGCTTCATTTGGGGAGCATATGAAATTGTCAAGGCAAAAACCAATTTCCAACCTTACTATTTCTTTTTACTTCGGTTTTACGACTTTCAAAGCCTCTAAAGCTCTATCTTTTAAAGAAAGGAGATTACGCATTACCTCATGCTGGTGTTTCTCACGGATCTTTTTGGGATCACGGCCCTCATGTCATACGACAACGCTCCAAACAAAACACTCTCAAGTCCCAGACACTCTCAAGTCCCAAACACACTCAAATCCCAGACACTCTCAAGTCCAAGACACTTGGGTTGCTAATTCACATGCGTGTTTTAAAGAAACATCTCTCAAAACTCTCAAGCCCATTTCGCAACAACGCCCACAAGCATATAAAATCTATAGAGCACCATCTTTACACTTCATAAAAGTGCAAGATAAAAGTACAAGCTGGCACCATCCATCATACACTCCTACCCCCAATGATGCCCTTGAAACGGTTTATTAAGAGGCATTTTTATTCATTTTTTGTAAAATTTCATGCCACAATAGCCCATCCAGCTTGCAATGTACAAGAGACATGATTTTGGTCAATTTACTATAAACAGACTTAAAATGAGAGAATCTTACGGTATTCGAGGTTTTTCATTCAACATGCAAAACATTGAACACTGTTTATCAATTTCATGTTTTACCAATCCCACATGTTTTATAAATCAACATGATGCGCCATAACAGGATAAAGGAAAATATTAGAAATGGTGCGGGTGGTCGGACTCGAACCGACACTCCTCTCGGAACCAGATTTTGAGTCTGGCGCGTCTACCAGTTCCACCACACCCGCACATTGCTACAAAAGACAGGACTTAAAATACAGACTTGTCGATTATTCCTTTGCACTATATGAAGAAGCACAGATTCGTCAACAGCAGACTTCTCATTTTTTAAGAATTCATATCATTTTCTTATCTGTTTTATGAAATATTTTCTTTGTTGGATTTCTCTACCGGATTTATAGTAAAGTCTTTACCTCTTAAATTTATAGAAAGCCTCATGATATTAAACAAATTAAAGCTTTGGACGATTTCTTTAGCAAATCGGCGTACAGCACCACACTGGCTTGGTTTCATTGCCTTTATTGAAAGTTCTGTTTTTCCAATTCCCATAGATGTTTTATATATTCCGATGCTGCTTATCCATCAAAAGCGGGTTTATCGCTATGCTTTAATTGCGACTATCTGTTCTGTATTAGGAGGCATTGCCGGTTGGTTTATCGGACATTTTGCCTATGATACTCTTGCCAAACCCATTTTAGAAATTTACGGTAAGGTTGAAAGTTTTGAATCTCTGAAAAATAGTGCAACCCTGCAATTTCTAGTCATTTTACTGATAACATCAGGTTTTTTTCATCTTCCCCCCATCAAAATTGTCACAATTTTGGCCGGTGTAATGAGTGTACGTCTTGAACTTTTCATTCTTATTTGTATTTTTTCTAGAGGTGCTCGTTTTTATCTTCTCGCGTGGCTGATTAAACATTTTGGGCAAAAAGCAATGAATTTTCTAGTACAGAATTTCAAATGGATTATTCTCATTGGTTGTGTTAGTCTCGTTTTAATTTATGGGATTTTCATAGCTTTTTTAAACAAAAAGCTTTTATAAGGAACAGACTTAATGGCGTGCGTTTTGTCTTCTCACCCACTTTTATACAAGCACTTTCATCTTGAACCCAGCAGAAAAGAACAAAGTTTATGGGCTTTTTTTCTCGCTTTTTGCTTGTCCGCTACCATAGGTCTTGCCCTTGGTTTTGAATATTTTGGGGGATACCTTCCTTGCGATTTATGCCTCATAGAGCGTTTTCCCTATTATGGTGCCATACCCTTTTTGCTCTTAGCAGGTTTTGGGGCATGGTTTTTTCGCATGTCTGTTTGGATACAACTTTTATTTTTATGTGTTTTTGTCTTAATGTGTATAAGCCTTGTTTTAGCCATTTATCATGCAGGTGTTGAATATGGCTTTTGGGCAGCTCCCCTCAGTTGTGGTTTAAGCGCAGTGAGAAAAACCTCAGACATTAACCAGCTACTTAACCAATTAAACAACATTCATCCCCCTTCTTGTTCCGAAGCATCCGCACGCTTTCTTTTTCTTTCATTTGCCGGTTGGAATGTCGTCTCAAGCCTATTTTACATGCTTATCAGTTTTTATGTTGCCTCAAAAGGGCTCCTTTCAAGCAATAAAAAACTCTAACCATAAAATAGAAACGAGACCGCGTGCACTCGTTCTCTCCAATCGCTTCCCCCTAACCAACACCCTCCAGTTACCAATCATCCCCCAAAACCACCCACCGCCAAACCAACCCACCAACACCAACTAGTCACCAACATCCCTCCTCTAGCGTTGTACGCAAAAGACAAAAATAAGCAGATATATCCATTTTATGGTTTCACCTCTCTGTACTTATGAGAAACATTTTGATAAAAACCCATGATAGAAAAGCCGTAAAATAATAAGTGAGGGGACCGATAAATATAAATGGTCTGCTATGGCTGAAGATAAGAACACAGCACCTTCTACCCTATCACCTATTTCCTTAGATATAACCAAACTTGAAGAACCATGTGTTATGATGGAACATGATCATAATGCATGGCGCGAGCATATAAGAGAAACGGATTTAAATGCTCCTTACAAAAAACCACCTCACATAAAACCACGAATCAAATCGGCACCACGCATCAGACAAGTTTTTTGGTGCGATTTTCCTCATGATTCGATACTCCCTGAATTTTGGAAAAAGCGGCCTGTTTTAGTGCTTTCTAAGAATGCAAAATTATATGGAAATGTGACAGTTTTACCTTTTTCAACGAAATCACAACCCAATAATCCCGCCGCGTATCCAATACAATCTCCCATAGAGAATAAAAAAGCATGGATTATCTGCAATTATGTCACAACAGTTTCTGTAAGTCGTTTAAGTTGCTCACGTACCGTTCCAAGATTATCCTGCGAAGATTTTCATAAAGTTGTAGCTCTGATGCTCAAATATTTACCGCATTTACAGTGTTGACTTTTGAGAAAAATAAGTGTATCTATATCAGCATACACGGCATCAGTAATGGTGACCGCTTCCCCGAAAGGGGAGATAGGAACGAAGGAGTGGGAAACCGCTCCTTTCGTCATTTTTGGTGTTTTTTTTGAGAACTTTTTAGCCATTTTTTGCAACCTTCCCTAGAACATATCCAACATTCATTCTCCACCGTTGTTGTTTTGAAATATCTGCGATTTGGGGTAAGCAGAAGACACTATCCGTACTATTGATCTGGTAAAGTTTCCCACGGAGATTACCGAGATGTTGTACATATTTATCATTTCATTGCACAAAAAACCGTGCTGCCGTTGCTTAAACTTTATATGATTTGCCGCAATGGGAATATCTTTCCAAGATTGAAAAAAATTTTTCATAATTTGGCATAACAAATAATCCCTTGTTCTTCGCGCTCTTGAAGTGTTCAATCGCTCAATTTACCAAAAGATATTCGACCTCACAACTTGTTTATTTACGTCCCTCAATACGGATGAAGCGGATGAAAAAGCCAGCATTTTTGAAAAGAAAAAAATAGTAAAGAGCATTTAATGATTCAAACGCTTTAAGACTACACAGAATACTCCATTCATCTTTGAACGCATCTGTTTCTGTAAAGAGAGCTAATAATGCTTATATAATCTGAATAATATTAGTTTACTTACCATATGATAACCGATTGATAACGATAACGCTAAACACAGAGCTTACATCACCATACCGCAAAATAGTGTTTTTACGAAATAACAAAGAAAATTCTGTAGTAAAACAGAAATCAACACCCAACCGATTTCTATCTCTTCACCAATAACAATTGTTTATTGCCCTAACCACATTATTTCACCGGTCACACGACCTAACATAGCTTTTGCAGATAGACTTTTCTTCCTCTTCTCCGAAAAACGATATATGTTAAGCTATTTGGGGATTTACTGCTAAATTGCTAATGCTTGCGCTTTGAATGCCTTTTTTCTCGCCGTATAAAAGGTAGATAAAAAAATAATTTCGTTTATCAGCTTTATTTTAAAGACACACCTATTTTTTACAGGATGCGTTCTCCTTTCTATCAGCCCTATCGCATTTAATACACTTGTCGTTTCTAAACATGAACAACCAAGCATCAGAGTGGAGCAATAGACATCCATCACTTTCATGGGCACTTGCATTGACAAGAGATAAACAAGAGTATTGATCATCACACGGAGCAAAAATCTATAGCGACTACGCCATAGACTTTCGCCACGCACGGGTTATTCTTAGAGCATATTTATGATGAGATAATCATTTATGACATCCTTTTTGTTGCACCACAGAACAGGTTTTGGTAAGCAGTTTTACTATTGTGCAAATTTTTCAAGAGAAATCCTCACTCGCTCATAGATGACAAGATTTCTTTATGGAGAGCGCACATGGCGCTCAGTTTTGACCTTTTCCATAACAACGATAAGTTCAAACTTTAACCAACACGATAATAGACCTACTCTAAACGATCTACGCACCACCTCATCCGCAACAGGCTGCTCCAATATCGGTGTATTTATCGGTGCACTTACTTGAGGATTTTTTGCACTTCCACGCACCGTAAAAAAAGAAAATATTTTTCTCATGTTGCATTCTCATTTCAATTTATAATGGATTGCAAAATGACCAAAAAAATCAAACAAAAATAGAGAGGTAAATTACGAAAACTACAGGGTAAATTTTACTGCCCCAAAATGTCTATTTTCCCCCGCCTGAACAGTCAGAGGAACACTATAAAAATTATTTTTATTGAAAAACAATTACTTATAATCTAGGGAAGAAAAGTAAAAATCTCCCCCAGAAAAAGAGATTACCTTCAAAATTATCAAAAAAAGCAGCACAATTTTAGTGATCTTTTTATTTTTTTTCTTTTGATAAAAGAGAGCTGGCAGGTGTCTTAGGAGCCCCTCCGGTAGGTTCCCAATTCGCAACAGCCGCTAATTCCTCAATGAGCTTCTCTCTTGGTAAATTATTATCATCCACCAACTTGTACTGAATGGCATTGTCACTAAGCCACTTTATAAGCGTTCTTTTAACAGTTTTACCGCCCTCAGCCTCACTCACCGCTTCCCAAGCAGCAACAACCGCTGCAAGCTTTGGAGCATAACGTGGATGCGTTGGATCTTGAAACGCATATTTTTGGTCCTTAACGTCACGAGAATCATCCTCAGGGAAAAAAAATGGAGGGTACAGACCACGCGATGAAAGCCATTCTTTTAAATCTTCAACGAGAACATATGAGGAATCTGCATCTATATAACCAAAAGGATCATACGACAATTTCATCTTTAATTGCCCTTCTTTTCCCGCTTGAACGATGGCATTATAAGCTCCTCGGAAATGAGCAGTTTTATCAAACGGTATTTGCCGCCCTCCTTCGTAAATACGACTTTTTTCTGGTTTTATTTCACTGTCAAACAGACATTTTCCTGGATTTAAATCAACTACTAAAAGCGCTGCCTGCAGTATTGTTAGTTTTTCAGAAAGCCGCCAAAATTTCAAACTTTCATCAATTTCCATATATTCCCCGCTTTTTCTACGAAACTTAACATATTTTCAAAATGCTAAGAGCAATCTCCTTCACTGACACAGAGATTATACTCCCCTCACATTGCAACTTATCACACTTTTTAACAATCCCACAACCACACCCCTCCTTGTGATACACAAGAAAATGATTTGAATTGCTTCAATATAAGAACTTTTGAAGTGAGAGAATCCTTCTGAATTTTGGGCTTTCATGCAAGATATCAGGCAAGTTACAAGGCGATAAATGCCCCTTCATAAAGCATAAATTTTTATGTGTGATCAAACAATTTAATATGATAATATCTCTCTCATTTATGCACTCCCACCTTTATCTGTCCCTGCAATTACAGCACAAAAGATAATTCGTTACACGCTAACAAATCTACCTAAATGCAAAAGCTGTAACAACGCTAAAATGCGCGTAAATATCATAAGAATACCGGCTTACATCTCTACAAGTGGGATCGAGTAGCGTAAAACTGTACAATAAAATGCCATACCCATAATGAACCTTGCTAAAGACTGTCGCAACACTGGGAGCTAAGGTGTATGATGATGCCGACTTGCTCTTTTATGAAGCGTAAAGATTAAGAAGACTCAATAGAGTTTATATTATTTCATGGAAATTTTGTCGCTCTACCCTTCTATACTCTTCACAGGGTCCCTTCGCGAAATGGGCTTTTGTCCCTTGAAAAAGGTCTCTTTTAAAGAAACATCTCAAATTCCAAGAGCTGTTACAGTCTTTTGAACGCATAAAATGAATGATGACGCCAAGCCTATTTCTTTCCCTACATTCTCGAGCATCAATACATTGAAACACTTCTTTGGAACGCCCCTTTAGCAAAATAAAGCACATTGTCTCTTAATTTTTTCACGCAATCATTTCTTTCATGTGACCATTATTCTTGATAAATCTCCTTTGCTTTCTTGACTTCCCAGCACTCTTTTTTCTCAGTGCAACCTTTTTGCAATTTTTCAGTTTTTAACTTTTAGATTGACTTTCGGTTTATTTTTCTTATGTTTTAGAATTATTCTAAAGTGCAGAGGAACAGAAAATGTTGAGATCGTTTTTTTCATTTGTACAACGTAAAGCTCTGTTCTTTCGTTCAGCACAAAAAATGATGCTTCAAGCGCTCAAAGTAAAAGAGCAGCATGCAGCGCTCTATTTAAAATATGCAAAAGCTCTAGAACCTTATTCCTCTAAGGAAGCGGCGGTTTTTACCGCCATGGGGCTTCAAGAGCTTGAAAATTATAAGGAACTTTTGTGCCTTACTTGCCATAATCGTGCAAACACTATCGGTTCATTATGTGACCGAACTTCTCTTGTAAAAAGCAAGAGTAGCCATCCCTCTAAAAAAACAACAGTGGCCAATAACACCGTAAAAAAACCTTCGAAAACGCAAAGACAAACACTTTTGACTTGGATTCAACCAGGTCTTGCAGGATTAATGGATGGCTCTGTCTCTACCCTTGCCCCCATTTTTGCAGCAGCTTTTGCCACAGGAGACACGCATCAAACTTTTTTGATAGGGCTTTCAGCTTCTATTGGTGCAGGACTTTCGATGGGTTTCACAGAAGCAGCCCACGATGACGGTAAATTATCAGGGCGTGGTTCGCCATTAAAAAGAGGTCTTGCCAGCGGCATTATGACAACATTAGGGGGGTTAGGCCATACTCTTCCCTATTTGATCAACTCTTTTTATGTAGCGACAGTTATTGCATTTATCATTGTTTTTTTCGAACTAGGCGCAATCGTCTGGATCCAAAACAAATTCATGTCAACTCCCTTTTGGCGCGCCTCTTTACAGGTCATCATTGGTGGTGCTCTGGTTTTTGCCACGGGTATTCTTATTGGTAGTATCTAAAAAATCTTATCTGTAAACATAACTTAGATCTCAAATAAGCGCATGTCCCTAGGTATAAGCCATCATTGATGATGTCATTATTGAAAAATACTATTAATGGTGTCAGATGGCGTTTTGGAATATTCTAGATCAGCAAGCTCTGGGGACAACCTAGATCAACAAACCTTTATCGACTTGGTTTTATGGATATCTTTTGTTAAAGTACCATTTCTTTCTAGACCTCATATTTTGGAAATACCTTGATCATGTCGCACACTGAAACCAACGCCCCTCTAAACAATCACCTTGTCTCTTCTCAATCTTCACATGCCCTGACTTTATCCGTTCAGCGTCTTGCACACGGACAAGGTTTAGAACTTCCTCACTACGCAACGGCTGGTTCTGCGGGTCTTGATCTACGTGCAGCAATTGGAGAAGAAGAAACGCTTGTTCTTGCCCCTGGGCAGCGGGCACTTATTCCAACAGGTCTCATTTTTCATTTATCACGTGGGCTTGAAGCACAAATACGTCCACGCTCTGGCTTAGCCTTAAAACACGGCATCACATGCCTCAACACTCCAGGAACAATTGATAGTGATTACCGTGGTGAAGTCAAAGTCCTTCTTATCAATTTAGGACAAGAAAACTTTTCTATCCAACGGGGAATGCGCATTGCCCAAACAGTCATCGCTCCCGTATCCCAAGTCAATGTTTGCGCCATTGAACCAGAGCAAAATACCCAAAGCCATAACGAGAGCCGTGGAACAGGAGGTTTTGGTTCAACGGGGCATACTTAAGAAGCTCTGAAAAAATCGCTACTCTCAAAATATAACACTCGCAACCACTCTTTCACTGGAAGTCCTTTGGGCTTTTAAAGTGTAGAAGGAGTGCGCATATGCTCTCAAAGTTTTTTACTAAACGGAACCTCTAAACAATCATCCTTACTCTTCCTCTGTCTCTTCTCAATCTTCACATGCCCTGACTTTATCCCTTCAGCGTCTTGCGCTTGGGACAAGGAAACTTCTTCACTACGCAACGGCTGGTTCTGCGGGTCTTGGATTTACAAGCAGCAATTGGTAAAGAAGAAACGCTTGTTCTTGCCCTTGGGCAGCGGGCACTTATTCCAACAGATCTCATTTTTCATTTATCACGTGGGGCTTGAAGCACGCATCCATCCACACTCTGACTTAGCCTTAAAACACCATCACATGCCTCAACACTCCAGGAACAATTGAGTGTGATTATCCGGAAGTGAAGTCAAAGTCCTTCTTATCAATTTAGGACAAGAAGACTTTTCTATTTAAACGGGGAATGCGCATTGCCTAAACAGTCATCGCTCCCGTATCCCAAGTCAATGTTTGCGCCATTGAACCAGAGCAAAATACCCAAAGCCATAACGGGAGCCGTGGAACAGGAGGTTTTGGTTCAACGGGGCATACTTAAGAAGCTCTGAAAAAATCGCTACTCTCAAAATATAACACTCGCAACCACTCTTTCACTGGAAGTCCTTTGGGCTTTTAAAGTGTAGAAGGAGTGTGCATGTGCTCTCAAAGTTTTTTACTAAACGAAACCTCTAAACAATCATCTCTCAATTACGTTTCTTGCGCTATACAAAACTTCGTTATCACCAGACACCCCTCCCCCATAACAAAAACATTGGCATTAACCATTGAGAGCCCACATACCGTTTGTAATGTCTACAATCTATACATCATATTGATTTATAATAATTAATTATCTTATAACTTAAATAAGAAATCCCAATACTGTAAGATTCTGTCATTGCAAATCTATTTATATTACATCAATAAAAAATATATCTCTCACATTCCAAACGTAGCTAGAATGTAGATAAAAAATGGAAAAATACCTATAATGAATACTTGTACTCAGCACTGTCACAACATTGGGAGAAAATATAAATACTATAATGGTGCTCACTTGCTCTTTTGTTAAGCATAAAGATAGTGAGGTTCAATAGATTTTTTATTATTTTACGGGGGGCTTTACCGTCATACCATTTATAAACACCGTCGCAAAAAGGGCTTTAAGATGTATTAAGACACACAACAACCACCCCAGCTGTTTTTCTCGATCACACCTCTTGAGGCAAGATTAGTAGAGCTTAATCTTAAAAAACCGATTCAATATATGAACCCCCTGCGTAATATCAAACCCATGCGTATTTGGTTTAATAAATCCACGACAAAACCCTCATCAATTTCACTCTACGACTTTGAGTAATATGCTTTGCTTCCTGCAACAAAGGCTGTTTTTTATCACTGGTCAGAGGCAGCTTCTGAAATATTAGCATTTACCGCAGTGCCCGTTGTTACGGCATCCACATGCCCCACAACGTTACCACCCGCTCCATCGACAGTAGCGTCCGCTACCCCTGTGGTTTTATTATTGATCACACCTCTTGAGGTAAGACTGGTAGAGTTTTGCAATCCTACAAGACCGATTTTATTATATCCAGCCATGCGTATTTGATTTAATAAATCGATGACAGCACCATAATCAATTTCGCTATCGGCTTTGATTAAAATTTTTGTCTCTAAATTTTGCGTAGTTTCCCTCAACAAAGCTTCTCTTAAAGCTGCCTGTTCTACAAGATGATCACCAATGTAAAGAGAACGATCTTTTTGCAAAGTAACATAAAGAGGTTCATCAGACTGAACCACTGAAGGTGTTTGAGTTATAGAAGGAAGCTGAACAGGAATGACAGATGTTGCCAAAGGTGCAGCAACCATAAAAACAATAAGCAACACCAACATAACATCAATAAAAGGGGTCACATTGATTTCGCTTTGCAACCCACTTTCGTCTGTATCCCAATCATTATTCAGGCTTGCTTTCATTTTTTATGACTTTTCTGTTGTCTTTGTTTATCGAGTTCACGGCTCAAGAGCCTTTCAAGAGCCGCAGCGATATCGCCTAAATCATTGCGATAACCATTCAAAGCACGCATAAGGCTATTATACATAACAACGGCGGGAATAGCTACAAAAAGCCCAATAGCCGTTGCGAATAAGGCTTCAGCAATTCCTGGCGCCACCACATCAAGTCGCGTTGTTTGAGACTGAGCAATCCCAATAAAAGAATTCATAATTCCCCAAACAGTCGCAAAAAGACCAACAAAGGGAGCAATTGCGCCAATGGTTGCAAGAACAGCGCTTCCACATGCAACACGGCGTGTAGCAGCCAACAAGCAGCGTGACAAAAGCGAATGAACCCTTTCTTTTAAACCTTCATGAACATCGCGAGCCTTAACATCGCGAACATCGCGGGAAACATCTTCATATTGATTGCTCTCCTCATAAAAGAGAATGTCTTCAAGCGTTTGTGCACTTTCCCTTTCACTGGTTCTTTCCTCAGAGCTTTTATTTATCCCTTCAGGAGCAGAAAAATGAACCTGTTGTGTAGAAAGATACACCTCTTTAAGGACTTCTTTGAGAAAAAACACACCAGCCCCTTTGCTTTCTTTCAAGCCAGCTGCCAAACGTGTAAGAGTCTGAGCATTAAGAACCAATTGAAGTTCATGACGTACTCTTCGTTTTGCCAAAGTGATCTCAATAATTTTCACAAAAGCAATTGTCCAAGATATAAGAGAAGCAAGTAACAAAATAATGATAACGGCTTTCACCACCCAATCAGCAGCCATAAACATAGAAAAAGGAGAAAAATCATGCGCTGTCAATACAGCAGACATATTATCTAAAGGTACTGTTTCAGATTCCATTTCTATCTCACATTCTTATGGTCTTATCTTTTTTATGAGCTGAATCGTCACCCCACATAGCATCACTGTTCCACAATGCCACTACCCTTTTAACGTCATTTTCGCATTCCTCTTAAGAAAGAAAACTTGATAAATCAAGTATAGTTTTATTCCACAAGCTCTCTCTTATTCTAAAGAAATCACTCAAGAAATTTTTCTCTAACAATTCAACAAGTTGATCTTAGCCAATCAATTTATTACATAAATTTGGCAAAATGATAGACTCGCAAGAAGTATTGCATATAATATTTTAATTTATAAGAATAATTTATCATCGTTTCTGTTGAATGAATCCCTTATATCGCAAAGCTTCTCTCATTTCAGCGGCTCTTTTAAACCCAACAAAATATTTACTTGCAGAGAATAAGCAGCAAAAATATCATAAAACTCTTGAAGAAAAGGATATGCACATCTCTAACAACCAGTGCACTGAAGTACCACCTATCCCAAAATAAAAATATACCTTATATTAAAAAAAAGAGCTATCGCAATATCTTACACTTACCAAAAATATAAAGTATAATGGGAGAGCTCGTTTAGCCCCCAAATACATAGAGAGTAAAGAACAGCAATATTATTTTCTTGTTCTTCTGCAAAAGCATAAAAATGACATTACTTCTGCCGCAAAAGCGCAACAACCGTGTTTTTATCTGTCACAAACCTAAAAAATAAGCCTCAACACGCTTTTAAAAAACTATTATAAAAACTGCGCCACAAGAAACTGAAGAATGGTGCTAAATTCCTGCAAAAGCATAAGACAATTTTCAACGGATGCGATCCTTTACGGGTATTGCCTATCATATAGGAAAGATTCATTTTATCAAAAACAGTCTTAAATTCGACAAAATAAAAGGAACCAAAAAAAACTTTTGGCGTTACTCAACCAGTGAAAATTTTCACTCCAATGCAAATGATCACTATGAACACACCAATACGAATATAATGAATCAAGAGAGGGAAAGAATATCATGGCTCAGAACAAAACAACACAGCATAATAAAACAGCCGTAGAAGAAAAAGACCTACAAGGACAATTAGAAAAGTTACGCACTGAAATTTCAGGGATTACCTCAACCCTGACAGATCTTGGTGCAAACAAATTTAACGCCGCCAAAGACAAAGCGGAAAAACTATATCATTCAGCGAAAGAAAGTGGTGAAGACATGATGTCTCAAGCAAAAGACAAAATCAGTGATCTTGAACAAACCATGAATCAATGCGTTCGCAAAAATCCTGGCAAAAGCGTTTTGTTTGCCGCAGGGGTTGGTTTTATTCTTTCTCAATTACTGCGTCGTTAAGCAATGCATAAGTTTATCACTCCTCTTTTAAACCATCTTGTCGGCGGAGGGCTTAAAAGCACTGTCAAGAAAGTACGCCTTCAAGCAATTTGCTATGGGTTTATTGGCATTTCATTCTTCATGTCTTTGCTTTTTTTATGTATCATCGTTTTTATTGCGTTATGTTCTGTTATGAAGCCTCTTGCCGCTGCTAGTATCATGTTTTTAATTTGTCTTTCTCTTGCAGGAGTAGGTCTTATTATCAGTCGTATTCTCAAGGCTTATCAACGCTATGACCAACAAAAAAAGACAGAAGAACAACGCCAAAAACTAATGACAGATGCGACCGTTTCCAGCCTTGCAGCTCTCAGTCAACATTTCCCTTTTGCCAAATTGAGAGTTCCCATTCTCGGAATTGTAACTTATTTTCTGTGGAAAAAAGGTAAAAAAGACCGCTTTTCAAAGTAAAATATGTAAAACTGTCACTCTAATCCCCCCAATGTGCTTTCTTTTACTATAAAAGAAAGCACATCTTTTCTCATAGTCTCTTTAGCTTCTTCAAGTGCCTAAAAAGAAGTCCCTTTCATTTTCGCTAAAAATTCCATGGATCCGAGTAAATCTCTTTCAGATTGCAATCCATGTTTCATGAACATAGCAACATGAGGCAATGCTTCAATTAGAAGTCCTAGTTTAATTGGAAGCAATGTAGTGTTTTTTGAAGGTCTGGATAGTTCGTTTCTGCCTTTCTCTATTTTTTCATAAGCCTTTTTTTCATGACCAAAGGTCATGTTAGCATTTTGAGTGTGTTCAGAGTGATCTGAACACTCGTCTTTGTTACAATTACAATCATAGTTAGAGGTTGTATATTCTATGTGTATTTCGTCAGCGAAATGCCTGTATTTTGTTTTTGATGTTTTTTACCAAAAAAAAACGTTGTAAAATCCACTCCAAAAGACCTATTGCTTTGTGCAATTTTTCTACCAAAGCTTTAGCTCGTCGCCCAATAATATGAATGATTTTTTGCATTCTAGAAAAAAACAATGATGTAAACGGTATAGATTCAATTGCTGCGTAAGAAGCTTTAATTTGTCGCACCAAGCCTTGAAAACAATGCAAAGCATCCTTTTGTTTGTTCTGAGACTCTAGGACTTCGTCAACTTTTTTGTTAAGTTCATGGTATCGAGCAACAAGAATACGTAAATCAATCCTATTAAAACCCGCAAACTGTTATAATTCCATGACTACGGCTTCGCACTGAATAGCGTTTAAATTTACCAGAATCCCGCATGACAACAAGACCACAATCATAAAGACGTGAAAGCAATCGACTAACACGTTCTTCACCCCGTTTAATTTCAAACGCCAGTCGTTTATTACTTTTAAAAACGATAGGAACTCCACCTTTTTCAAATGAAGATGTCGAAGCTGTATTCAATAAAGCCAAGGGAACTTTACCTTCTGTCTCTCGTATAAAACCAGCTCTCTCTAATTTTCTAGCCAATCCAATCAATTGACCACGACTTACAGAACCAATCTCAGCAGTTTCTGCTAATTTTCTAAATTCTATATGATGTGCATTTATCTTTCTTCCAGATATTTTGTTAACCATAATTATTTTAACCTCATAACAGAGGCAAAAAAAATGTTAAAAACACCCTCATTCTACAAAATTTCTTTTGTAGAATGCATCACGATAAATTAATTCAGGAACTACTGTAGAATTTAATTCGCCGTATAGGTAGTACGGACATTTTAGAAACCCTTCTGTTGACGCCGTTGGGTTTTTATTTTTTTGCCATTATATTTCCCTCTATTTGAAACGACTGATAGCTTAAAAAAAAGCATGTCAAGGTCAAAGCGATGCAAAAATATTCAACACGATAAAACAAGGGTTTGCAATCTTCTTTCTAGTTTTTTCGATTAACACCTATGATACCTATAAAGTGCTATTTATTCCCCCTATAAGTTTTCTCTTTAATCATGATTTCAAAGCTGCATGAGAAGGACAAGACAAGCCTTTTGGCTATTGATCAAGGGCACATGCGCCTCATGGTGTGCTTTTACAGAGTTCCCTTGCCTCTCCCCCCAAAGGCTTTTAGCCTTCTCATTTAAACGCAGATCTGATGTCATGATTGGGGTGCGATTATTAAGAGTTTGAGAGGCAGAAAGCCTTTCATTTAAAAAGCAAAACGAAATGACGTATAGCCGAGGAAACGCGCTCCTACATAGCGCTGTAGTAAGCAACCTATATGCATACGCGAGCTTTAAACACAACAATTTTTACTGAGGAGAGTTGTCCACCAAGGACTGTGTGGACTATGATTAACTTTTTTCTGATAAAGTTCGTAGTGGAATATTGCCTTGATTTTTAAATAGCGCTTGAAAAGACGCTTTATCAATAATGGTCAATGGGATTATAGCTCCCATGATCTCTTCGCCAATCTTCTGGTTGTTGAAATTTGCTCGACCATAAGCCATTTTGTGCTTTTTGAGCAGCAGATTGTAGAGTTTTATAGTCTTCTGGAGATGGAAAATTATGCTGATCTTTTGTTAGCACCATCAACCCTTCTGCAAGCCCCAAACGTGCCAGATCAACTCCGTCAACAAAACATTGTGCATAATGAACCTGTTGAATGACACGTGCTTGCCGACAAGTAACATTTTTATCGATTGTTTTTGAGACAAGCCAAGCAGTAACAAAAGCACCACATGGCCACTTAACTCCGTTGCGTGAGGCAAATTGCCTCATTTCACAGCTTTCCACACCATATAAGCGGATATCACGGATAATCTTTTTTCTCCATCCATCATCCACAAGCGTAATCATTTTAAAGGTCACACCACTTGTAACCTGTATAGCACCTGAATAAACCGGCACATTTTCTTCATAAAATTGTGATGACAATGGTTCTGGATGCAATGCCACATTTTGTTGGTTTTCATCTTGTTGGTTTGCATAATCTATCAATTGTGACTTCGGCTTTTGAACAAGGTTTTCTATTGTCTTTTCTGGTACTTTAAAAAAAGAATATTGCATAAGTTTTTCAGTATGTTGACTGAAATAAAAGCCTCCCAAAATAATAATATAAATTAAGACAATATATTTAGGCGCTGCTCTAAGATATTTTAAAATTATCATTTTGAATATTACTATATTTTTTGTTCATTAACTAAGAAAATATTAAATATTGTTAATTTATCGATAGAAAAATTTATTTTTTTCATTTATATGATTCCTGATTAATATTTTGAATATTAATTTTATGATCAACTTAAACATAAAGCGGGGGAATTTTCATGAAAAACATGAATAATTCGTTCATTAATGAACATACCTTACAAAAAACTACTCTATCCAACACACAAAAGAAATGGTTAACAGCAGCATTGATGCTGTTTATTGCCTTCATCGCACTGAGTGAACCAGCATTTGCTGATGGCGGCTTCGGAAAAATTGAAACTGCTCTTGATAAAATAATTGAAGCTTTAACAGGAAAAATTGCAACATCAATTGCAACCATTGCGGTTGCTGGTATTGGGCTTGCATGGATTGCTGGTTATGTTGAAATGCGTAAAGCTTTTTTTGTTTGTGTTGGCATCGGCATTGTTATGGGTGCAACGCAAATCGTATCAATGTTTTCCCATTAAACTTTGTCTTTCAAAGCCATGAAAGAGCACGATAAGCTAACAGAAGATACGTTATTTCTTGCTTGCACGCGCCCTGCAATGATTGCAGGCGTGACGGTGGAAGCTATGGGATTAAATGGGATAGGAACGATGATATTGTTCATTATGGCAGGCAATATTTTTCTTCTAACCTTTGGTGTGATGCTGCATTTCATATTCAAGGAAATCCTAAAGCATGACCATAATAAATTTCGTATTCTTCTGACATGGCAAAAGACATCTATTTTTGCCAGAAATTCGAGTCTATGGGGTGGGGGAAGTATTTCTCCATTACGATTAATTCGTAATTATGAGGAATTATAATGAATAGAACAGAGCGCAAACGTGAAAAGCAGCCAGAGGCGATCATTCCTTACGTGCGCCATGTCAATAAACATATCATTGCGCTGGATTCACGCGCTCTCATGAGCGTTATTAAACTTGAAGGCATTAACTTTGAGACAGCGGATATTATTGATCTGAATGTGCTTCACGAACAGCTCAATAATCTGTTTAAAAACATAGCGGATGAACGGATAGCGCTTTATAGCCATATTATCAGAAAGCGTGAAACCGTTTATCCGGATGGGACTTTCAGATCGGCATTTGCCAAGCAATTAGATGATAAATATCGCGAGCGGATGGTTTCACAGGAGCTTTATCGCAATGATCTTTATCTTTCGATTTTGTGGAATCCACACGTTGATCAAACGGATAAATTAGTGGAGTTTTTCAAACGTTTAGGCAAAGCCAAGCAAGAAAAGACAGAAGTTGATGCAGAGTCCATTCGCAAGCTTGAAGATATTACAACAGATCTTATTCAAAATTTAGAGCGCTATGGTGCAAGAAGACTGAGCCTTTATGAACATGAAGGTAATATTTATTCGCAGCAAAGTGAGTTTATCCACCAATTGGTGGGAGGTCGTCGTGAACGTATCCCCCTCACGTGGGGGACGATAGCTTCGACTGTTTATTCAGACCGTCTCATTTTTGGAAAAGAGATCATAGAAATACGCTATGAGGCGGAACAGCGGTTTGCGGGCATGTTTGGTTGGAAAGAATATCCAGCAAAAACCAGGGTAGGCATGGCGGATGGTTTGCTCACGCTTCCCTTTGAGTTTATTTTCACCCAATCTTTTGTTTTCAAGAGCAAAAACATTGCCAAGCAGATTATGGGGCGCAAACAAAACCAAATGGTCAATGCAGGAGACCGTGCGGGCTCACAAATTATGGAGCTAGATGATGCGCTTGATGATCTTGAATCCAATCGTTTTGTTTTAGGGGAGCATCATTTATCATTGGCAGTTTTTGCTGATACGCCGCAAGAGTTAGCGGATAATCTTGCCAAAGCGCGTTCTCGTCTTACAGATGGTGGGGCTGTGATTGCGCGGGAAGATTTAGGGTTAGCGGCGGCTTGGTGGGCACAATTGCCTGGCAATTATGCTTATCGCACCCGCTCTGGTGCAATAACAAGCCGCAATTATGCAGCGCTTTCTCCTTTTCATTCTTTTCCGGTTGGAAAAATAGATGGCAATGTGTGGGGACCAGCGGTAGCCTTGATGAAAACCTCTGCTGGTTCACCGTTTTATTTTAACTTTCACTTTGGTGATTTAGGCAATACGTTTGTTTGTGGTCCCTCTGGTTCTGGGAAAACGGTTATTGTCAATTTTCTTTTAGCACAACTTCAAAAGCATGATCCCAATATGGTCTTTTTTGACAAAGATCGGGGTGCAGAACTTTTTGTCAGAGCGGGTGGCGGCACTTATATGCCCTTGAAGAATGGTAAACCGACAGGCATAGCACCGCTAAAAGGCTTAGACTATAACAATCCAGCAGATAGAGTTTTTTTACGCCAATGGATTATAAAGCTTGTTTCATCTGAAGATCAAAAGATCAGTGAATCAGAAAGACAAGACATTACGGCGGCTGTTGAGCAGCTTGCCTTGTTGCCAAAAGAACAACGGACGATCTCTGCCTTACAAATGTTTTTTGACACCACGCATAGGGAGGGGATATCGGGTCGTTTAGAAAGATGGTGTAAAGGCAATGCTTTAGGGTGGGTTTTTGACAATCCTGATGACGACATTGGCATTGATGCAAAATTTATTGGTTATGACATGACGGATTTTTTAGACAATGATGAAATTCGTCCACCTTTAATGATGTATCTTTTTCATAGGATTTTGTCTCTGATTGATGGACGTCGTATTATCATTGTCATTGATGAGTTTTGGAAAGCCTTAGAGGATGATTCCTTTAAAGCCTTTGCGCAAGACAGGCTGAAAACTATTCGTAAACAAAATGGTTTGATGTTGTTTGCGACACAATCTCCCAAAGATGCGATTAATTCGACCATTGCTCACACCATTATAGAGCAATGCCCCACACAGATTTATTTTCCCAATCAAAAGGGCAATCATGGGGATTATGTAGAAGGTTTTAAATTATCGGACAGAGAATTTAACCTGATACAATCAGAATTAAGCCGTGAGTCACGGCGTTTTCTCATCAAACAAGGACAAAGTTCAGTTGTAGCAGAACTGAATTTACGGGGCTTTGATGATGAAATAGCCATTTTAAGCGGCACCACCAAGAATATTGAACTCCTAGAGACCATTATGGATGAAGTTGGTGAATCTCCAGAAAAATGGCTTCCTATTTTTCAAGAAAGGTCAAAACAATGAAAAAACTTTTATTGGCAACAGCTCTTTGCGCAATTTCTTTTGGACCTCAAGCAAATGCATTTGGAGGTGGCCCCTTTGATTATAAAATACTGCTGGAAAATATAAAGCAATACGAAAAATTGACAGAACAAGTTGCAAAAGCAGAACAGCAAGTTCAACAAGGTGCACAACAGCTTGAGCAATTAAAGAGCCAACTCGATCAAGCGAAACAATTATATAACTCCTTGAATGTCAAGCCTGACATCTCGGTATTGAAAGACATGTTTAACAAGCAAGGGAGCAGTGGCGCCCTTCCTTCAGATTTTAACCACTTTCAACAATCGATGGGCAGTGGCGGCGGTGGTGGCGGTGGCGGCAGCAAAAACACGCAAAAATGGCAAGAAGAACTCTTATACAAAGAGCCCGCGGGGGGTGCAGGATCAAAAGAAGCAGTAGATGCTTTTTACGCACAAGAAGTGAAAAAAGCCGAACAGCGCATAGTAGGAGAAGCGGCAAAAGGCCAAGACGTCTACGAAGAAGCCAGTGAAACACAAAAAAACATTACCAAGCTCCTTGACGAACTTGGAAGTACTAAAGATGCGGGTAAAATTCAAGGCATTCAAGCACAATTAGCAGCGGTACAAGCAGACCTCCAAACAAAAATACTCCAAATGCAAGCTGCCATGATGATTCAACAAGCGGAAGAAAAAGCGGCAGAAAAACGTGAAGCGGAAGAATTTAGTGCACGATACAGAGCTTTGGCCAAAAAACTGCGTGGTCAATAAACGAGAAAAAAGAGGGGCTTGAATATGAACAAGATCATCATAACAACATTGCTACTTTGCACAGGGCTGATCACGGCTGGTTGTGAAAAAACCTACAGCGTAGAAGAACTTAAAAAAAATAAAAAACTGATGGAAGAAGTATTAGTGAAATGTTTGACGTCAGGGGATTTGAATTCGAAAAATTGTAAAAATGCAGAGCAAGCTGAATTTGAAACCCGTAAAAAATGGAGAGGCTTTGGCTCGACAAATGACGATAAACAAGAATCTGAAAAGAAACAGGACAATAAATAATGAATAAAGTTCTCATAACAACATTGCTACTTTGCACAGGGCTCATCACAGCTGGATGTGAAAAAACCTATAGCGTCGCAGAATTTAAAAAAAATGAAAAATTGATGGAAGAATGGGGAGCAAGATGTGGATGGTCAGGAACTTCAAAAAATTGTGAAAACCTAAGAGTAGCAGCTTTAGAACTTGAAAAGGAACGTCGGAAAAAAGCTGAAGAAGAAAACCGTAAACTAGATGAAAAATTTAAAGCTGAACAAAAAGCTTGGATTGAAAAAATGAGAGCTGAGAATGAAAAATTCCGAGCTGAACAAAAAGCAAAAGAGCGCGCTGAAGAAGAACGTAAAGCAGAAGAGCGCGCTAAAGCTAAACAACAACAGGACAGTCATTAATCATGAATAAAGTTCTCATAACAACATTGCTACTTTGCACAGGGCTCATCACAGCTGGATGTGAAAAAACCCATAGCGTCGCTGAATTTAAAAAAGATAAAAATTTACGCGATGAATGGAGACGTAAGTGTGGATGGACAGGAGATTCACAAAATTGTAAAAATTTAGAAAAAGCAATAGAAGAAGTACGTCAAGAAAATTTTGATAACTATCTAAATAAATATCGTAAAAATGACGATAAACAAAAAATGAAAGAACAATCTGAAAAGAAAGAGGACAGTAATTAAATCATAAAAATTTGACTCCGTATGGAACACGAACCCCATATGATAAGGAGCGGAGGAAAGACAATGGCAGCGTATGATATATTTACCAAGATAGACAACGGATTGATGGAGCCCCCTACAGGAACAATGGATAAAGCCATTACACATCGCTATTGCGCTTTAGCTGCTCAACTTAAAGAACCTTACAGGCTATACAATAGATTTATGGCGAGATTATGTCGCTGCCCTAGATTTATCATCACTGGTTATAAAAAACCGATAACACAAGCAGAATTTAAAGATTGTGCTCAAAACTTGTAAAACTGAAAGGAAAAAGGGGAAATATTGATGAATAAAGTTCTCATAACAACATTGCTACTTTGCACAGGGCTTATGGCTGCTGGTTGTGAAAAAACCTATAGCGTCGCAGAATTTAAAAAAAATCCAAAATTATTTGATGAATGGGTCACGAGATGTGGAGGGATAGGAACTTCAAAAAATTGTGAAAACCTAAGAGTAGCAGGCGCTGAACTTGAGAAAGAACGTCAGGCAAAAGTTGAAGAAGAAAATCGCAAAAGAGATGAAGAATTTAAAGCTAAAATGAAGGCTAAACTTGAAAAAATGGAGGCTGAGACTAAAAAAATACTAGAAGAACAAAGAGCGAAAGAGCGCGCTGAACAACAACAAAATAACAATTAAATTATAAAAATACACAACGAATAGCGGAGCATCTCAATGGCAGTAGAAAGCAAAGGCATATTTTCTTATATCGACAATATGTTGATGGAGCCCCTTACAAAAACAATGGATAGCATCTATTGCGCTTTAGCTGCTCAACTTAAAGAACCTTACAGGCTATACAATAGATTTATGGCAACATTATGTCTGTGCCCTAGATTTATCATCACTGGTTATAAAAAACCGATAACCTAGCATAATTTAAAAATTGTGCTCAAAACTTGTAAAACTGAAAGGAAAAAGGGGAAATATTGATGAATAAAGTTCTCATAACAACATTGCTGCTTTGCACAGGGCTCATCACAGCTGGATGTGAAAAAACTTACAGCGTCGCAGAATTTAAAAAAGATAAAAATTTACGCCTAGAATGGGATGCGAAATGTGGATTTGCAGGAACTTCAAAAAATTGTGAAAACATGCGGTTAGCATTTTTAGAACTTCAGAAAGAGTATGAAGCAAAAGCAGCAGAAAGAAGTCGTAAAATTGAAGAAGAAAATCGCAAATCAATGGAAAAATTGAAAGCTGAACAAGACGCTTGGATTGAAAAAATGAGAGCTAAACGAGAAGCAAGAGAACGCGCTAAAAGAGAAGCTGAACAACAACAAAATAACCATTAAGACACGATAAATAACGGAGCATCTAAATGGCAATAGTAACCAAAGGCGTATTTACTGACATAGATGATATGTTGATGAATCCCATTACAAAGACAATGGATAGCACCATTACACATCGCTATTGCGCTTTAGCTGCTCAACTTAAAGAGCTTTGTGCACTTTATAATATATTTATGGCAAGATTATGTCGCTGCCCTAGATTTATCATCACTGGTTATAAAAAACCAGAACATAGCAGAATTTAAAAAATGTGCTCAAAACTTGTAAAACTGAAAGGAAAAAGGGGAAATATTGATGAATAAAGTTCTCATAACAACATTGCTACTTTGCACAGGGCTCATCACAGCTGGTTGTGAAAAAACTTATAGCGTCGCAGAATTTAAAAAAAATCCAACGTTGATGGAAGAGTGGATTGCTAAATGTGGATTAGCAGGAACTGCAAAAAATTGTGAAACCCTAAGATTAGCACAACTTGAACTTGAAAAGGAATATGAAGCAAAAGCTGAAGAAAGAGCTCGTAAAGCTCAAGAAAGCCTTCATGAAGCATTTGAAAAAACTAGAGCTGAAATGAAGGCTAAACTTGCAAGAAGAAGAGCTGAACTAGAAGCAAAAGAACGCGCAAAAGCCGAACAAGAAGCAAAAGAGCGCGCTGAACAACAACAAAATAACAATTAAATTATAAAATACACAACAAATAGCGGAGCATCTAAATGGCAATAGAAACCAACGGTGTATTTACCGAAATAGACAATATGTTGATGGATCCCCTTGCAGAGGTAATGGATAACTCCATTAAAAGTCTTTCATCAAGTTTAGGTGCTCCGCTTAAGCTATCTTGTACAATCTACATTATATTTATGGGATACAATATCATCTATGGGCGTTCTTCCATGCCTCTGTGGGAGTTTATAGCGACAACTTTCAAACTTGGCATCATTGTTGCACTCGCCACAAATGCCGCTTACTACAATACGTGGGTCAGGGATATATTTTTCAATGATCTGCCGAATGCCATTTCAAATGTCACACAAGGTGCAGCACACTCGGATAAAAATGTATGGGACAGTATGATGAACCAAGCTGCTGCACACGTTTTTGATGCAGCAGACAAAGCTGGAATATTGTCAATGGGTAAATTTCTTGCCGCATGGATTGCTGGTCTTATCTGCTTAGGAATTGCTGCCTTTTTTTGTATCATTGGTTTTATCGTCTCATTAGTGGCGAAACTGGGTTTATTTCTTGTCATATCAATAGGGCCTCTTTTCATAAGCCTCTATATGTTTTCATCAACAAGAAGGTTTACAGAAGCATGGTTAAATCAAACAGTAAACTTCATCATACTTCAGGTATTAGTCGTGTTGCTTGGTGGTTTGTATGTCAATATTTCGATAAACATTTTTTCAAGAGGTCTCGACGATATCATGATTTCTTTAATTCAATTCTTAGTTGTCGGCATCTGTGGTATTTACCTTTTCTTCCATTTACCTGGCATTGCTTCCGCTTTAGCCTCTGGGGGAGCCTCCCTTACAGGAGCAACAAAATTAGGAGCAGACGTAATAAAAACGATTATGAAAGGCAGTAACCAGTTAGAAAATTTTTTCAAACAAATATTGAATAAAAAGTTTAGGAAAGGACACTAGGATAGTGTTAAAAAAAATTGGGGTCATCTTACCATTTCTCTTTCTCAGTGGCTGTGTATCCTCACCAAACACACTGAAGTCACTCCCAAAGTGTGATGGATATTCTAAACGTCCACTCAACAGATCAATGTGGAATTGGGAAGGGAAAAAACCCACGCCCACGCCCATTATCATCAGTAACAACACCCCTTCACCCCTAAAAGAAGGGAAGCTGGAAACGCTTCTGGCACAAAAATTAACGGATGAAGAAATCAAATCTTACAAAAATTGCGGGCAAAAAGCATGAAAGAAAAAGACATAGAACAATACATTGCTGAAGCGCGCTCGTTTGATCAAGATCGCATGCTCGCCTCACGCCGCACCACCCGCGTCTCGCTTGCCATTGCCGGCATCGCGGTTGCTGTTGCAATAATGTCTTCTCTCGCGGTCATCACCCTCACACCCCTTAAAACCGTGGAACCTTTTGTCATCCGTGTGGACAATTCAACCGGCATTGTTGAAGTTGTGGAAGCCTTAAAAGAAGGTCCCACCAATGTCGACGAAGCAATCACACGCTACTTTGCTGCAAAATATGTCCGCTCCCGTGAAGGCTTCACCACAGAAGAAACACAACACAACTTCCAAACAGTATCCCTCCTCTCTTCTTCTGAAGAACAGGAAAGATTTGCCAGCTGGTATGGAGCAAGAAATCCCCAAAGTCCTCAAATTCTCTATAAAAACGCCGCTGTTACAATAACAATAAAATCAATCTCCTTTATCAATGACGATGTTGCCCAAGTGCGTTACTACAGAACCATTCATAACAATGAAAACAACAGAGAATTCATCACCCACTGGGTTGCAACACTCACCTTTGAATACATCAATGCCCCTATCTCTGTCCAAAACCGTTTGATAAATCCTCTAGGGTTTATTGTTAGTGAATATAGAACCGATCCGGAAGTGGTCAACTGATCATGACAAAAAAAATTCTTTTTCTCATTCTTAACATCGCTATTACCCTTTCTCCTATAGCCTTGAGCCATGCCAGTATTTTTCCCACCCGTGCGCCAAGCGATAGCCGCATTCGCTTTATCAACTATGATGCCTATAATGTCACAAAAATTATTGGCTCTATACGCTCATCGGTACAAATAGAATTTTCTCCCAATGAAGAAATTGCCCATGTGGCAATTGGCAACAGCGTTGCATGGGAAGTCGCTCCCGCTGGCAATATTCTTTTCCTTAAAGCCCGAGAAGTCCAACCCATTACCAATCTCCAAGTCGTCACCACAAAGCTTGATGGCTCAAAGCGCTCCTATCAATTTGAACTCATGGTCAAAGATGGGGAAATTTCATCTGGACAAGAAACATATTTCCTTGTGAAATTTCGCTACCCACAAGAAGAAGCAGAACAAAGAAGACTCGCAGCCCTTATGCGACAAGAAAAACAACAAGCCCAGCGTATTGATAATGTCTTCAACGCTTCTGAAACCTACGGACCACGCAATTGGGCTTACACCGCTCAAGGATCAAGCACGCTCGAACCCGCCTCCGTTTATGACAATGGCAAAACAACAACATTTACATTTCCCGACAACCAAGAAATCCCTGCCATTTACATTGTCAGCAATGACGGTACAGAATCGCTGGTTCCCAAAACCACAAGAGGCAACATGGTGATTGTCCATGCCATTAGCGCACGCTTCACCCTAAGACAGGGAAAAAACGTCCTATGCGTCTTTAACGAAGCCTATCAACCAAAAGGCACAAATCCAAATACCGGAACAACCTCACCATCTGTTGAACGTAAAATTGCATCAGATCTTTAAATAAGCGGGAATTGAAGGGGACAACACATGAGTGATAAACCAATCATCGAAGATCGAGGATCTATTGGGGATGGCAAAAACAATAGCGCCAAAACCGCCGGCAAAAAAATAGTTGTCGCAATTGCCTGTATAGGAATCTGCGGCTATGTGCTCTGGAACATCTTATCCACCCCCACAGAACAAAAAGACACCGCAAAAGCTCATAAAAAACAAGCACAAAACTTTCACAATTCCCTCGCCCCTTTAGAGCTCGCGCCCTCTGACCCGCGTGCAAACATAGCACCAATAACCTTACCACCCCCACAACCACTCGCACAAGAACCCAAAAAAGATGACCCATTACTTGATGCCGCAAGACGCGCCCCTGTTTTAGCTTTTGCCAAAGGTTCTCAATCTCAATTAAAAGACATTGTCAACACGACTCTCAACCCCTTTGACAAACTCCATGCCCTTGAAAATCTCGCAAATGCGCAAAATTCTCCTGCCCTTCAAGACACACAAAATTTTGCGACCCTATTAAAGCCTACCAAAACAGAAGAAGCAAAAGCAAAAGCAAAACTCATCGGCAATAGAAACTTTATCATCGCCATGGGAACCTCTATCCCCTGTATCTTAGAAACCGCATTAAACAGTGAGCAACCAGGCTTTGCAAGCTGCATCATCAACCGTGATATCCTCTCTGACAATGGGCGCGTTGTTTTGCTTGATAAAGGAACCCAAGTGATTGGCGAATACCGCGGAGGGATAAAACAAGGTCAATCTCGCCTCTTTGTACTCTGGACAAGAGCAAAAACCCCAACCGGTGTCATCATCGACCTTGCCTCACCCGCAACCGACAGTTTAGGCAGAGCCGGGTTTGATGGCAACATCAACACCCATTGGTGGGAACGCTTTGGCTCTTCCCTTTTGTTGACCGTTATTGATGGTGCCACAACAGTTTTAACAAATAAAATAGTAGGCAATTCCAATAAAGAAGGTTCAAACAACTCTGGAGGCGGCGGTTTTGAAGGCGCAAACAACACTGGAAAAGATGCCGCCAGTATTGCCCTTGAAAATCAAATCAATATCCCTCCTACCTTAGAAAAATTTCAAGGCGAACTGGTCAACATTTTCGTAGCAAAAGATCTCGATTTTTCCTCTGTCTATAAACTAGTCGTAAAGAGCAAAAGAAACCGCTCTACTCCCGGCTATTCCTTTTTTCATTCTCAAGTTCAATAAAGTCACATTATGCCATCAGCAAAAAATGCAGAACGCGCCTCCATCGTCTTAACAAAATTAAAGATCTTAGATGATTTCCTCAATGATGAAAATTTATTTGAAATTGTTGTCAATCGCCCCGGCGAAGTAATCGTTGAGGGTCCCAACGGTTGGCAAACCCACATCTTAAAAGAACTAACCTACAGCGAACTAGAAGGGATTGCGAAAGTTGTTGCTGCCTACACAACACAAAAAATCAGTGTAGAAAACCCCGTTCTCTCCGCAACACTGCCAAACAACGAACGCATACAAATTGTTATGCCTCCAGCTGTTGCAGCCAATACCATTAGCATGACCATTCGTAAACCTTCATCACGCACTTTTTCTCTTGAAAGTTTACATGAAAACAATCTGTTTTCTGTCGCTCAAAACACCAGTTTCACACCCACGCAACAAATGACAGAACGGTTATCCGAACTCTCTGATACAGACAAAGAGCTAACAGATCTCTTTATCGCCAAAGACTTTTGCACCTTTTTAGAAAAAGCCGTTATTACACAACAAAATATCTTAATATCGGGCAAAACCGGTTCCGGGAAAACAACCCTCTCCAAAGCTTTGATTGCAAAAATCCCTGACTATGAACGAATTCTCACCATTGAAGACACCCCAGAACTTGTCGTTCCGCACGCCAACAAAGTGCAGCTCTTTTATTCAAAAGATAACCAAGGCTTAGCAAAAGCAGGTGCAAAAGAACTGCTTGAATCTGGCTTACGCATGCGCCCCGACAGAATCCTTCTACAAGAGCTGCGTGATGGTACAGCCTTTTACTACATCCGTAATGTCAACTCTGGTCACCCCGGCTCCATTACCACCGTCCACGCCTCAACAGCACTTGCAGCCTTCGAACAAATGACCCTTTTAGTCAAAGAAAGTGACGGTGGTGGTAATTTAGCACGCGATGATATCCGCGGCTTATTAATCTCGATGATTGATGTCATCATCCAATGCAAACGCCTCGAAGGAAAATTTCGTGTAACAGAAATCTATTACGATCCTTTCAAACGCCGTGATGCTTTTTAAAAAACGCAACCCTCACACCCCTTTTATACCAATAGAGCTTTCTTAAAAACACGATTATAAGCCGCGGATATCATCGCGTGCTAAATTACCACCATAGCTTCAGATTCATTTTCAATAATCGAAAGCAAAAAGCAAAAAGAAGTAAAAATATCACCTCCATTCCCAATCACGAATGCGCCCCACAGAAAAACCACAACGTGCCGAAAATGATATCTATAACCCAATATCTTTTCTGATTTTTTTTGACATCAATATTTGCAGGAATATCGATACAAAATTTAGTATCAGTTTCACCTTTAGCTTCAGACAAAAGCTTCACAAACACCTTTTAATATACGAGGTCCTGCTTTATTTGCCTTATCCATTATTATTTTTTTCGATATTCATCGAGAAGCGCAGTTAAATTTTTCTTCAATGCATTCCTCTCTGATTTTGCCAAATTGCCTCAAGATGATTGACTGTACACATCTTCGATCAACACCGGAATATTTTGACCACCCCAAAAGGATATAACCCTATATCCCCCCTCTTTTACCCTTATGCTTTTAAACCTGACATTCCCTAGCTTCCTCTCGTACCTTCCACAAGATCACCAGCATCTGAATGAGTAGCAATAAAAGAAACAATATCAAATAATTTTTCAGGCGATAGGCTTTCTTCTTTTGCAGAAATTCAATAAGCTGCCATTTCAATCACTGTTTGCGTACATCATTCAATATATGAACCCCATAACGATAATGATGTAAATTAAAAGCTAATTTGAAGTGAATGATCAAAAATATCAAATATCCAAATGACGAAACAAATCTTACTTATCTTTAGCAATACATATCTCTTAACCCTTATCACTTTTCTCAAAAGTTTTAAGCGTTTCCGCATTAGGAATATACATATCAAACGGCAATCCCTTTTCATAAACAACTTTTGTCAAAACAATACGGATAAAATCAGACACCGTAAGTCCTAAGCTTGCTAATATTTCACCGGATTTTTTTAACGTCTTATCTATGCGGGATCGTATAACATCTTTTGTCACCCCCACATTAAACCTCCTTTGATTACCTCTCTTTTACCGTATGGCTTAATAGGGCTTATACAGCATAAGGCTTATCCTTGCCCTCACCGTATCACATCTCTTGATCTTGCACGCGCTATTGCGTTGATTTTCTCCTGTTGTCTCTGTTGCAAAAATTTAACCGCCATTTGAAACTCTTTTATGCGTTCTTTATTATAAGACTGTTCTTTGGGGATTGCTTTTGATAAATCAAAACCATATTTATGAATGGCATCATGTCCAAAACGTTTATCTAAAGCACTTTGTAGCTTTAAAAACTCTTTATTAACCTGCTCTGGTATCTTTAAATAACTATCACAACCAGCTTCAACATTTTTCATAAAAGTCACTGCTTCTTGTGAAAGCGACGGAACCTCTACTTTTAACTGTTCACGCTCCCGTGTAACCCTATCCATATGTGTCTCATAAGAATTCTTATAAAAGGATTGAAGCGCTCTCATAGTAGAAACAGCAAGAGGAACATGATAAAGCGCTTCTTTTCGTTCTTTTCCTGTAGCCTTCAATTTATCGATAAAACGATCTGATCCACGCAGTTCGCCTGCTCTATCAGGTGCCCTATCCAAAATATCAGAGAGTTTATCGCCTTTACCTGCTAAAATTGTTTGCTCAATCCTAAGCGCAGCCTCTTGTGGATCTCTATAAATAAATGCTAAACGACTGTTTAACTCCTTAAACATATTAACATAAGATTTTTCATTCCTAAGAGCGCTTAGCGCTTTCTGTTCTAGATTAGAGTTATCTATATAAGCCGCAAGGTATGGCTCTCGTTCTGTTGCTTTTGCAACAACATTCAAATCATTTTGTAATTGTTCAAGTTCTTCTTTTTGACGTTTAGCAAAACTTGTCTTTTCTCTATCCCAAGGAGTTTCAATCTTCTCTTTTTGTTGTTCCAAGCACTCTTTATTAAGATCAACGCCAAAAGCAATATTTTTGCCAATACCTTGAGAAACATCATCCCTTTTATTTTCTGTAAACTTGGTAAGGTTCTTATAGATGAGTGCAGACAGATATTCTGAATTACCAAAATGTGCTTCAATTGACGCACGTGTCATTTCTTGTCGCTCAATACCCTTCCAGTTGATATGATAACCAGCTTCACGAGCCAGTTGCACCATAAATTCACGCTGAGTACGCCCATTCCCCTCTCGAAACGGATGCAACGCATTCAACTCGCCCATGTAATACCCAGCCCTTTGGCTAAAGTCATAAGCGCCAAGACCACACAAATACTGTTCTTTTGCAAGCTTTTGTGTAATCTTCGGTGCATAACTTTCAATCTGATTATAACTAGCAAACATACTATTGCCTTTGGCAATATCCACTAAACGAACTTGTCCCGCCCATTCATATATGTCACCAAACAGTCTTCTATGGATCTCTTTCATGTAATTCAGATCAAACTCACCACGAATAGGAGTATGTACAAATTCGAAAGATTTTACATAAGAAATCGTAGATTCTACACGTTGCAGTGTGGCTTTGTCTTTAATACCAAGCCGATTATACATCACACCAGTTTCAAGATCAGTATAAGGATCACCGCTTCCCTTATACTTCCCCACGTTTTACCCGCTCCATATAATCTTTGATGATATCACTTATTTCAAGCTCACCTATAATATAACGCTCTACTTGAGCAACAACCAGCGGATCTGGCTCTAATCCCTCTAAACGTTGGCTTGCCAATGCATTTTCAGCATCGAGGCGACGCAGCTTAATTTCCTCTTCACTCAACATATAAAACCCTCCTTTGCTTATATTTATTATAGCCAAACAGACTACAGAAACAAGATTTTATCCTTATCTTACCGTGTTCACATCTTTTGATTTTGTACGCTCATACGCATGATTTAGCTCTTGTATACGTCTCTGTTGCAAAAACTTAACTGCCATTTGAAACTCTTTTATGCAATCTTGATCATGAGACTGTTGTTAAGGATTTTTTTTGATAGATCATAATTTGTTTGCATAGCAAGCCAAGCACGTGCTGTGCTTACACCAGACATTTCAAGCCTAATAGCAAGATTAGCACTCATAGCGGCTTTTCCATTTAAAACTCTAGAGAAAGTGCCACTCGAGAATACCAAGCCGCTCTGCTGCTTCATTAACGGATAAACCAAGCTCTTTGATCACATCTTCACACAATAATTCATCGAGATATGAAAGATTCTTCATCATTGTTTGGATCTCCTTTTTAATGATAATCTAGATAATCGACCATTTCGACATCTATGCTATCGAAGCGAAATATTACACGACAGTTTCCATTTACAGTAATTGACCAATAACCTTCGAGACCGCCCTTTAGTAAAGGTAGTCAAAAAGACGAAAAATTTAAATCATTTAGCGATATAGCAACTTCAAAGACACCCAGAATACGCTTCAATTTTTGAGCATGGGCGGTGCTAAACCCTTTAGTCGTACCAGTATTATAGCAGGCTTCAATCCTTTTATGTTTAAATCTTAAAAGCATAAATTAATATAGAGTGTAACCCTCCAAGATACAAAAAATGTTCATAATTTTTACATCACAGGGCTTTTTTTACTTTATAAATATTAGAACTGTCGTGAAAAAAATTGATCATTCTCATTTCTTTCTAATTATTCTACTCATTATCGGAAAAGTATAAGTTTATAATTAGGGGAGCTAAACGTAATAGGAGCGCATCATATCCCCAATTGGCAGCTGAACTTAGAAACATAACGACGATATAACCAATGGCCCATTGCTGTTTGATGTTCATAAGGATCTGCCCCCGCTGTATATCCAGCAAAAAGAATGAATAACACTAATAAACTCCCCCCTGCTATAAACTCTGTTAAAATAATAACTAGTTTACGAATAAGCAAAAGAAAAAGGAAAATCAAAAAAAGGTATATTTTAAATATCTTACGAACTATAGAACACTCTACGCGTTATATTTATGAGAACTCTATTTTTCTCTTTTTTATTTAATTGATTAGTAAATAGAGTATCAATTACCGTTATTACATCACTAACATAGCTACCATACCTTTTGTAATTGCCAACATCCCGCATTACAATAAGACCTTTATCAAAAGATGATCTGATAATTTTCTCAAAAAATTCAAGATTCCTCAAGTGCAGTACCCATGCGTACATCATGATGAATAATAACATCCACCAACTCTGTCACGACCGTGTCCAATACTTCTCGTGCATCGCCTTCAGCCATAAGGCGGATAACCGGCTCAGTTCCAGAAGCGCGGATCACCAGCCGAGCCTCTTTTCCCAACCGCTTCTCTGCTTGATCAATGGCCGCTTTGACTGGATTTTTTTTCAGTACATTTTTATTTTTAATCGTTACATTTTTTAAAATTTGCGGTACAGGTTCAAACCGTTTACACAATTGGCTCATAGGGCTTTGACTTTCCTTCATACAGGCTAAAATCTGCAATGCAGCCACCAAGCCATCACCCGTTGTACCAAAATCACTAAGCACAATATGCCCAGAAGCCTCACCACCAACATTATATCCCTTTTGGCGCATGGCATCGACAACATAACGATCTCCAACATTTGTCCTTACAAGGTGCAACCCTTTACTGTTCAAGAAACGCTCCAGTCCAAGATTTGACATAATCGTTGTGACAACACCATTGCACCGTAATCGTCCCATTTTATGCCAATTTTCAGCAATTACAGCAATCAACTGATCTCCATCAACCGTTTGTGCTTTTTCATCAACAATGAGAACACGATCTCCATCTCCATCAAGAGCAATCCCCACATCAGCACGCACTTCATGCACTTTTCGTTTTAAAGAGCTTAAATCGGTTGATCCACATTTTTGATTAATATTGGTACCATTGGGCTCATCATGAATAGCAAAAACCTCAGCCCCCAATTCCCATAAAGCACGGGGAGCAGCTTTATAAGCAGCCCCATTGGCACAATCCACAACAATACGCAAAGCATCTAAGCGAACATCACGCGGCAAAGTTCGTTTGGCATATTCAATATAACGATAAATATCCCCCTCAACCCGTTTTGCATAACCAATTTCGGCAGAACTTGCTAAAGACTTTGAAAGATCTGTATCGATCAATTGTTCAATTTTCGCTTCCATATCATCTGAAAGTTTAAAACCATCAGGACCAAAAAGTTTAATTCCATTATCATAGAACGGATTATGAGAAGCAGAAATCATCACCCCAAGATCCGCTCGCAAAGAGCGGCAAAGCATTGCAACAGCAGGTGTTGGCACTGGCCCCAATAAAAAAGCTTCCATCCCCGCAGCAGTCAACCCTGAAACCAAAGCATTCTCCAACATATAGCCAGATAATCGTGTATCCTTGCCAATCACCACACGACGTGATTGATGTTGTGAGCGGAATAAAACCCCTACAGCCATCCCCACCTTCATGGCAAAATCGGGTGTCATAGGAAATGAATTGGCTTTCCCCCGAATTCCATCTGTACCAAAATATTTTTGCACCATGCCTCTTTCCTTTAATATATAATTCTTCCCTTGGCTTTTCTTTAAAACCCTAACAAGCCCCCTTGGTACAATAGTCCCCCTCCCCATATAACATCAGATCATTGATCTAAACCTTCATGCATTTAGACAATCAAAAATCCTATTCATCATCTACACATCTAAACCCCTCTCAACCAATTATGTTCACACCCTCATACATAAAAGCAATATTATCTCCTCAAAATGCTTTACACATCTCCTGAACACAACCAAAGGATAATCTCACACATTTGCTAAATCCGTAAAAAACCCCAGCACCTAACCTCAAACCTTACCAAATCCGCAAGGAAATCTATCGCCCAGCCTCAAACCTTGCTAAATCCGTAAAGAAAATACCACCTCGCCTTGTAGCCTGCTAAAACTATCATCATACAACAGCTTTGCTTAATTTTTTGCTTCCATATTTTTGCAAATACTACATTAAAGGCGCAAGCTTTGCTTGCGCCTTTCTCAAAGAATTTAGAAGTTTTCCTAAAACATCGTTACTCAAGCGTTATTAAACAGTTCTTATTTTTCTTTATCATCTCCCGCAGTACTGGGCTTCTTTTCAGCATTACTTTTAGAGCGGTTGACTGATTTTGCGGTACCTTTTGTGCTTTGTGCTTTTTTCTCAGTCTCACCCGACTGCCGTTCTTTAGACGGAGCCTCCTTAGGCTCAACATTACCGGATTTTGCTGTTTTTTTCCTAACAGCTTCCTCTGCTTTGTCTGCCTCTAGTTTATCGATCTCTGCTTTATGAGGCGCTGTTTTAGAGATTGCTTCAGCGTTTTTTTCATCTTCCACTGTTATCTCTGTCTTCATTTTTCCAGTTTTTGGAACAGAAGACCCCCGTGGCGCAGCATTCTCATCTTTCTGTGTGCGTGAAGGAGGCTTTCCTGCAATAACTTCGTTAATTTCAGCTCCCGTTAAAGTCTCATATTCCAACAAACCTTGTGCCAAAGCAAACCATTCTTTTCTTTTTGTTTTCAAAATGTTAGTCGCATTTTTATAGGCATCATCAATAAGCTTACGCACTTCCATATCAATCATGCGCGCTGTTTCTTCAGAGACATTTTGTGTTCGCGCAACAGAATGACCCAAAAAGACTTCATCTTGGTTATCGCCATAAGCTACATTTCCAAGCAGATCAGAAAATCCCCACCGTGTGATCATTGCGCGTGCCAATTTAGTTGCTTGCTCAATATCAGAAGAAGCACCGGATGTGATATTTTCCTTTCCAAACTTTAATTCTTCAGCCACACGTCCACCCATCATAATGGCCAAACGAGAAATCATCCACCGATAACTCATGGAATAGCGGTCGCCTTCAGGCAATTGCATCACCATTCCCAATGCTCTACCCCTTGGAACGATTGTTGCTTTGTGGACAGGATCAGCAACCGGCACATTAAGAGCCACAATAGCATGTCCTGCTTCGTGATAAGCAGTGAGTTCTTTTTCCTCTTGTGTCATAGCGGTTGAACGACGTTCAGCCCCCATCATCACCTTATCTTTGGCATCTTCGAATTCTTGCATCGTGACAACTCTTTTATTACGGCTCGCAGCCATAAGAGCAGCTTCATTTACCAAATTCATCAGGTCCGCACCGGAAAATCCTGGTGTTCCCCTTGCCAAAATTTTTAAGTCAACGTTAGGCGCTAAAGGCACGTTGCGCACATGCACTTTCAAGATTTGTTCACGCCCAGAAACATCAGGGTTTGGCACAACAACTTGTCGGTCGAAACGCCCTGGTCTTAACAAAGCGGGATCAAGCACATCGGGACGGTTTGTTGCGGCAATAAGAATAATACTTTCATTAGGCTCAAACCCATCCATTTCGACAAGCAACTGATTTAAGGTCTGTTCACGTTCATCGTTTCCACCACCAAGTCCAGCCCCCCGATGACGTCCAACAGCATCGATTTCATCGATAAAGATAATACAAGGTGCATTTTTTTTAGCCTGTTCGAACATATCGCGCACACGGCTCGCCCCAACACCAACAAACATTTCAACAAAATCAGACCCTGAAATGGTAAAGAATGGCACATTGGCTTCACCTGCCACAGAACGTGCTAGCAAAGTTTTACCGGTTCCTGGAGGACCAACAAGCAAAACACCGCGTGGAATACGCCCCCCTAAGCGTTGAAATTTTTGTGGTTCACGTAAAAATTCAACAATTTCTTGAAGATCTTGCTTTGCTTCTTCAACGCCAGCAACATCTTTAAAGGTAACACGTCCTTGCGCTTCATTAAGCAATCTCGCTTTTGATTTCCCAAATCCCATTGCACCGCGTGATCCATTTTGCATTTGCCGCATAAAAAAGATCCACGCCCCCACGATAATAATAACAGGCAATAAGGAAAAGAGGAGATTGAGGAAAATGCTATTTCCAGAGCTTTCAGGAATAGCTTTAACATTAACGTTTTTGCTTTCCAATTTTTGTATCAAACCTGGATCGCGAGGAGCATAGGTTGAAATAGCTCTATGTTCAATGGTTTGTCCTGTTAATTTTTGACCTTGAATGGTCACAGATTTCAACTCATTATTCTCAACTTTTTGCAAAAATTCAGAATAGGAGACTTCTCCACCACCAGAACGCTGACTATCTCCATTAAAGAGAGAAAACGACACAATCAAAATTAAGGCAATAACTCCCCAAATGAGGAGAGAGCGGTAATTGGAATTCATATTCAGCCCACTTAATCAAATATAGATTTCAAACAGTTCCCCTTAACATATAACCTTGTCAGCCCCTTGCCAAGGGATGAGAAGCTGTTTATTTTCTTTTAGCGTAATTTTCCTTTATCTTTTCACCTCAATATTAAAAAAAGGTTCCACAACATTTACCACAGCAGCATCTTCTCGTGAAGAAAGCCAATCGAAAGGTGCCATAATCCGCTTGATTATAACATGTTTATGAACAACTGCTTGAGAAATCAACTCTGGAATATCATACCCTTTGTGATTTGAGATCATCAGCAGCGATTGTAAAGAGGGAAAATGAGGCTTTTCAAGCTCAAAATCGCTATTTTTCAATAAAAATTTCAGCTGTTCTAAATTTGCAGCTCCAATCTTTATAGCCTCAGATCCATGATTTGTGATCTGATAGCGCCCATCCCATATAAAAGTTTTATCTGGCTCAACAATAGCCTCTTTCATATTTCTCCCTTCACGCCAAAAAGAAATTCCGTGCTTGTTATATTCAATAACAGAGCCCGCATAAGTAAAACGCTTCTTTTCTGGAGAATCGAGACAAAGTTTTTGAACAAGCATGCTTAATTTTTGATTGGGAAGCAAATAAAATCCCCCTCCCATCAGCACCGCAAAGAGCCCCACCACAAAAGGAAAACTGGAATGTTTCTGTAAAAATAGCGCAGGCTTTGCTATGAAACAACGCCCATGTTTAACAGTAATATCCAGCGCTAAGATCAAATCAGCAATATTTTTCGCTTGTTGACGACGCTGCAATGCGGCTTCATTTATTTTTTGAGCAATATAAGCCAATTTTTCAGGATGAAGAGATTGACGCACGCGCACACGTTCAAAATTGCGATCTTCATTGGTTGGATCATCAATCCATGTTTGTCCTTGTAAGCGTAAATAATTCCGTAATGTTTGGCGTTTTACACCAAGGAGCGGCCGAATCAAACGCACTTTTCTATGCAACAACGCCTCACGCGGAATACAGGATAAACCACGCTCATATAGGGGACCATAGTTTTTTTCGGCAATATTTTTTCCCGTTTCTCTGGCATGATCCTCATCATATATACCCTCGGCTTCACCGCGCAAAACACCGGCAAAACCATTGGAATAAACCTCATCACGCACGGCACCAAATTCACCGTGCAACGCACCTCTATTTTTTTGGAGACGTTGATACCGCATTTGATAGGTTTCAACCTGATCATTGAGTGTATGGCCCGTCATAATAACTGATGCGCCTTGTTTTTGTGCTTCTTTAACCAAGAGATCATAGCGTGCAACACGAGCACTGGAAGCAATATGCGTCTTTGGTTTTTCACCTTCCCACCGCACAGCAATATGTTTAATGTGATGGACTCGACAAATTTTCGCAACAGTTTCTACTTCACGCGTTGATTCTTTACGCAATTGATGATCAACCGTGACAACAATCATTTCTGGAGGAACTGAGAGAGTTTCCAAATGCTCTTTGACCAAAAACATCAAAGCCAAAGAATCACTTCCCCCTGAGACGGCAAGAATCAACTTTTGACACTGAATAAAATCCGATGTTTTAAAGAGATTTCTTGCCAGTCTAACGCACACCGAAAACGACCTCGCTATTTATTTTGCAGGTTTACAAAAAATAGACTCTAATGTTTTTTGATGTTTTGATTTTTTCACAAAATGAGCACAATCGTTTTTATTTGGCTCAAGAGCGATCATACTTCTTGCTAATTTCAGCAAAATCTCGGAGGTATAGAGCTTCTTTTTATCTGCATACCATGCGGTAAGATAAACTTGTGCTGCTTCATGATAGCGTTTTTGTCCCAACAAAGATTCAGCCAACCAAAATAAAGCATCATCACTCAAAGAATCTTTTTTGTAACGATTTTGAAAAGCGCAAAAGCTTTTTTCAGCATCAACATAGTTGGCAGAACGAATAAAATCATACCCTTCCTTATACAAAGCTTTAGAAGAAGAAAGATTGTCACTCTGATGTGCTTCAATTTGAGCACTTACTTCATGCGCTTTGTCAAAATGCTGACTGTTTTCATGATCATGACTCTCTACCTTAGCTTCCACAGCAGCAACCTTTGTCTGATCACCTGTACTATGCTCCTGCTCCATCTCTTCTTTTACAGTCTGAGATTTTTCATCCACAGCGGACTTTTCAAAAGAACAAGAATAAACGGACGGGGATTTTTTATCAAAAAGCCCATGAAATTGCTTGTTAACATTTTTTAGATTGTTATGCTCAAGCACCATTCGTATCTTATGCAAAAGCTTATCTAAATCATAATCTTTAAATAAAGCCTGTTGATTCTCTAAAATAATCCCTTGGTGCTCCACAACACTAGCGGCTTTTTCCACCGCGCTAGATGCTGCTTTATCAGCTGCATCAGGTGCTTTCTTCACTGCATCAATAGCCTTATTAACAGTGTCAGTGGCTTTTTCCACCGCGCTAGATGCTGCTTTATCAGCTGCTTCAGGTGCTTTCTTCACTGCATCAATAGCCTTATTAACAGTGTCAGTGGCTTTTTCCTCCACGCTAGATGCTGCTTTATCAGCTGCTTCAGGTGCTTTCTTCACTGCATCGATAGCCTTATTAACAGTGTCAGTGGCTTTTTCCTCCACGCTAGATGCTGCCTTATCAGCTGCTTCAGGTGCTTTCTTCACTGCATCAATAGCCTTATTAACAGTGTCAGTGGCTTTTTCCACCGCGCTAGATGCTGCTTTATCAGCTGCTTCAGGTGCTTTCTTCACTGCATCAATAGCCTTATTAACAGTGTCAGTGGCTTTTTCCACCGCGCTAGACGCTGCTTTATCAGCTGCTTCAGGTGCTTTCTTCACTGCATCAATAGCCTTATTAACAGTGTCAGTGGCTTTTTCCACCGCGCTAGACGCTGCTTTATCAGCTGCTTCAGGTGCTTTCTTCACTGCATCGATAGCCTTATTAACAGTGTCAGTGGCTTTTTCCACCGCGCTAGATGCTGCCTTATCAGCTGCTTCAGGTGCTTTCTTCACTGCATCGACAGCCTTATCAGCAGTGTCAGTGGCTTTTTCCTCCGCGCTAGATGCTGCTTTATCAGCTGCTTCAGGTGCTTTCTTCACTGCATCAATAGCCTTATCAGCAGTGTCAGTGGCTTTTTCCTCCGCGCTAGATGCCTTATCAACTTCATCAACTTTATCCGTATCATGTGCAGGATATTCGGAAGCCCTTCGTGCCGCACTTTGAACAAGTGAAGTAGAACAAGCCATGAAAACCGCCATATAAAAGATAGTTTTCCAATTGATTTTACGATACATTCTTTTTTCCCCTTAAGAGCTCATTGAATAGTTGAAACAAACAATCTTCTTTTTAATGACTATTCATGTCACTCAACGTTGTCACAGCACGTCGATTTTGATTCCAACAGGAAATATCATCACATACTGCTACAGGTCTTTCTTTTCCGTAAGAAATTGTTTGAATCCGTTGTTCAGACACACCTAGAGATACCAAATAGTTTCGCACAGCAACAGCACGGCGCTGTCCAAGTGCCAAGTTATATTCACGTGTTCCCCTCTCATCAGCATGACCTTCGATCATAATAGAATAATAAGGATAATGAAGCAACCATTCCGCTTGGCGCATTAAAATACGTTCAGCATCAGCATCAAGTGAAGAAGAATCGAGACTAAAAAATACGCGATCACCCACATTAACCGTAAATTCTTGTCCTGAGCCTGGTGACACTTGATTCAAACCAGCATCATTCATATAAGCGCCATTCATACCGTTAAGTGCACCGACATTTTTTTTGCCACACCCACCCAAGCATAGTGAGAAAAAAAAGAGGATAGCTAAAGAATGAGCGAAGGTTTTTTTGGTAGAGCGCATAGTCCGTTTCTCCTTGAGTGTCGTAAAGAAGGGTAAATTCTTAAAAATATTTTCAAGAATAACCGTTAATTCCTAATGAAGACGAAATTTTCTGTTTTTTTGGTCATCATTTTTATTTTTGAGTCTCTGCCAAATTTTCTTCTCTCCAGCCATTCCTCTAACATTTCCATAAGAAATGTTTCCCTTATACGTTATGGCTTTTTATGCATCATCTTGATCTTGACGATTTTTTTGCAGCGCGTTCAACTTTGCAAAAACTTTATCAGCATCAAAAGTCTTATGCAGATTTTCTTCACGCTCATTTTCCTCTAGGTCAGCGTTTTCCGTCACAGAAGCGGGAAGCAACGACCTATCTTCTTCTGCAGCAACAGGGCGATTTTTCGCCGCACGCTGGAGCTCAAAATCTAAATCAATTTGCGAACACAAACCAAGTCCTACAGGATCAAGAGGAACCAAATTTGCACTATTCCAATGGGTTCTAAGGCGGATTTGTTCAATTGTCGCTTTTGTTGTCCCAATCAACCGTGCAATTTGTGCATCTTTCAACTCGGGATGGTTCGTAACCAACCATAGGATACCATTGGGACGATCTTGGCGTCGAGAAAGAGGGATATAGCGCGCCCCTTTGCGTTTTTTTTCAGGAATATGCACCCTAGATTGAGAAATTTTCAAGCGTGCGTTTTGATCAGCCTCCACCCGTGCAATTTCACTGCGCGTCAATTGCCCAGAACTAATCGGATCTAAACCTTTAATACCATAAGCCGCATCACCATCGGCAATAGCTTTTACTTCCAAGACATGCAATTTACAAAATTCTGCAATCTGATCAAAAGAAAGAGCTGTATTATCAACCAACCAAACAGCTGTTGCTTTGGGCATCAAAAGTTGCGTTGCCATTTTTATAAATCCTCTTCTGCGCCTCTTCTATGAGGCCGGTTACCGCCCACTCAAGAGCACTAGAACTTTTTATATGTTAGGTCTCTCCAACCACTCCTAAAACAAAGCGAGGCATGGAATAAACCATTTTGCCATGAGATTACATTCTGTTATAGCGTTATTTTTGCTCAACGACAAGAGATCTCTCTTGTAATGATCCTCAACTAAGGTGTCTTTACCTTTAAGATGAATTTTCTTATAAAGGGTTTATTCGATTATTTCACCTCATGCCGTGGCACATTTATTCTGGTGGGATGCGTGTTTTATCGCCTTAAATTCTTAAAGAGTATCCAACTGGAAAGAAAGCCCTAAAATAGGAAGGAAAACTATGGCAGGCCATTCACAATTTAAAAATATTATGCACCGTAAAGGGCGTCAAGATGCAATGCGCTCGAAAATATTTTCTAAGCTTGCGCGCGAAATTACCGTAGCAGCAAAACAAGGTGCTCCTGATCCAGCCATGAATCCCCGTTTAAGGCTGGCTGTTCAAAATGCCAAAGCACAATCGATGCCGAAAGATAATATTGAACGCGCGATTAAAAAAGCTTCAGGCACCGATGTCGAAAATTATGATGAAGTACGCTATGAGGGCTATGGACCAGGCGGTGTTGCCGTCATTGTTGAAGCTTTAACCGATAACCGCAACCGCACCGCTTCAAATGTGCGCGCCGCCTTCACAAAATCAGGAGGAGCCCTAGGAGAAACAGGATCGGTCAGTTTCATGTTTAATCGGATTGGTGAAATAATCTATAAGCCAGAAGCAGGAACAGCCGATAACATCATGGATGCAGCAATTGAAGCCGGTGCCGAAGATGTGCAATCAGAAGAAACCGGACATCATATTACCTGCGCATTTGAAGATATTGGTGAAGTTTCCAAAACTCTTGAGGCAAAACTTGGTGAAGCAGAATCGATTAAAACGATTTGGAAAGCCACCACCCTTGCACCAATAGATGAAGAAAAAGCTTTGTCCGTTTTACGGCTGATTTCAACATTAGAAGAAGATGATGATGTACAAAATGTTTATGCCAATTTTGATGTCAGCGATGAGATTTTGGCAAAATTATCTGTATAATTCCTATCATTTGCATAAGCCCTCTCTTCATTCATGAGGGCTTCAAAAGCATCTGTCACCTTTCCTCTTTATCCGCACATATAAAAGCCCCGCGTCAATAGCGGGGACTAACCGTTGGTGCAACAAGAAAACCGCCATTAATTCCAGAAAACATCACCAAAAAATAAAGCATAAAAAACTCTGTAGTCTCACGCCTTTCTTACATACCCCAAAGATTATCCCTATAGCCCCTCTCTATCTGATCTTTTTGTTCTTTAAGATTAACCTCCCCACCCTCAAGTAATGAAGGTGATCCGGTCTGTAAACAATACGGATTTTCTTGACGTATTCCTATGACGAATCACCCATGGAATTCACTTGAAACTTACGGCTCAAAAAATACACACTCCCCTAAATATTCGCCACGCACTTAAAAAAATACTTAAATATCTCAAGGCGGTTTATATGCCCTATATCGCCACACCTCAAATGACAATGTTTTACAACATCACAGAATAAAAATAAGCAAATGAAAAGCTAGAGCTGATTGTTTAGCAAAGTATTGTATAAAAAGCCGGTATATCTCTCCAATCCGTTGCGGATAAATTTTTAACTTTATGGCATCGTATGTTTCATAAAATAATGTCATTTATCTTAAAAATCTGTCCTTTTGCTATTACCGATCAGTCAATATTCAGACCTAAAACAACAGCGTACTTGAATAAAACACATCAGAAAGCAACAGAAAAACACCCTTGACAAGAGTCCACACTCTTCGCAAGCCAAAACGAATAGGAAGTCAAAAATATATAGCGACACTTTGAATAAAAAGTTGAAATCTAGAGCCCTCAGAATTTTCGACTATATTTTTTCAAGATATCGTTTTTGAATTTTTTTAAGCATTTTCCCCCAAGGAAATTCCATTGTCGATAAACAACCGTAGATGATAGATGAAATCTACATAACTCCCCATGCCCACTATAATCAATTCCTTCTTTTAAATAATTAAAGACAATTGAGATTGTGTAAACTTGAAACTGTATAGACTATATACCTTCTATATTCTGTTTTTAAGCATTTTGTTTTACTGTATATTGAGCAATGGCGACCATGCTGGATCCGAAGCATCATTGGGTGTAGGGAGTTGTCGTTCATTGCGTCCTGTAATGTCAATCGTATAAATTTTTGGTCCCATACCGGGATTTTTGCGAAAGAACATCAGCACACGACCATTGGGTGCCCAAGTTGGTCCTTCATTGTGAAACCCCGTGGTTAAAATTCGTTCTCCTTGTCCATCAGGGCGCATAACACCGATAGAAAATTGCCCACTTAATTGTTTTGTAAAGGCGATATAGTCACCCCGTGGTGACCAAATAGGTGTCGAATAGCTCCCCTCGTTTGAAGAAATACGCTGAATATCACTCCCATCCGCATTCATTTTATAGATTTGCGGCTTTCCACTACGATCTGAGGAAAAGACGATTTGTTTTCCATCCGGTGAATAAGAAGCAGAAGTATCAATAGCAGACGTTGTTGTAAGTCGCGTCATTGTACGGGTTCGTAAATCCATGGTGTAAAGATTTGCACTGCCATCATTTTGTAACAAACTCATGATGACCTTTTGTCCATCAGAAGAAAAACGCGGAGCAATTGTCATGTTATTAAACGTCCCGATCAACTCTCTTTGTCCCATTTCAATTTGTTGAAGATAAACATGAGGTACTTGATTGTCCTCATAAGCCATATAGGTCATTTCTTGTCTTTTTGGGGAAAACCGCGGTGTAAGAACCAATTCACTTCCATCAGACATATAAATCAAATTTGCGCCATCTTGATCCATCATTGCTAAGCGTTTAATGCGTGCATTTTGGGGGCCTGTTTCATCAATAAAAACAATTCGTGTATCAAAATAACCGCTTTCTCCTGTCATCTCACTATAGATCTCATCTGCGATCATATGTGCCACACGCCGCCAACGTTCTGTCGCAGTATAAAAACGCCGTCCTTTCAATTGTCTTTGTCCAAAAACATCCCATAAACGAAAATCGACCCTCAAACGTCCATCGATTTCCCTCATAACTTGCCCCGTAACTAAACCTTGCGCTTTTATTTTCTGCCAAGACGCAAAATGCGGTTGTTTATTAGGATTAGAAATGTTTTCAAGAAAATTTTCTTTATTAAGCGGTAAAAAAAGCCCCGACCGCTCAAGATCGGCTGTCACCACAGCAGATATTTTCAACCCAATCGAATCATTGGAAATAAAGTCTGTAATTGCAATGGGAATGGGATTAAAATCAGCGCTCGAAATAGTCCCTTTCAATTGCGCATAACCCGATGAAATACTTGAAAGCCACAACCCGCAAGTGACAATAAACCAAGCAAAAACTTTATGTCTCGTTATAGTCATCATGGAATGTGTCCTTTCGTTAAGCCAATTTATTTTTTCTCATTTATCATCTTATTTCTTGGAGGGGATCAACATTAAAGTCAAAACCTTGCCCCCATAGATCATATTGATCACGTGGGAGATCTGCATAAGGTTGGCATGAAAAGACAGCGGCATACACCTGCCTCATCATAATAGCTTGTTGACTCTCAAGACCGCTTACGGGATCAATGATAGGATCGCCCACAACCATCCCTTCACGATCTAAATAAAATCGCAACCGCACAACCGGACGGTTTTTTAAATCGCCACCAAGCGCCACAAGTTTAAGCTTCTGTTGAATACATCCCCCCGCAATATTGACCAATGTTTGTGCCATTTTTGTGGTATCATCAATGTTTTTTCTTGCACCCAAAGCTTCCGGTGTATGAGAACGTTTTGCTCCCCCTCCTTGTGACCGCGCACGATTGAGTAAATTATTTTCCTCCAGTGCTAAAATATCTTCAATGGTCTGTTTCTCTTGGTTTTTCTTGTTAAGCTTTGGCGTCTTTTGATTCAATGCAGCCCCTTTCTTCCTTGGGAATTCTTCGTCAAATTTTGGTTTAAACTGTGGAAGAAAAATTTTTTCTGGAAGTGTAATTTTGGGTGCTTGATGAACAATCTGCTCTGCTGGTACTTTCTGTACCGTTGGAGCCAATTCTTTTGGCGATATCATCTCTTCATTTTTGTGCGCAGGCTTGAGTGCATCTTCCGGAGCCTTCAAAGGCATCTCAGGTGCAACCTTAGAGGTATCCTCCGGTGTGCTCAAAGGCATCTCAGGTGCAACCTTAGGGGTATCCTCCGGTGTGCTCAAAGGCATCTCAGGCGCAACCTTAGGGGTATCCTCCGGTGGTGCGCTCAAAGGCATCTCAGGTGCAACCTTGGGAGTATCCTCCGGTGCGCTCCAAGGCATCTCAGGTGCAACCTTGGGAGTATCCTCCGGTGGTGTGCTCAAAGGCATCTCAGGTGCAACCTTGGAGGTATCCTCCGGTGGTGCGCTCAAAGGCACCTCAGGTGCAACCTTGGGAGTATCCTCCGGTGGTGTGCTCAAAGGCATCTCAGGTGCAACCTTAGGGGCATCTTCCGGCGTGCTCAAAGGCATCTCAGGTGCAACCTTAGGGGCATCTTCCGGCGTGCTCAAAGGCATCTCAGGTGCAACCTTGGGGGTATCCTCTGTTTTTGCTTCTAATAATTCTGGTTTTGTAAGTTCGGGTGCAAATGTTTCTGACGTGTTCTTGCTTGGTGGTAGCGATGCTGTTTCAACAGAACGCAGTTTTTCCTTTGGTTGAAAAGGTGCTAGACTATCTATTTGTCCCTCTCCAATATGGCGTGCATCTTCTTTCTCTTGTGGTTGCATAGTTGGTTTAACGGCAGGAATTGCACGGATAGGAGCCTTCACGGATCCTTGTTGAGAGGACAACTCGTCCACTAAAGGAGCAAGAGTGATAGGAATTGCTTCCAATGGTTGTGGTAAAGAGACAGAGCTTGTAAACTGAACGGCTCCCCAACTGAGAAAAATGACATGGACCACAAGGGATAAAGCCAAGCCTCGTTTCATGCTATGATAGGAGTCTTTGTTCATTCTTTATGCCTTATTTATGACTTATATTTTTTCATTTTTAATCACTCTGTGCTCTTTTAAAAACACTTAAAAACAATAGGTTATGCGCAAATTTTATTACTTATTATTTATTGTGCTAGACTTGCTAACGCAACTTGAGAAAACCCCGCTTTTTGAATATCTGCCAGCAGTTTTAATACTTGTTGATATTCAACAGTTTTAGCAACCCGCACAAAAACCCGTTGATCTTTTTGTGTAGCATCTTCTTCCAGAAGAGTTTTAAGGTGTGCAATCAGTGCTTGTGACGTTTCATAATAATCTTGATTAATGGCAAAGCGCCCTTGCGCGTCAAGTGAAACCGTAAGGGGCGTTTTTTGAGCTCGTACGGGACCCGCTTGACTATGAGGCAAATCTAGAGGAACACCGTTCACTAAAAGGGGGGCAGAGACCATAAAGATAATCAACAAGACCAGCATGACATCCACAAAAGGAGTAACATTGATCTCACTCATCAGTTGGCTTCGTGAATGATAGCGCCTACGTGTATTTTTGCGAGAAGAAGAAGAAGCAACAGAAATTCCCATGAGATAAGCTCCTTTTTATAAAGAGGAAGGCGCTGTGCGTGTTTCATCAATACGCCGCGATACAATTGTTGAAAATTCATCAGCAAAATTTTCTATTTGTGCAATGATGCGCGCACTTTCATGAGTCAACTTGTTATAAGCAATAACGGCTGGAATGGCTGCAAACAAACCAATAGCGGTCGCCAAAAGCGCTTCTGCAATCCCTGGCGCGACAATGGCAAGTGATGTATTTTGAGAAGCTGAAATAGAAAGAAAAGACTCCATAATACCAATAACTGTTCCAAAAAGTCCGATAAAGGGTCCCGCAGATCCCAATGTCGCAAGAAAACTTAATTTTGATTCTATTTTTTCACTTTCACGCCCCAGCGTCAAATCCATAGCCTTATCAATTCTGCTCTGCAAACTTTTCGATGTATGGGTCCCTTTTTCAAGAGATTTTTTCCATTCAATCATTGCCGCCATAAAAACAGCAGATATACTATTGGTGTGTTGACTTTTACATGACGCATAAAGATCTTCTAGCGCTTTGCCTGACCAAAATGTACGTTCGAACTGCTTTATTTCACGCCGTATTCTCCGATACGTAAAAATTTTATCAAAAATAATTGCCCAACTCCAAATGGAAGCGAGCAGCAACCCGATCATAACACCTTTCACGATCCAACTCGCTTGCATAAACAAATGCAACATTCCAATTGTTTCCGGATTCGTTAGTTCACCATGCGGCATAATTTTTGTCCCTCTAAATAAAAGGTGTATTTTTTAAAATTCTATAAAACAGATTATTTTATAGTTTCTAAATTTAAGTAAAAAACCTTAGTCTCACATAAATTCATGTGCTAAAACAAGACTTGTTTCTTAAATTTCTTTAAAAAGTGATGACGAGAGACATCCCTCAACACACGCCCCCCTCATTTCACAACAGCATTTATGAATAATATAACGATAAAGCCTTCCCCATAAATGCTATAAAAATAAAAGATATAAAAATGCGTGATATCAAATCTATTATACACCACCATCTTTACGCTCATGAAAAGAAAGCTAAACCCTCATACACGTTTTAATCTTAAAATGCAGTGATAAGTCTTAGTACTTGAAAACATTCATAAGAGGCATTTTTATTCCTTATCTTAAGTGTTTTTGTCCCCACTCACCAAGCCCGCTTGTGACATGTAAGAAAATGTTTTTGATGAATTGGCAGCAATAAAGCTTGAAAAGAAAACATCTTACAAGTTTCAGAATTATCTAAAAGTGACAACGCAATGAATTATCATTATAAATAAATATGTTATAATCATGAAAGACTGCGCTTTACCTCAGACTATTTTCTCTCTCATTTTGCATCAAATTTAATACGGGGACACCCTCGGGCACAAAAAAACGACAATAAACCACCATAAAATACCTCACAACAATGTGCCTCACCCATGCACCCCTATTGTAAGTCCCATATAATCTAGTGTAAGTCTCATGTAATCTCATTGTGTTGTGAATTTGCCCATTTCAATGCCTATCATCTCTCTCTGACACCATGGTATAACGTAAAAGCTTCTGTGACGTGAAAAAAGCCTTTTCACATCTTTACTTCATGAAAACTGGCTTCTTCGTTCTCTTTTCTCACTTGCGATATTTGATCGTTATTGCATTGAGAATGATCCATAAGAAATATTTTTACAATTTTTTCAATGATTTATATTGCTCATCTTATGATGTATAAGCCAATGATTTTAATTGTTTCAACATGAATAAATTTGAAATGAAAGTATTTTACTCTATTACTCTATTGGGGTTTGTGCCCATGAGAAGTGATAATTTACCTTTCCAAGTCGATCTATCATATAAAATAATGTGCTTTTGAAACTTTAAATCAAGAATGCATTTCTGCTTTGTATACATTGATCTCTCACTCATTCACTGCGTTTAGAAGCGCAGATAAAGCCATGTATTATGGATGAAAATGGATAGGACATGCGCTCTTGTGATGCCAAATGACAATCCAGTAAAAAAATCAAATTGCTTAAAATACTCTTTGGGTGTTTTGAGAAAATTTTCGACTTAATGGCTTATTATCACTTTATTGCAACATTGCAATATTTTGCTGGGTATGTGCATTTTTATAAAAATAAATCTTAATCCATTTTTATTTCTTTTTTTGTTTTGTCCTTTTCTGCTGTTTTCTTATGCCAACGAACCTTTCTTCAAAAGAAAGAAAATATCTTGATTTTATAGCAGAAAATAGATGATGAGACATTGATTTTGAATCATAACATAGATGAGGCGTGTTTAATTTTGTGGAATATCATCTTCAATTTATTGTAGCTACTGTAGTAGAAGCGCTTTCTTTTGATGTATCGTGTGACCTTGTTGGAAAATATTTAGGCTATGATAAATGTATGATCTTAGATTGTAGATTACTTTATATCCCCTGATCTCTCCTGAAGCTGCTCGTTCAATGAATAACACTTTTAACCTAGCATTTTTGCAAAAAGTTCTTTGGGTAAACGTCGCGGTTTTGCCTCCTCATTAATCAGAGCAATTTCAACTTTGGCTGTTACCAACGTGGTCGCCTCATGCAAAATAGATTGCTCCATAAAAAAGCGTGCCCCTTGGATATGAGTAACACGTGTTTTTACGACTAAAAGATGATCAATTTTAGCTGGTCTTGAAAAATTAATTTCCATATGACGCACAACAAAAAACAGTTTTTCCCCCTCAACCCCTGCTGCTAACATCTTATTATTAAAACCGGTATCCCGTAAAAACTCTGAACGTCCTCGTTCAAAAAACTCAAGATAACGCGCATGATAAACCACACCGGAAAAATCTGTATCCGCAACATAAACGCGGACCTGAAAATTATGAAAAGCATTTGTATGATTGCTCTTAAAAGGAGTTATTTCTGTCATTGACTTCATGTCCCATAAAATCATTTAATATAGCAAATTGTTTATCAATCAAAAGATTGAACACATTTTTGTGTTGAAGTTATGAAAAGCAAAAGCCCCCTTAATCGTGCAAGACCTTTTTGGTCAGAATATGCTAAAAGAAGCACGTCTCTTGTATTTTATGACCTTACTATAAAATATTCACATAGTTTCTTTTAATTAAAGAGAATGTCTTAGTCATCTTCCCCATCCCATAAAGACGCCTGAAGTGATGAATTGTCTTGAGCATCAGAAAGTTGAGAACGCCTTTGTATCGACGTTGTAGAGACAGGAGCAGAAAGCCCTAAATGGCTCCAAGCCTTTTCAGTTAGAATGCGTCCACGAGCGGTTCTTTGAATAAAACCTTGTTGGAGCAAATACGGTTCAACAATATCTTCAATGGCATCGCGTGGTTCTGATAAAGCAGCAGCAATTGTTTCAATCCCCACCGGTCCCCCTAAAAAAGTTTCCGCAATCAGGAGCAAGTAGCGGCGGTCAAGCGGATCAAGCCCAAGATGATCGACCTCAAGGCGCGAAAGCGCTTCATCGGCGATTTTTTGGTCAATTTGTTTTGCCTGTTTAACCAAAGCAAAATCACAAACGCGCCGCAAAAGCCGCCCAGCAATACGAGGAGTCCCCCGTGCTCGGCGTGCAATTTCATGAGCACCATCATCACTGATCTTGACGGCAAAAAGCCGTGCATTACGCTGCACAATATATTCCAATTCTTCTATAGTATAAAAATTTAGACGAATTGGGATGCCAAAACGGTCTCTCAGCGGTGTGGTCAAAAGCCCCAAACGTGTGGTTGCCGCTACCAAAGTAAATTTAGCCAGATCAATTTTCACCGAGCGTGCCGCCGGCCCCTCCCCAATGATCAAATCAAGTTGATAATCTTCCATAGCTGGATAAAGAATTTCCTCAATCGCCGGATTTAAGCGATGAATTTCATCAATAAACAAGACATCACGTTCTTCGAGATTGGTCAAGAGAGCGGCTAAATCTCCTGCTTTAGCGATGACCGGTCCTGAAGTAGAGCGAAAATTAACGCCTAATTCTTTTGCCATAATCTGTGACAGCGTTGTTTTTCCTAACCCCGGAGGTCCTACAAACAAAACATGATCCAGCGCTTCTTGCCGCGTTTTTGCTGCTTCAATAAATATTTTTAAATTAGCCCGTGCCGCTTCTTGACCAATAAAATCATCGAGAACTTGTGGTCTTAAGGAACGATCTGGATCGTTAGGAAGGGGAGCGGAACCCAGAAGGCGTTTATCTTCATCTTTATGCATTGTTACCTTGATCTTAAGTAGGAGAAGAAAGCAATTTGAGACTATGGCGGATCAGCAGGGCAGAAGAAACAGTTTCCTCCTCAAGAGCGTTCATCGCAAGAGCAAGAGCACGGGATGCTTGCTCCCGCTCAAACCCTAGCTTCATCAACGCAGAAAGCGCATCATGCGCAGGTTGATTAGTCATCTCACGCTGAGAAACCGAAACAGTCTTGACCGCTTGTTCAAAGGGGAGTGTTTTACTTTTCAACTCACCCACAATTCTTTCACTGACTTTTTTACCAACGCCCGGCGCTCGACTAATCATCGCAATATCGTTTAAGGCAATAGCTTGAGCGAGTTCATCTGGCGATAAAGTACCCAAGATTGCCAAAGCAACCTTCGCCCCTACTCCAGGAACATTTTGTAGAAGACAAAACCACTCCTGTTCAGCTCTTGTAGCAAAACCAAAAAGGCGGATTGCATCTTCCCGAACATGCGTTTCAACAAAAAGGCTTAACGCCTCCCCAACAGAGGGTAAAGAAGGACGGAGCCGATTTGACACAAAAACAACATAACCCACACCGTGAACATCAAGAAGGATATGATCATCAAAGATATGTTCAAGGGTGCCCTTTAATTTACCAATCATGTTGCCACCCCAATCATATCGCCATCCTTGCCTGATAAGATCGGTCAATACTCTTACGATGCATACTATGACAAAGAGCAAGAGCAAGAGCATCAGCCGCATCACTGCTATCAAATTCAGCCCGTGGGAGGAGAACTTTTACCATCATATGGATTTGTTCTTTAGACCCATGTCCAACACCAATAACCGATTTTTTCACTTTGTTGGGCGCATATTCAAAAACAGGAAGAGTTGCTTGCGCAGGAACCAGCAGTGCAATTGCACGCGCTTGCCCAAGTTTTAAAGTTGCTGTAGCATCTTTGTTGACAAACACATGTTCTACAGCGGCTTCATGGGGCATAAATTGATGCACAACCTCTGAAAGACCTTTGTGGATCTGACATAGTCTAGAAGCCAGCTCACACTTTACATCAGAAGAAACCGTCCCTGCTGCAATAAACTGAAGACGATTACCCGCAACATCAATAACGCCCCACCCTGTACGCCGTAATCCGGGATCAATGCCTATAATACGAATCGTCTCTGCCATAAACTACAGTCTATACACTTTTCCCCCCTGTGAATAAAGATGTGAATAAAGACAAGACCACAAAGAAAACAACAACCCAAGACAAAACCAGTAAAAAGATGATCATGCCCCCCAATTATAACACGCAACGAACAGCATCTTTATGGAACATACTTTATGAAGCATCACTGAAGTCAATCAAAACCATTCACACATCACAAGCAAACACCCTATAAAGCATAAAAATTCCCTTTCTGTATCATTTCCAATGCCATAACAGTTAAACATCGCAAGCGAGCAAATAGATCAGTGCTGGATTGTACATTCATTAAGTGTAAAGAGACTATGCAATGGATGCTATACACTTTGCGGAAACTTTTTACGTTATAGCATGACGCTACCATAATAAATCAATACATTGATTTATAGAGATAATTCATTATTTTGTATGTTGAATAAGAATCCCGAATATCGTAAGATTTTCTCATTACAAACCTCTTTATATTGAATCAATCAAAATCTTTTATCTGCACATCACACGTGGGATTTCCGTGTGAAGTGAACCTGTGCGAGAAAGGACTAAAAATGCCTCTAATGAACCGTCTCAAGAGCCAAAGACTGTCGCAACATTGAGGACTGGCAAATATTTTGCAAGCGTAAAGATGAGGGAGCTCAATGGATGTAAACAAGAACTAAGAGGTGTTTTTGAATATGCCCATTACACCACAATGACATTGCATGGAAAGGAGACATATGCATGGAGAGGGACGTTATGCATGGGGGCACAGAGAACCCCAGAGGCATTTATTATATAGCACTTTATATAGCACTTTAATTTTGGATGTTTTATTTTACGCGAAGAAAATAACTTCCATTCAAAACAAGAGAAGCCCAAAAACTGACACAATGTGTATCATCCTCATTAACACACGCTTTACAGCAACTTTATAGACATAAATTATAGAGCATAAATAAATTGATGTACAAGCCCCTGCTCTATCTAGCGCCCGATCATTATCGTAGTCAAAACAAAATCACACGATATATCAACAGAACGTGTTCCAGCTGCAATCAACCAAAGCCGATTTCCACAAGACCAACCATACCCCATCCCATGCCATAATTCGAAATCAATACCTCTCAGCTATAAGCTCAAGATATTTCCTACGCTCAAATAGAAATTAGGCAGAAAAAAGCACTCTAGATTGGTTTTAGTTGTGACATTTTGGTTGTAAAAAATGGGTAGATTGCTCTAAATATCGCAAGAAAGAAGCAAGGCGCTATTCTTCTCAAAACACCCCCAAAAGCTGTTTTCAGTAATTCGATTTGTTTTCCCACTGGATCGCTTAAACTACAGCCTCCCCTTATTTACCAGCGCGCTTAAACTATAGCTGCATATCTAAACGAAAAAATGCGCGCTTCTAAACGCAATGAATGAGAAACAAATTGGCGGGAAATTTCTGGCAATTCATGCCAATGAGGGGTTCCAAGTTCCAATATTGGTGTATGGAATGACACTTTTATAATTTCTTTTTTATTTGTTCTGATGACATTTCCCCTTCGCGCAAAGCTAGGGAATACCTCTAAGAACGGCCAAAGGCTGTTTTGAGCAATTCGATTTGTTTTCCTACTGGATTATCATCTTCTAAGGCACAAGAGGCTGCAGTTTCCCACCCAGCACGCATATACTGTATGCGCGCTTCTAAACGCAATGAATGAGAAACAAATTGGCGGAAAATTTCTGGCAATTCATGCCAATGCGGGGTTTCAAGTTCCAATGTCGGTGTATGAAGTGATACTTTTACAATTTCTTTTTTTATTTGTTCTGATGACATTTCCCCTTCGCGCTCTGCCCGAAGAAGAAGGAGTTGAGAAGCAATTTGCATCAGTCGTGTACTTAAATACATAGCTTCTTTCGCATAGATTGCAGAAACTTCTGCCGAAAGGGAACGTGCCACTAATTTCCCTTCTGAGTCAATATACGCTGCGGTTTTTTCAATCAGCGCCATTGTTTCTTCATAGAGACGATTAAAAGCATTTTCAAAAGCATTATGCTCAATCATGATAATAGGTTCATCATATGGACGTTTATGTACACTCACGCTTTTATACTCCAAGTATCAGCACAAAATTACACCACTCAACGAATAGAGTATTAAAAAGTTTCTTTTGTTGCTGTGTAGAACGCTTTTTTTTTAAACTGCTACCTCTTTTAATTTTTTTGCGCAACGCGCTTTTTATACTAAGGTTAACGCACCCAACAAACACTACAGGAGCGTTTTTCTTATAAACGGATCAGTTTCCTTGAAAAGGACCACTGCCAAGATCGCCGTCTTTCACAATAATAGGCGACTCCAAATTGCAGAGCAATACCCGTTATTATTAAGAGGGTATCGGAAAAAAACGTTCCTGTCATCACTGTTTTTATAATTTGTCCAAACATCGCAAAAATGGTTCCCGTTACAAAGACCGGTAAACTATGTTTTCCTAAGATTGCTAAAGGATGTTTCTGAGAGACATAAAACCATTTATTGATGCTCGGTAAAGAAAGAATAAAAAAGGCTAATGCAAGAACATGGAGTAAACGTGGCAAGCTTAAAAAGGTTTTATTAAAGTTCAACAATGGGGAAGACCAGCCAAGCCACCCCAAAATACCCCACCAGCTTAAGCGAACCCATAACAGTGCCAACAAGAGATAAGCTGCCGCACAAACAATCCAAAAAGACTGAAAAGCGATTGTTTTTCCTTGTTTAAGCGCTAAAGTACTGGTCAATCCTATGACGAATAAGAATTGCCAAGACAAAGGGTTTAAAAACCACTTTCCTTCTAAAGGATAAGAAGGAGGGGCAATTTTATAAAATCCGCAGATAAGATACAGCGTAAACGAACCCAAAAGCAGCCACTTTGTCTGTTTACAACTCAAATAAAGGATAAAAGGCGCAAAAAACATCAAAACGATATAAAGTGGAAGAATATTATTATATCCCAATTGATGCCCAAAACTTAAGGTACTCAAAAATGCGATAACAGGCTCTGTAAAAAAGAGTCTCATATTGTTCATTGATAAAAGTTTTTCTGTTTTCCATAATAAAAAGGCAGCAAAAAAAAGACTTAACGTGACAAAGGTAGTAAAAAGATATGCGCCATAGAGCTGCAAAGCTCTGTACCACAGTTTTCGGATGATAAAAGCAAAGGATTTTTGCTGTAACCGTCCATGAAAGCTTAATCCAAGAGCAATCCCTGAAAGCAAAACAAACACTTCTGCACAATCAGAAAAACCGAAATTTCTATGGGTAAAAGACTCATAGATCGTTCCGGGAATATGGTTGATGAAAATCGTCAATAAAGCTAAAGAACGAAAAACGTCAATACGCGTATCACGGCGAAAAGGCTCAGTTTTATGCTCAAGAACACCTTGGTATTTCATCAGTGGACTCCCACACGCCACAAACCCCTTGAAGTCCCATAAAAATGGTGGTTACCCTTATTGCCAACAAGCATAAACAGGATGAAATTTTAATTTTTAAGAGTCAAGTTTCATTTTAAGCGTTTATTTTTTAAAAGGCAAAATTTTTTTAAAGGTAAAAGAACGAAAAGAATCCATACATGTATCACAGCAAAAAGGCGACATAATTATGCTTAAAAACACTCTCATTTCTCATAAGCAGGCTCCCACACACCCACAAATCCTTTAAATCACGTGAAAATGGTGGTCACTTTCATCGCAAATAAGCATAATAGAATGAAACTTTAATTTTAAGCATTATTTTTCTCTAAGAAACAGGGATTTGACATGACAGAACAAAAAAATAAACCAATTGATCCGCCTCTTTTCCCTCAGTTGATTTTAACACTCGATGTTCGGCGCAACACCCCACACCCATTTTTGCAGCAAATTTTGCAAACAAAGTCTTTTGCATGCGTCATCCTCTATGATTCTGAAAAATTGAAAGATGATAGCTCTTTTTTACAACAACAAGCGCAAACTTACGCAGAAGATATTCAACATCATGACGCAGCCCTTCTCATCGCTGATGACAGCCGCATTGCTGGGCGCATAAAGGCTGATGGATTGCACATAGAAGATGATCTTAACGCTCTTGAAAGCTTCAAAAATCAGCAAAAGGAACAAAAAATCATAGGCTTTGGCAATCTACGCAATCGCCATAGTGCTATGCTTGCAGCGGAAACAGGTGTTGATTATCTATTTTTTGGCAAACTCGGTGCTGATAAAAAACCCCATGCGCACCCCCGCAATCTCCAGTTAGCAACATGGTGGGCAGAAATTATGCAAACCCCCGCCATTATCCAAGCAGGAAGCGATTTTTCAACCTTTGATGAAGCCTTAAAAACTGGATGTGAATTCATTGCTGTAGAAGAAGTGATTTTGGGAAACGACAACCCCTTAATACTGCTTAAAACAATGCAAGAAAAATGTGAAAACACCCCCTTGTAATATAGGAGGAGAATTTATAAATAAAGCGTTAACTTTCGTGCTTCTTATATAGAGCACATAACGGCATATATAAATAGGAGAAAAATTCGTTTCGTTTATTCACAATTCAATCAGATCGCTTCATCACGCAGTAAAATTTCCCATCATTTAGTCAAGTTTTCCCACGTTTCAATCAATTGAATGGAAGGTGACCGTCTCTTTTTGTGCATCGTATAAGAAAATGAAATCATAAAGCTATTTAAATTCAAATAGTTATAAAAATAAATCAACATTTTATATTAATAGCCAGCAATATTGAAAGAATATAAACAGTGAAATATAGCGGAACCTTCGAAGACCTTAAAGATATAGTTAAAACAGCTGGATATAAAATCATAGAAATTAAGTCTCTATCACTTAATTCTTCTAAAGGATATCAGATCAAAACCTCCGAAGGAGGCGTTATTAATTGGTATGAAAGCACAGGAACAATCAACGTTCAAGGCAAAGAAAACATAAAACAAAAGTTAATAGAAGATTTAGCAAAGCATATAGAAGAAACATCAACGATTCCTTCCTCAAAAACTGCCCCCAATCCCTCAAATAAAAAAATCTTTATCGTTCATGGCCATGATTGTTATGCCTTAACGGAGCTTGAAAATGTTCTTCTCAAGCTTGGTCTCGAACCATACATCTTACAAAACACGAGTGGTAATGGTTTACCCATCATTCAAACTTTGAAAAAAGAAATTTGTGACAGTTCTATAAGTTTTGGTATTGTACTCCTCACGCATGATGACATGGGTTATGCTATATCTCAAGGTGCAGAAAAAATTCAACCCCGTGCACGACAAAACGTTATTTTCGAAATGGGCATGTTAGCTGCCGCACTTCCTCTTGAGAGGATTGCTATTCTACAAAAAGAAGGCATTGAAATGCTTTCAGATGTTGGTGGAGTTTACTACCTTTCTTTTAAAGAACAGGTAAACGAAACATTTCCCAAACTTATTACGCGCTTAGGAGAAGCTGATTTCTCTTTTAATACAAATACAATTACTCGTGCATTAAATTCAATTTGAATAATGCTTATGTTTATTTTTTAAAGCGCACGCCCAAAACCACAAGGCACCTCACCACATGCCACAGACACACACATCCTATAGCACAGAGAAACGATCACCCCACTCTTATTCAAACAGCAAGCGATTGTGCAAATTTAAATGAAGAGACCGCGTGTGAATTCATTACCGTGGAAGAAATCATTTTAGTCTCTTTGATAAACGCGGGGCTGATGTCATGATTTTGACAATCATTCCAGAGAGATTTAAGAGGCAGATAGCCTCTCATAAAAAAACAAATTTTGTAAGTAAAAAACTATTTTTATTGTAAATTTCCTGAAATTACTTTATGAATTAAAAGATGTTTTGGTCGCATACGCAACGACCAAAAGGGGCCTTGAAAACCCTAGATCCGAGCGTAAAAATGAACCCACTTTGTGGGTATCCCGGAATTCCGGGAGTTTTTGCTATGTCCAGGTGCTTTAAGCACTAAAAGCAAAAAGGCTGACTCGGATTCAGTGTTTTCAAGCTCCCGGAATACTAATGCGAGGGCGCTCGCAACCGGCGGGGAAAAATGCAATCTCAAAATCTTAATATTGATCTTTTTGTTGGCAAAAAAATTCGCTTAAAACGAAAAATGTTGAAGATGTCTCAAAAAACATTAGGTCAACATTTAGGTGTCACTTTCCAACAAATCCAGAAATATGAAAAAGGCTTAAATCGTGTCAGCGCAGGGCGTTTAATGGAAATTTCTGATATTTTGAATGTTCCACTTTCCTTTTTTTACGCGGATATCTTAACAAAACAACAGCCCCCATATCACCATGATGAAATCGCATCGAGCACAGAGGAATATCTGCTGCTCAAAAGATTTAGAACTCTCACAACGGTAAAAAAGAAAGCCTTTTTACAGCTCATCGCTGATGAGAATGCAAGCTAACATCACACGGATAGCGCACTATTCATAAGCATTCATACGTATTTTAAAAAGCAGCCCCCATTGTAAGCATTTTTTCATTTTAGGAGGAGATGCCCTTAATATAATAGAAGATAAGCATTTTTACACACGATACCCCTTCATCATTATTATTTTTAACAGGATTGTTTTAAACAGTCTGGCTCTCGTCGACATTTATGCTATTTTTTTAAACTTACCCAACCCTACCTTAACTAAGATGAAAAACTGAGAAATAAAAAGTAATATAGAAATGAGATTCTTATACGGCTTGTAATGATGAAAGAAAAATGTGAAAATTCTGATCGGTAATGAGGAGAAAACACCATGATCAAGAGAAGCGTGAAGCTGCTTATCTTAGGCGTGATTGGACTTGCAAGTTCTGCTGTCAATTCAGCTGGAAACACTGAAGAATTCTCAAGTTCTGAAGGCTCTTTCAATACGATTCAAGAAGCTTCAAACACTCAAGAACCTTTTCAGCCCTTAAAAGCTGGAGACTATGATCAAGCCTATGACTATTACATCCAAGGTTATTATTTAAAAGCTTTTCGTGAAGCACTCCGACGTGCTGAAAAAAATGATCCTTTTGCACAAACTCTTCTTGCCAGAATTTATATGGAGGGATGTGCTGTCCCTATTGACGGTGCGCGTGCTGCTTTATGGTTTGAACGCGCCGCAAAACAGGGGGAACCCCAAGCACAACTACGCTATGGACTTATGTTGTTTGATGGTCACTTTATAAAACAAAATCAAAAACTTGGCGAACAGTTCATTCAAAAAGCTGTCAATGCAGGCGTCAAGGAAGCCTATTTTTATTATGGACAACTGCTTCTTTATAAAGCCTCACAGGAAAAACAAGCTCTCCCCGGTGTTTCTTCCCAAAGTCGTGAAAATGAAGCAATAGAGAAAGCCTTAAAATGGTACTTAAAAGGTGCTGCTCTTGGAGATGCTGAAGCTGCTTTTTCTGCTGCAAAAATTCTTGCCTTAGGCACGTTAAAACGCCCCAAGGATGATCGCAATGCCCGCAAACTCATGGAGGTAGCGGCTCAAAACAACCACTTAAAAGCTCAACTTCATTTAGCACAATGGCTTATACAGGGGCGTGGAGGAGAAACAGATTTTCCCCGTGCTTTTCATTTACTTCAAAGAAATGCTATCAACATGATAGCACCAGCACAGATTTCCCTTGCTAGGCTTTATCGAGATGGCACAGGAACAAAAGGCGATATAATAATGGCAGCGGCATGGTATATGCTCGCAAAGGAAGCAAAAATGCAAGCCCCTGATCTTGAAATGATGCTCCAAGGCATGGATAAAACACAACTAGAAAAAGCGCACAAAGAAGCAATAAAGCTCCTTCCTGTTTTTTAAAATACTCCTCTCTGCTTCAAAAAGATAAAATTTATAGAAATTCCGAGAGATTTTGCACTGTCCAGGTGTTTTAAGCACTAAAAGCAAAATGCTGATTCGGACTCAGTATTTTAAAGCTCCCGGAATACCAATGCGAGGGCGCTCGCACTCGGAGGGGGCTTTAAAATGCAAACCAAAGATCTTGATAACGACATTTTCATTGGCAAAAAAGTTCGTTTTAGATGAAAAATGCTAAAAATGTCTCAAAAAACATTAGGTCAACATTTGGGTGTTACTTTCCAACAAATCCAGAAATATGAAAACGGCTTAAATCGTGTCAGCGCAAGGCGCTTAAAGGAAATTTCTGATATCTTGAATGTTTCGGTTTCCTTTTTTTACGCGGATATCGTCACAAAACAACAAGCCCCCATACCACCATGATGAAATCGCATCAAGCACAGAGGAATACCTGTTTCTAAAAAGATTTAGAGTTCTAACCTCGATAAAACAAAGAGCCATTTTACAATTACTCTCTGATCAGAATGAGAACTTTTAACATTATGATATAGGGCGCTACACTCTCTGTTCTTAACTTGCCTCCCACACCTCAAAGGACAGAAGTCCCTTCCCTATCCAGTTGGTAAACAATCCGTCTTCTCAGAACAGAACTCTTTTAGCTTCCCATTTCATGTGGCTCATTTCACAAGATTATCCAGACAAGCCCCCCTCATATATTCACCACACATTCTCATAAAAATATCACATATGCAAAGTTTGATACCTTACAGCACCACACCTCAAACGATAGTATTTTACAGCAAACAGAATAAGCATTCATGCGTATTTTAAAAAAGATAGCCCTCAAAAAGCAATGCTTGAAAATTTTTTTGGTCGATCTGGAACAGCACCTAATGCATCATTTTATAATGGTGATAGAGAACATGATCTTAACATGCAAACGTAAAAAATTGCTTTTTTATCACAATCACCAAAAACAGCTGTCTATTAAAATATACGCCGCAAGAAGCACTTCAAGCAACCTTTACAGCTGAAACCATTATTCATTGATTAATTAACCGATTGATTAGATACCGATATGTTGTTAAGTAGCTATAGGTAAAGTTGCTCTTAATTTCTGGAATAGGAGCTTCGCAAAAAAGAGCAACAATAAGTAAGGGGAATTAACGATGTTAAAATATTTATTGCTGTCACCGGTTGTGTTGGTGGCAGGTTGCGCATCTGTAGGCAATTATTCATCAAACTATGTTGATCAAAGTCTTACAAAGCGTCAGGCACAATTAGTCGCTAACAAATTTATTAGCGGTAACAAAGGGTTTTTACCACCCGCTACAACCACACTTCTTATAAAGAAAAATAATACAGCAGACAACTTTACTCCTGTATTTATCAATCTGTTGCGACAGAATGGATATAATGTGATTTATACAGATCAACCCCAAAAACAACAAAACATGGGTGTGAATTTGAGTTATAGAATAAGATTAAATAGTAGCACTATAGTGTCTCTTTTTCAGTATAACGTGAATGGAGAGCCGCGTTCTTATATAAATACTCATCCCAGATGAACCCGCTATTTAATGTAAACATTCTCTATATTTTACACGTAAAGACTTAAAAGCTCTTGCGAAAGCCAAAGAGATTTGCACCTCAATAAAAAACCTCATTTTTAGCCAGAGTGGATAAATTTTATTATAGATTGTAACAATACAAAATAGTGTAAGTTATAGCTTTAAGATTTAAGGAAAGAAGAATACTAAAAATAATGAAAATGCCCCATACCCTAGCAAATTATTACGCGAAGATGTAAATGCAAAACTTGGCTTATCTGTGATTGAAGCGGCTGAATAGCTTTCTATATCCTGTGTAGCATTTTCTAGGGTATCGGTAAAATCCTTATAACGACATTTTCAATGGCAAATTCATTGGCAAAAAAATTCGTTTGAGACGAAAAATGCTAAAAATGTCTCAAAAAACATTAGGTCAACATTTGGGTGTTACTTTCCAACAAATCCAAAAATATGAAAACGGCTTAAATCGTGTCAGCGCAGGGCGTTTAAAAGAAATTGCCGATATCTTAAATGTTCCGGTTTTCTTTTTCTATGCTGATATCGTCACAAAACAACAGCCCCCATACCACCATGATGAAATCGCATCAAGTACAGAGGAATACCTGCTGCTCAAAAAATTTAGAGTTCTAACCTCGATAAAACAAAGAGCCATTTTACAATTACTCTCTGATCAAAATGAAAGCTTTTAACATAAAGCTTTTAACATTATGATATAGGGCGCTACACTCTCTGTTCTTAACTTGCCTCCCACACCTCAAAGGACAGAAGTCCCTTCCCTATCCAGTTGGTAAACAATCCGTCTTCTCAAAACAGAACGCTTTTAGCTTCCCATTTCATGTGGTTCATTTCACAAGATTATCCGGACAAGCCCCCCTCAAATATTCACCACACATTCTCAATTAAAAACACCTCATGGTTTTACGAAACTTATATCATTGCCATCAATTATATCATTGCCATCAATGATGATATTTTACGACACAACGGGATAAATTCCGCCAAAAATTCTAAAAAATTTTTGTGCAAATTTTTAAAAAGCTTGCGTCTGAGCGCTTTTTATGGTCTTGCAAAGAACTGAAAAGCAAAAATACATCAAGGTCCTTTTTTACTTAAGCTTTTCTCTTTGCAAAAAACATGAGAAAACCTATGGAACACACAGGACCATGAGAGAGCCGCAAGGCTAATCAAAGGAATTTGAGCCCGAAAATAACAAAAGAGCTCACCGTTAAAGGCAGCAAAGAAAAGCGCCATAACGACAACAAAAGAGTTCTTTTTGCAAGAATAGAATTGGATAGAAACGATGAAAATTAATGGCAATGAAATTCGCCCTGGTAATGTGATCGAACATCAAGGAAGCTTATGGGTTGCTGTTAAATGCAACGCTGTAAAACCAGGAAAAGGTGGTGCATTTAACCAAGTTGAAATGAAAAATTTAATTGATGGTACAAAACTTAATGAACGGTTTCGTGCTGCTGAGACGGTTGAACGCGTGCGCCTTGAACAAAAAGATTTCACATTTCTTTATCAGCAAGGGGATGCTTTGGTCTTTATGGATTCAGAATCTTATGAACAACTTGAACTTCAAAAGGATTTTGTTGGTGAACGTGCTGCTTTTCTCCAAGATGGGATGACTGTCACAGTTGAACTTTATCAAGAAAAACCTATTGGCATCTCACTTCCTGATCAAGTTGCTGTCACGATTGTGGAAGCCGATCCTGCCATCAAAGGACAAACGGTTACCTCCTCTTATAAACCCGCCATTCTTGAAAACGGGATTCGTATTCTTGTTCCCCCCTTTATGAATGCTGGTGAACGTATCATTGTAGACACCAATGAGTTGATTTATTTGCGTCGCGCAAATGAAAAAGATAAATAAAGGAATAAAAAATGGCCCATTCTGCAGTCATGAATGTCATGGTGCAAGCTGCAATGAAAGCAGGACGCTCGTTGGTGCGTGATTACGGTGAAGTTCAAAATTTGCAAGTGTCTTTGAAAGGACCAGCAGATTATGTCAGCCAAGCAGATCGCAAAGCGGAAAAAATCATTTTCAATGAATTAAGCAAAGCGCGCCCCAAATTTGGTTTTCTAATGGAAGAATCTGAAGAAATCATTGGCGAAGATTCCCAACATCGTTTCATTGTTGACCCTCTAGATGGCACCACAAATTTTCTCCATGGCATTCCTTTTTTTGCTGTTTCCATTGCCTTAGAAAGTCAAGGGAAAATCGTTGCTGGTGTCATTTACAATCCCGTAAGTGATGAACTCTTTACCGCAGAACGCGGGTGTGGTGCTTTTTTCAATGACCGACGCTGTCGCGTTTCTGCTCGACGCAGACTAGAAGATTGTGTCATTGCCACAGGTATGCCTCATTTTGGTCGCCCAAATCATGGAACCTATCTTATTGAATTACGCAATGTGATGGCGGAAGTTGCTGGACTTCGCCGTTTTGGCGCTGCTGCTCTTGATTTAGCTTATGTTGCTTCTGGCCGAACCGATGGCTTTTGGGAAGATAACCTGCAAATTTGGGATATGGCTGCTGGAATATTGATGGTTCGCGAAGCCGGTGGTTTTGTCACCGATAAAGAAGGCGGAAGCGATATATTTCGCAAAAAAAATATCATTGCTGGCAATGAACACATTCGCATCAAACTAGAAAAAACCCTCAAAAAAGGCATTTAGACCTCAGAAGTAGTGTCTTTTTAAAAGGCAAGTCTAAAAGTTCAACTTTGCAACATCCCCATAGAGATATCTCTCATCACGCAACCTTATCTCTTATTGAATTGCGCAAGTAATGAGGGAAGTTGCTGGATTTTGCCGTCTTAACGCTGCTGCTCTTGATTTAGCTTATGTCGCCGCAGGAAAAACCGATGGCTTTTGGGAAGATAACCTACAAATTTTTGATAGAACTACCGGCATACTGATGGTTCGCAAAACCGGTGGTTTTGTCACCGATAAAGAAGGCAACAATATATTTCGCAAAAACACATCATTGCCGGAAATGAACACATTCGCATCAAACTATAAAAAATCTCAAAAAAGGTATTTAACTCTTACAGTTTTTTACAAAACCCTTAGAACCTTAAAAAACCACATGAAGAGAGAATTTTTAATTTTCTTTACATAAAACGATAGGAAATAACTGATCAGATAGTGACAAAAACATCATCACAAATAAAAAATATACTCGCTATAACCCCCCAAAAAAGCAATCCTCTAGCTTACCTTATTGACGTTTCTGTTATTCAAATCCCCCTCCAAACAAGCTAAAAAAGGCAATTATCGCACCCAAAGCAAAAACACAATCCATTTCCTCCTCAATATATGCTCTTTATAGTGCGCTATCCATTGATCGAAAAAACTCTCCTCTCTCATAAAAACTGCCGCATATGCCCAAGAGTTTTCACGTCTTTTCCACCACTGCATAATAGCAGAAATTTCAGAAAAACCACTGATTCAGTGGGCTGTTCCCTACCCCTTTATTCAACCGTTTTACAAATAGTTTATCAAATGCCGACGACATTTATAATAATGAAAATCTTTGTTTTCCAAAATTGCTTTCTGCACTTCACTTGCAAGCTGTTCTTTATCTTTTTCAATAGCCTCTTTCAGCGCCTTTACCTTCTTATCCCCAAAGATAACTTTTAATTTTTCTTTTAACTTTTTTTCCTCAACAAGCTTCTCCCAAAAGATCAATCGGTTATCGCATTTCTCATTTGATGATTTCATCCACTCTTTAACGCCTAATTTGTAAGCTTCTTCAAATGTTGGATTCCCTTCAACAATGGAAAGATTTTTTGCTCTATTTGTGTCATTCTCTTTACAAGTATTGATTACATCTCTAACTGTGACAGAATGGCAACCATTATCAAAGGCAACATAGCCCTTTTTCACTGTTTTAATAAGCTTCTTATAGTAAATGAAAATTTCTCTTGCCGCCTTATAATCACTGGAAATATCACACAACAACAACAACAAATTCTTTTTACAATATAATAATAAAGTACACTCACCAGACCAAGATTCCGAAAGTTTTAGCATTTCCTCTATCTCTTTGTGTTCTATACTTATGGATATGTTGTCCCACAAAGTATCTGTAAACTTTTTCTTTTTATACTCCCCTGTAGAGTTTTCCTTTTGGTGCTGTTTACATTCAGCTGTAATCATATCATCAAGAACATATAACCACCAATGAAGTAATAACATCGTAGGTTGAATCCGTTTTTTGTTCGTAAGAGGATCGACAAACCTTTGCAGAGTTATTCCATTCTTTCTCATAATCGCACTGCTTTTACACAAAATTTCTTAAAATACGAGTTATCCAAGAGACTACATATTTTTTTGTAATGTTCATAAGTAAGTTTTTTTCCAAGTGCTTGCTTGTACAATAAACGCACTTTGTGCTCCCCTCGAACACAAATATCCTTTACCAATGGAAGCCGATCTCCACTGAATTTCATATCTTCCCTAGGATTTTTTATCCCCAGTACGTCTCTTTCCCATAGCCTTACTCCCTCATCCCATTGTTTCAACTATTCCTGCGATACTTTTTGAGTTTTTGCAAAAAGCCTCTGTTCCCCTTGTGCAATAATATCTTGATATCCAACGCACTCTTGCTCTTTTTGCTCAAGTTGTTTAGTTAAATGCTTGTTTTGATAAATTGCCAATGCAAGCATTAAGCTTCCCCCACAACACACTATCATTGCAAAACCGAACAAAAAATCCACTGAGTATCCCAAATACCACGACTTCCCCATCAATATGATGCAGAAAATCATAACGCCGAATCTCACACTCCCACATTCTTTCCCCCATTTCCAAATGACCTTAATTATAGCTATTATGAAAGCTATTGCCCATTTTATGTCTTCTTCCATTCTTGCTCTCTTCTAACCTCACCAACATTTAACGCAGCTCTTTTCTCGATTTCTCGATATTGTATCATTATGTGTATATATGATTTGAAAATCACTACATATTATATTTTAATAAAAATAATACACAAAATATAGATATTTTTGTTGGTAAAATAGAACAATTTGTATTTAATAATGCTGTTTTAGTGATTTATGTACTTTAAAGAAAAACCTTATAAGCCCTCAAAATGCATGATCCATGAAATATTGATTTTCAAAGTAATAAAAACCTTAATCCAACCAAACAGCAAAACAAACTGCGTGCTTTGTTCGCACTGTTTTATAACATCGATAAAAAGCGCCTCTCTGCCTATTTATCAGTTCTTCTTTAAGTAGCCCAGCACCATCATACTCTTATGCCAGCGCCCCCCGTTGTGATAGCCCTTGAAACTTGAGACGATTCATGAAGAGGACTTATTCTTTCTAAAGTGTTTTATTCACGCGGGCTCTCTCTGCTTGCCACATACAAGAGACATGGTTTTAACTAATACAACATAACTAAATTTGAAACGAGAAAATCCTATGGTATTCATGATCTCTCATGAAAAACAATGAATTACTCTTATAAATAAACGTGATAGTGCTGTTATGAAGAGAACTCCTTGCACATCTTAATAGTTCATAGAGATTAACTGGGGGTCATTTTATATTCTGTACACAGATGAAGTATTTTTATAAAAATGCTCCGTCTCACGCAGAAAAAAACAGCCCGTTAAGACTTTAAAAAGGAAAACCTCTCAATGCTTGCCCCTCTTTTTCCATGAGAGATTCAAATTGATAAGCCTGTCTGAAAAGAGTGCTGTTTATGTCCTTAAAGATACTGCTCTTGTATCAAGATCACTTACTCCGGTGAAAATTGGAGTTTTGCGAGGTAAGCATAGACGCCATTTTTTGCCACAAGTTCTGCATGGGTTCCTTCTTCCACAAGAGCGCCTTTATCCATCACGAGAATACGATCAGCTTTTAAAATTGTTGCCAAACGATGTGCAATTACCAAGGTTGTACGATTTTGCATCAATCCTTCTAAGGCGTCTTGCACCAACTTTTCACTGTTTGCATCTAAAGCAGATGTTGCTTCATCAAGAAGCAACAGGGGTGCATTTCTTAGAATTGCACGTGCAATACCAATGCGTTGTTTTTGCCCTCCAGAAAGCATGGTACCACGTTCTCCTACTTGCGTATCCAAGCCATCTGGTAAAGCTTGAATAAATTCAAGTGCATTAGCCGCCTTAGCGGCAGCAAGGATTTCCTCTTCATGGGTATTTTCAGTTCCAAAAATAATATTATCACGCAATGTTCCATCAAAAATGGCGACATCCTGTGGAACATAGGAAATTGCGCTGCGTAAATCTTGTAAAGAAAGGCGATTAATTTCCATGCCATCCAACCGAATTGTTCCACTTATCGGGTCATAAAAACGAAGGATCAAAGAAAAAATGGTGCTTTTTCCTGCTCCTGAAGCCCCAACAAAAGCAACCGTTTCGCCTGCCTTCACAGAAAACGAAAGCGAGCGTAAAATCTTCTCTTGAGGTCTAGAAGGATAGGTAAAATCAACCTGATCAAAAACAAGTTCGCCTCGAACAGGTTGTTCCAATGATAAAGGATTTTTAGGAGCTACAATAGTAGGTTGTTCTTGTAGCAATTCGGAAAGCCGCTCAGCAGCGCCTGCTGCTTGGATTAACTCTGCCCCCAGTTCCGATAATTGCGCAAAAGTAGAAGCTCCAAAAACCGCATAAAGGACAAATTGCCCTAATGTCCCGCCTGTCATCGTTCCATTCAAAACATCGCGCGACCCAATCCATAAAACAGCAACCACACTGCTAAAAACCAAAAAAATTGCAAAACCTGTAAAAAAGGAGCGCAGGATCACGGAAGCACGTGCTGTTTGAAAAGCACGTTCTATCAATTGTGAAAAACGTGTTGCAACGAGTTTTTCTGCGGTAAAAGCTTGCACAGTGCGAATAGCACTTACCTGTTCTGTAGCAACAGCATTGGCATCTGCGAGACGATCTTGCGCCGCACGCGTACGAGAGCGAACTTTCCGCCCAAAAACCACCAAGGGAATGGCCACAACAGGAATAGCAACCAAAACCAACAAAGACAATTTAGCATTGGTAATCACCATCATCACGACGGCTCCGATCACTATAATCAACTGACGCAAAGCTGTAGAGGCGGTAGAACCTACAGCTAATTTTATTTGTGTGGTATCTGTTAGAAGCCTTGAAACAATCTCTCCTGAATGCGACCGATCAAAAAAAGCAGGAGAAAGTTTCATAATATGAATAAACACATCACGCCGTAAATCGGCAACAATCCGTTCTCCCAATGTGATAACACAATAATAACGACCAGCAGAAGCAAATGCGAGAAGCAAGGCTAAGATAAACAAAATTCCGAAGTAAAAATTGATATGTCCATGGCTTGAAGTAGAAAACCCATGATCAAACATTTGGCGGATAGCTACAGGCAAAGCTAATGTGACAAGAGCAGCAACAGATAACGCTAGGAAGGCAAAGATAAACAACCAACGATAGCGCAAAAGATAAGGAAAAAAAATTGCAAGCGAAGAGAATGAAGATTTTTTAGGGGAAGACTTTGTAGATTTTTCTGAATGATTGAAGAGATTCATAAGGTTTCGCTCACTATATTGAATTTATAACACTTGATACAATGATGCATCTTGAACACTTGTTTTTTTATGCATGCTCAGCTATAGGAATAAATACTTTAATCAATGTATCAAAAAGACAAAGGAAGCGCACTTAAAAAATCGAGCAAGTGCTGTTTCATTCTGTAAACGCAAAAGGTTTTTACGCATGAAAGCGAATATTCATCCCAACTATCACACAATTACCGTTGTTATGACGGATGGAACCCAATATAAAACGCGCTCTACTTGGGGAAAAGAAGGCGATACTCTTAATCTAGATATTGACCCAAGAACGCATCCAGCATGGACAGGTGGCTCCCAAACACTCGTAGACCGTGGCGGTCGTCTTTCTAAATTCAAAAATCGTTTTGGTAATATTGGCATGTAAAAGCCTATTCCTGATTATAAAGAGCACAAGTTTTAAAAAAATGATTGCTCTATTGTAAGTGATTGGTTTTTTATGCTGTAAAAAGTGCACTTTAAATATTAATTCAAAAACGCATCCAACATAAATAGATGGGATCTTAGGCACTAATAAATCTTGGTGGCTGCGTTTTTTAAATTTAAAAATCAGTTTGAAATACGAGCATAAATCCTTCCTCTTAGAGTATAACGACCTGAAATAAAATAATTGCAAACCATTCTTCTTTTTTGGAACTGAAAAATACCCATGAAGAGGACATCCTTGCTGCCGCTAAAGCGGCTAATGCGCTTGAATTGATTCAAGCTTTACCAGATAGCTTGGATACGTGAATAGGAGAACGTGGTACCCATACTTTCTGGGGGACAAAACAACGCATCGATATTGCACGTGCAATTCTAAGAAATGCACCCCTGTTGCTGCAAGCCGGCACCATCATTATATTTGCTAGCTCATGGGTGTTGCTACAGCCCTTGGCACTTGAGACGATTTATTATAGACATTTTAAGTCCTTCCTTAATATTTTTTATTCACGCGGTCTCTCCCCGCTTGTAACGTGCAAGAGACATGGTTTTTGTTGATTCAACACGGAACAGGTTTGAAATGAGAAAATCCTGTAATATTCGGGATCCCCATGCAACATACAAAACAATGAACTATTATTATAAATCAAAGTGTTGCTACTTGATGAAGCAACATCTGCTTTAGATGCAAACAGTGAAAAGTTGGTGCAAGATGCCTTAGAAGGATTGATGCAAAATCGTACAACCTTGGTAATTGCACATCGTTTGGCAACAATTTTAAAAGCTGATCGTATTCTCGTGATGGATAAAGGCGCTCTTGTGGAAGAAGGAACCCATGCAGAACTTGTGGCAAAAAATGGCGTCTATGCTTACCTCGCAAAACTCCAATTTTCACCGGAGTAAGTGATCTTGATACAAGAGCAGTATCTTTAAGGACATAAACAGCACTCTTTTCAGACAGGCTTATCAATTTGAATCTCTCATGGAAAAAGAGGGGCAAGCATTGAGAGGTTTTTCTTTTTAAAGTCTTAACGGGCTGTCCTTTTTTCTGCGTGAGACGGAGCATTTTTATAAAAATACTTCATCTGTGTACAGAATATAAAATGACACCCAGTTAATCTCTATGAACTATTAAGATGTGCAAGGAGTTCTCTTCATAACAGCACTGTCACGTTGATTTATAAGAGTAATTCATTGTTTTTCATGAGAGATCATGAATACCATAGGATTTTCTCATGTCAAACCCTCATAGTGAATCAAACAAAATCTCTTGGCTTGCACATCACAAGCAGAGTTAGCGTGTGGAGTGAAGCTGTACAAAAAAGAACAAAATGCCTCTCTTATCCCTTTAAATACCAAGGGCTGTCACAACATTGGGGCGCTGGAAAGAGTATACGACTGGCAAAGAGTATAATGGTGCTCGCCTTACCGAGGGAACCCTTATGCGGCTCACTTGATAGGCTAGGTACAAGCTCTACCCTAAAGACTGATCACACTCTTAAAAAAACTGAATATGAAAAATTTTTCATGCCCTCTATCACCGCCCTAAACAATAGTGTTTACCGAAAATCATGACAAATTGTAATTCACAAATAGGCTTTTCTCATCTGCAAGAGTATCCTTTTATTCTCTTTCAAAAAAACGAACACTTTTTGAACATTGTTTGCAGATCCGTACTATTGAAAAAGAGCAAAAACTCTTTTAGCGCTTTTGGGCTTCTTATAACTTTTGTGAGCGCGTATAAGCAACAGCTTTTATAATAAACCAGCTGTTGGCAAAATCGTAAAATTTTATCAAATTTATTGTTTGTAAATATCACCACAACCACTGTTTTGCTCTTGCAGACACGCATCCTTAAAACACTTTCTCGTTGCTCACAAATTGTCTCTCCAGCTCTTTCTTCCAGTCATAGCCTATAAAAATAAGGATAGCGTAACTTTAGTTGGACACCATCTTCCCACACCACCACCAACGCCATCATTTATATTTACAGCCCTCAATTTTATAGCCACCCCCTGTCGTGCTTTAAGAAGGCACATTAACGATGATAGAAACATGTACAAAAAGGATATATTTTTAAGGTATTTATGTTTTAAAGCTTACACCAAATCGTAATTTTTTTGTATAGTGAGCTAAGCGTCTGCAAAACTGACACCCTAACCCTTTCAAACCGTTCAGCTGTTTCAGTAACAGATAAGCCAAGTTCTACAATTATATCTTCAACCACGAGTTCACCGAGGTACAGAGGATTTTCCATCATTTTTTAGCACTCCCTCTTCAGTGATCCTCTGGATAATTAACTCATTCAGCATCTATACCAGCAAAGCGAAATATTACGTGCTAATTTTCCTTTACAATCATTAACCAAGAACCCTCAAAATGACCTTTTAGTGAATAGAGCTAAAAGGATAAGTCATTCAAAGTCATCTGGAGATATAGCTATATCAAAAGCACCTAAAATACGCCCTAGTTGCTAAGTATAGGCGATTTTCCCCTTTTATCGTATCAGCTTGTAGAAGACTTTAAGTCCTTTATGTTTAAATCAAAAAATCATAATTGGATTATATTGCATAAAAATGCTTTTTCTGATTTTTCCATTTAACACACGATAAGATACCATTTAGGCACCATGAGAAGCTTTCCCCTTATATCATGATTTCAGAGCCGCAGGAGAAAAACAAAATAAGCCGTTTGGGTGTCTTAAGGTCAAGGATGCCGTTAGACGCAACCTTTAAAGAATTTTCTTGAGCTTAAGGACCAAGGCTTGTTAGTCCTCTCATTAAACGCAGGTCTAATGTTACGATTTTGGAGAGCGATTATTAAGAATTTGAGAGGCAGACAACCTCTCATTTTGATTTATATGCAAACAAATTGCACTCTATTTATTCAGGGAGAATAAGAACATACCCAGGAGGTGCTAAACGGAATAAGAGAGCGTCGTAACCCCACGCAGCAAACAGGCAGCAAATAGAAGAAACGCCTTCACCAATTGTTAAGAATAATGCGTACGATATAGCGGCTTCATCTGCTGCTTCACGGCGTTCTATGAGATATCCGAAAAAAAACAAAAAGCACCCTATTCCACTCACCAACCCAAAGACTTTTAATGCGGTATGAACCGGTCCACGTATCCTGAGCAAGATAAGAAAAATTGTGAAAGTAAACACACCAAATATTACAGCGAATGTTCTACGCACCATATTGCACAATTTTCGCATCATAATTACAGAAAAGCTCTGTTCTGCGTATCGATTTTTTCTTTTTGTGCTTGTATTCTTAGAAGATATGCTGTCCACAACTCCCCCCATTTTAAACCAAAATGCTGTAAAATTAGCTATTTGTAATTATATCATCATAAAATACAAGAAAAATTTATTCATTTTAACGAAAAATAGGTGTTTTATTGAGATGCAAATCTATTTTGTTAGCAAGAGTTATTCAATCCGTTCGTCAATAAAAAGCCACCCACCTTGCAGAGAAAGCTATCCTGACGCACAAAAACTTCATAAGCTGTATATTAAAATCCACTCAGACATCGCAACTCTCTAATCTACCCGCTTAATCCACCTTTGAAACTGCAATCAAATGAATTCTGCTGATGACAAGTAATGATAACATGAAAAAGAAAAAATATCACAAGATCAAACTATTCAATACAGTCTTAGCTTTATGATTTTCATTCAAAAAGCAAGTGCCCACCCATGAACGACACCATACTAAGATGCTGCGCATTCACAAATTTCCTTTAAAGCACCATCTCCCCTTCCCGAAATCGCACCTCTTGCGCAATCTTATCTCTCGATAGTACCCATTAGAGACTTTTAAAAGGTCCAAGGAGAAAACTCTCTGAGAAAGCTTTCAAGCCTAAAACGCCCCCGCCATTTTTATCATGATGAGGGCACCCAAAATCACGCAGAAACATGTAAAACCTCTCCGCATTTAGGTATAAGGCTTGTGCTTCAAGCGCACGCTTTTTCTTGTTCTGTTGTCCATTGTCCCAAAGCCGCAAGATGATTCATCAAAGCCCGATGACTAAATGCCTTCTGTGCAACAGCAATATTCTCATCTTTTCCAGCCCATGCTTTTAAAGCAGCTGCTTGCAATGCCCGTCCATAAGAAAAAGTCAATTTCCAAGGCAATGCGCCCAAAGAATTCATGGCAGATAAATGCGCCGTTGCTTCCTGATCAGACTGTCCTCCAGAAAGAAAAGCAATTCCTGGAACAGCGGCAGGAACAGTCTGTTTAAGCACTTGGACGGTCTTTTCAGCAACTTCTTCAACAGAAGCGTTGCGGGCATCCTTTCCATCAATCACCATATTGGGTTTTAAAATCATCCCCTCCAAAAGAACACGAGCTTCAAACAATTCTTTAAAAACGGTCTGTAAGACAGCTTTTGTCACCTCAAAGCAGCGTGTAATGGAATGCCCACACGATGGCCCATCCATCAACACTTCGGGCTCAACAATCGGCACAATCTTGAACTCCTGACACAAAGCAGCATAGCGTGCAAGAGCTTGTGCGTTTTGTCTTATTGCGCCTCTTGTTGGCAAAGTGTGTTCATCAATAGCAATTACCGCACGCCATTTAGCAAAACGTGCTCCCAAAGCATAATAGTCTTTTAGCCGCTCACGAAGACCATCCAACCCTTCGGTAATTGTCTCTTGTGGAAAAGCGGCCAAAGGTTTTGCACCGGTATCAACTTTAATCCCTGGCAAAGCGCCTGCATCCCGAATAAGATCCGTCAACATTTTCCCAGTTGATGCTTTTTGCCGAATGGTTTCATCAAATAAAATAACCCCAGAGATGGCGCTTTCCATTGCTTCTTTTGTACTAAAAAGCATTTCACGATACGCACGGCGTCTATCTTCATTGGATTCAACACCAATGCTTTCAAATCGCTTTCCAATGGTCGCCGTACTTTCATCTGCCGCCAAAATACCTTTACCCGCATGCACCAAAGCAAGTGCAATATCTTCAAGCCGTTCATTCATAAAAAATTCCTCTTTATTTTGTCTTAAAATTTCATTTTGTCTTAAACTTCCAAAAGTGCGCAACACGTTAAACACAGCCTACACAACGACACACAGCTCTTTTTTAAAGCTGCTCTTTCAATAAACTCTCTAAGCCTGCATAAGGGCAAGAATGCCAGGCAGAACCTTACCTTCCATCCATTCTAAAAAAGCCCCTCCAGCAGTCGAGAGATAAGTAAAATCATTGGCAACACCAGCATGATTAAGAGCAAAAACTGTATCGCCCCCTCCCGCAATTGAAACCAACTTTCCCGTCAAACTACGTTCTGCTGCATGGCGTGCAACTGCAATGGTCCCCTTATCAAAAGGAGACATTTCAAAAACACCAAGGGGTCCATTCCACACAAGAGTAGCAGCTTTATCTATCACAGTATTGATATGCGCAATAGAGCGTGTCCCAATATCCAATATCATGCCATCTTGTGGAATATCTTCAATGTCATAAAGACGATGCGGTGCATCTTTTTCAAAGCGAAATCCAACGACAGCATCCTGAGGAAGCAGAAGGGTACATTGACACTCTTGCGCTTTTTTGATGATTTTTTTTATCGTGTCTATCAGTGCATGTTCACACAGTGACTTACCAACAGACACACCTTGCGCTGCTAAAAAACTGTTAGCCATGCCCCCACCAATCACGAGATGATCAACCTTTTCCACCAAATGATTGAGCACAAAAAGCTTGCTGGAAACTTTCGCTCCTCCCACAATGGCAACCACAGGATGTGTTGGATTGCCAAGTCCTTTTTCTAACGCCTGCATCTCACCTTGCAAAGAGCGCCCTGCATAAGAAGGCAACAAATGCGTTATTCCCTCCACCGAAGCATGGGCACGATGAGAAACTGAAAAAGCATCATTGACATAGAGATCCCCATTATGAGCCAAAGCTTCCGCAAAAGAACAATCATTCTTTTCTTCACCAGCATAAAAACGAACATTTTCAAGCAGTAAAACGCCCCCATTTTGTAATGACTCAACCGCAACCTGCACCACCGAACCGATACAGTCAGGAGCAAAAGAAACAGGCTTATTAATAATCTTTTCCAGCACTTGCACAACAGGACGGAGTGAAAACTCTGGCTCTACCTTTCCTTTGGGGCGACCACAATGAGAAAGTAGAATAAGTTTAGCACCCCGCTTTTGTAGCTCAACGAGTGTCTCTTTATGCCGCTCTAAGCGTGTCGTATCACAGACCTTACCCTGCGCCATTGGCACATTAAAATCCACCCGCACAAGAACACGTTTTCCAGTGACATCAACATCATCAAGTGTACGAAACCCCATCACTGCTTCCTCTTCACTTTCCATTGTTTCAAATAAAAACGCATCCAACAACCCTGCCCACTTTTCTTTCCACTTATCCCCTCTTTGCTTTTACAAGAGATCCACGACAGCCTATCTCTCACCCTCTGTTTGAAAAGCCAAAGCTTTCATCATCAAATGTACAAAAGCCACTCATTGCTCTTAATCTTCATATTCCATTGTAGCAAACAAATGCATTGGCTCAACTTGATCTCTATTAAAGCTTCCTTTTACTTCTAGGCAAAAGAATTTACATCTCTTGTTTTCTGACGTTTTCTCAAAGAGTGTCTCGTTCAGATCTTACTTTTTCAAAGTTTACTCTTTCATGCAGCTTTTAAAAGCACGTATTGACCCAGTATTAAAACAAAACACATCATCAATTTTTCAATAGTTTCTTCTCTCTAGCGCATGAGAACAACAGCCTCTATCTGTTTTTCTCAAAATTGTACAAAAATGAGACTTTTTCCTATAAAAAGGAGGACCCTGAGGTCCTCTTATATTGTCTTAGCAAAAGCCACAGCCGTATCACTCATACGGTTAGAAAAGCCCCATTCATTATCATACCAAACCAAAACGCGACAGAGCTTACCATCAATCACTTTTGTTTGATCATTGTGGAAAATAGCTGAATGAGGATTATGATTAAAATCACAACTCACGAGTTTTTCTTCTGTATAATCCAAAATGCCCTTCAAAGGACCTTGTGCAGCAATAGCAATGGCTGTATTAATTTCTTCGATTGTTGTGGAACGCTTAGCGGTAAATGTCAAATCAACCACAGAAACATTAGGGGTCGGAACACGAATCGATACACCATCAAGCAATCCCTTTAATTCTGGCAAGACCAATCCCACAGCTTTTGCCGCTCCTGTTGAGGTAGGAATCATAGAAAGAGCTGCCGCACGTGCACGATAAAGGTCACGATGCATTGTATCCAACACAGGTTGATCACCCGTATAAGAATGGATTGTTGTCATAAAGCCCTTTTCAATGCCCACCGTGTTGTGCAAGACTTGTGCAACAGGCGCCAAACAATTGGTTGTACAAGAAGCATTTGAAACAACGCGATGCTCGCTGCTTAAAGATTGATGATTAACCCCATAGACGACCGTAAGATCTGCTCCTTCAGAAGGCGCAGAAACAAGAACACGCTTTGCCCCCGCATCCAAATGAGCACTTGCTTTATCACGCGCAGTAAAAATGCCCGTACATTCTAAAGCAATATCAATATCCAAATCTTTCCAAGGCAATTGAGCAGGATCACGCTCTGCACATACCTTTATTAAACCACCCCCCACATCAATGGCATCCCCTACCACCTTAACGGTCCCAGGGAAACGCCCATGAACTGAATCATAGCGCAACAAATGGGCATTTGTTTCCACCGATCCCAAATCATTAATTGCGACCACTTCGATATCTTTCCGTTCACTTTCCACAAGTGCACGTAAAATATTGCGACCAATACGACCAAACCCATTAATTGCAACACGAACTGTCATTTCACATGTTTCCTCATCAATTTTTTAAGCACAACATTTAAAACACAATAAATGGGTATTTCACCAATCCCAAATCATTAATTCCCACAATGTCAATATCTTGATCACTCACTCACTTATCCACAATAATGCACAAGATCATCCAGAACACTGCACAAAATATGATGCCCTAAAACCACCCCATTCATGACAACACAAGCTGTCATTTTGTTTTTTCCTCTTTGATCTTTCCAAGCTCTTTTTCAACAGTGGCGACCACATTCTCACAAGTAATACCAAAATGCGCATAAAGGGCATCAATTGTTCCACTTGCCCCAAAGCCCTCCATACCAATAAACACACCATCACAGCCAATAAAACGGTCCCATCCTTGGGCGACAGCAGCTTCAATGGCAATTTTAATCGGCGCATCTCCAATAAGAGCACGCTGATAGGAGAGAGATTGTTGAGAAAAGAGTTCAAAACAAGGCACAGAAACCACACGCGTTGGAATGCCTTTTTCTTCTAACACCGCATGTGCCTCCACCGCAATTTGCAATTCCGAACCAGAAGCAAACAGCGTCACTTGTGCATCATCACTAGCTGTTAGGAATTCATAAGCACCGAGCATACAGAGATTTTCTTCTTCATACTCTTGACGCAAAAGCGGTAGATTTTGTCGACTCAAAGCCAAAGTAGAAGGCGTTTTGCGTGCTTTCAAAGCCAATTGCCAACACTCGACTGTCTCCATAGCATCAGCAGGGCGGAACACAAGATGATTAGGCATTGCGCGCAGGCAAGCTAAATGCTCCACGGGTTGATGGGTCGGACCATCTTCACCAAGACCAATAGAATCGTGAGTCATGACATAAATCACCCGCAATCCCATAAGAGAAGAGAGCCGCATAGCAGGACGCATATAATCAGAAAAGCATAAAAAGGTTCCCCCATAAGGAATAAAGCCGCCATAAAGGGCAAGACCATTCATCACGGCTCCCATTGCATGTTCGCGAATTCCATAATGCAGATAGCGCCCTGAAAAATCTTCAGCAGAGATACTTTTCATCTGACTGCTTTTTGTATTATTAGATCCGGTTAGATCAGCCGAACCACCAATGGTCTCAACAACGACTTCATTGATAACTTCAAGAGCCATTTCTGAAGCTTTACGCGTAGCAACAACGGGGCGCTCTTCAACCAGTTTTTGTTTATAAGTATCAATAGCGCCATCAAATCCACCCACGAGATCGCCTCGCATCAATCTTTCGAACTCCACACGCTCTGAGACAGGAAGATCAGCAAATTTTGCTTCCCACTTTTGACGTTTTTTAGCAGCATTGAGACTAGCCAAGCGCCAACTATCGAGAATATCGGCTGGAATAACGAAAGGCTCAGCCTCCCACCCTAAAGCGATACGGGTTTCAGTGATTTCTCGTGCGCCCAAAGGGGCTCCATGAACTTTATTAGTCCCCGCTTTATTTGGCGCTCCAAAACCAATCGTTGTTTTACAAGCAATCAAAGTTGGTTTATCGGAATTTTGTGCCGCCTCAATAGCCCGTGCAATTGCTGCTTGATCATGCCCATTGATTTTATGTGTCTCCCAACCAGAAGCTTTAAAACGCGCAATCTGATCAGTACTATCAGCAAGTGAAATCTCTCCATCAATGGAAATATTATTATCGTCCCACAACACAATAAGCTTATTGAGTTTCAAATGACCAGCAAGGGAAATCGCTTCTTGAGATATTCCTTCCATAAGGCATCCATCGCCCACCAACGCGTAAGTGTAATGATTGATGAGATCACCAAAACGGGCGTTTTGCAAACGCTCCCCAAGAGCCATTCCCACGGCATTTGCCAACCCTTGTCCAAGTGGTCCAGTGGTTGTTTCGATTCCCGCCACATGCCCATATTCTGGATGCCCAGCAAGCTTTGCCCCTAATTGGCGAAAATTTTTGAGATCCTCAAGAGAGAGATCCTCATAACCAGAAAGATACAAGAGAGCATAAAGCAACATAGACCCATGCCCCGCCGATAACACAAAACGATCACGGTTAGGCCAGCGAGGATTTTTAGGATCATGAGCAAGGAATTGTGTATAAAGGACTGTAGCAATGTCGGCTGCCCCCATTGGTAAGCCCGGATGACCAGAATTTGCTTTTTCAATCGCATCAATAGCAAGAAAACGGATAGCATTGGCCATCTGATTCTGTTGGTGGGTATTTGTCATGAATAATCGACCATTTCGTTAAATACGTTATTCTGTTGCTTTTTCCGTATTCTCTTAAAATTCTCAAGGAATACTATTTTTTAACCATTAGCGTGAGACTTTTTGCCACCACTTCAATAACATTAATAACATTCCCCTCACGCGTCCTGTATATCCATGTCATTTATGCCAATACGCGCAAAAAATCCAGCTTTTAATTTATATCCATCCCCTGCTTTGCTTGCTAAAATATCCTACATACTTAAAAATAAAACGCACACAATACAAGATTGAAAGTGATTCGTTTTTGCATAACACATTGATAAAGGATACAATTACCCAAAGGATAAAAGCAATGAACCAAGAAACGACGGTTCTACAAGATGCTCTAGAGCACCTAGAAAAAGCACTTAGAACTTTAGAGATCACCATAATAAACCGCAATGCCGTTATTGATAAAAATAACGAATGGGAAGAAGAAATTCAACGAATGAATGCTGACCGCAGCCATCTTGCCCAAGCGCTTGACAAAGCTGAAGCCCAAATTGAACGCTTAGAGTCCGTAAACAAAGAAGTTTCCAAACGTCTTATTAAAGCAATGGAAACAATTCGTGTTGTCATTGATAGATAAAGGTTTGAATGTATGGAAACTGTTTCCGTTACCATTGATGGTAAAATTTATCGCATGGCTTGTGATAAAGGACAAGAACGTCGTCTTATTGCGCTCGCTGCACAATTGGATCAATATATCACACATTTAAAGAACAATTTTGGTGAAATTGGCGACCATCGTTTATCGGTTATGGCTGGCATAATGATTATCGATGAAATGGAAGAAATAAAACGAGAAAATAAAAAATTACAAGAAGACTACAATGCTCTTTTACGACTCCACAACGAAAGAGACCGCACCATGGGGAAAATTATGCGTGACACCACACAACGCATTGAAAATCTCACCAACCAATTGCTCAAAGATGATCAAAACAGCACAAGCTTTCAAGAACAAGAACAGGAAGATTTCTAAAAGTACATCAGCGCGTAACAAACCAGTAATTTTACTTGTCCGCTACACCTCACAGGATAAAAACTCTTAAACCCACACCAGTCTGTAAATGGTCCGGTTTTTTATAGAGAGGATTCCAGCTACTCACCACTTATGAGATGAACTTAAAACTCAACAAAAAAAACCGACTCTGAATATTTCACCCCTGCACAAACACCTCTTATATCAAGGAGGCAACCTTATATCACCACCCTTCAAATGAGATGCCTTTTAACAGCGCAACAAGATAACAAAACCAACATCATTGTAAAAAAAATCATATAAATGACAACAGCAACAAACAAATAAAGCATCCTTCGAGAAAAAGAACTCTATTCATGTTCCCTATAAATGCATACCAAAAGTCCTTTCCCTTAGATAAAATCAAGCAGATTCAATATATCTATTCAAAATATATTTAAAAAATAACCTTATCTATTATCCCGTAAAGCACCGCCATTTGATAATATAAGCACCATGGAGTCTTTGCACCTAAAATGTCCATCAGATGAAACCCACCTTAGAAGAACCGTATCATTTATAAACCAGCGTGAACTTTAGTATTTTCATCCTTTAGAGCAGGAAAAAAGCCAAACCCGAAGATTATGTTAATCTGTGGCAACTTTAAACATCATAAACTACAATAGTAGCTCTTGAAAACACCCTCTACCGACATCTTGATCCTTATAACAAACAATCCATATCTCTCTCCCCAGTCCTCAAAATCTCCACGCTTAATAAAAGAGCAAACCGGCACCATCACTATAACCGGCCCCCAATATTGCAACAGCCCCCTTGTCCCTTAAAACGATTCATAAGAGGGACACCTTTCTTGTACAGTCTTTACCCACACCCCCCATTTGTGGCGTGCAAGCAAATAGTTATGATTGACAAAACATAAACAAATTTAAAGTTAAGAGAACCTTGCGGTATTCAGGGTTTTAATTCAATATAAAGAACGCTATATTATCATTATAAATCAATATGTTGCAAATGTGCCGACAAAGCATATTTTTAAAACACATTCACCCAACACTTTTTTCATGACATATCAGCATGACTTTTAGGCACATAATTCTAATTTTATTCAATTCTGTTTGCAAAAGTTTAAAATGAGACAAATTTCAAGGCTCTCATTCAAAAAGCAAAAGAATGAACTCTCATTATCAATGAACATCTTTCTCGTATAAACAGCAATAAAGCAATCCCCACTATGCCTACCTCAATGAAATAAAAGAGAGGCTCCCATTCAATGCCCTACCGTAAAAGCAGCTTCTTCAGAACTAAAACAAAATCAACAGACAACATCACCGCATCTGCTCCCATCCCCAAACCTTATAACCTAATGCAACACCTTGCTATCTTTACAATGGGAGGTAAAAGAATAATGGGTCTATGGAAGCATTCACAAAAAACGCACACCCGTTGTGTTTAAAGCCTGTTTAAAGGCGCATAAAAAAACACCATGCGTAAACGGCTCAAATCCCTTTCGTTCCATCTTGAGAGACAGAAGCAATACGCAAGAGATTTGTCGCACCAGGCGTTCCAAGGGGAACACCAGCTGTCACAAGGAAGCGATCTCCCCCTTTGCAAAAACCTTCCTGAAATGCAATGGCTGCTGCACGATCAACCATATCCTCTAAATTCCGTGCATCTTGCGCAACCACACAATGAAGCCCCCAAACTAAAGCTAAACGCCGTGCTGTCTCCACAATGGGAGATAAAGCAATAATCGGTCTATTGGGACGTTCACGAGAGGCGCGCACCCCCGTTGTTCCTGAAGCCGTATAGGCAACAATAGCTGCTAATTCAAGTGTTTCAGCAATCTGACGCGCAGCAAGAGAAATCGCATCTGTTCCTGTTGATTCTGGTGCTGGATGTTGTGCCCCAACCTGAGCGGCATAAGTGTGATCTTGTTCGATTTGCCGCGCGATTCGATCCATCATAAGCACGGCTTCTTCGGGATAACGACCAGAAGCAGATTCAGCAGACAACATCACCGCATCTGTTCCTGCATAAACTGCTGTAGCAACATCCGACACTTCTGCGCGTGTCGGAACAGGAGATGAGATCATTGATTCGAGCATTTGTGTTGCCACCACAACAGGCTTTCCTGCTAAACGACAAGCTTTTATGAGCTCCATCTGAAGTGCAGGAACCCTTTCCAAAGGCATTTCCACTCCAAGATCACCCCGTGCAATCATAATACCATCGGATACATCAATAATTTTCTCTATATGCTCTAAGGCTTGAGGCTTTTCGATTTTAGCCATCAAAGACACCTTGCTTTTCGTCAATCGACGCACCGCTATAATATCTTCTGGACGTTGAATAAAAGAAAGAGCAACCCAATCAACAGGCTGCTGTAAAAGAGCCTGAAGATCCTCCTTATCTTTTGACGTCATCGAATCAAAAGGCAAAATTGTATCGGGAAAACTGACACCCTTTCGATCAGAAATACGGGTTCCAGCAACCACGCGACACTGTACAGAATGACCATCACAAACTTGCGCACGCAATTCCAGTTTTCCGTCATCAATCAATAACCGATCTCCTGGTTTAACAGCCGAAAATACATCCTCATGAGGGAAAAAAACACGCTGTGCATCACCCAACACATCGCGATTATCTAACGTAAAGCTTTGCCCAACACGCAAATCTTCTTGACCCTTAGTAAAACGACCCACACGCAGTTTTGGCCCCTGAAGATCCACTAAAATACCAATGGGTCGCCGAACTGTTTTTTCAACTTCTCGTATAGACTTGACCAAATCACCCATCATATCACGGTCAGTATGGCTCATATTAAGACGAAAAACATCTGCTCCTGCCCTAAAAAGCTTCTCAATCATTTCACTGGAAAAAGAAGAAGGACCAAGAGTTGCAATAATTTTTACTTTACGAGCACGTTTCACGGTGGAGAGTTTCCTGAAAGAGAAGGGATAACTGAATTGTTTAACAAAGACTCATCCGTCAACTGTATCATCCAACTGGTTTGATTTCCGGTATCGATTTCTTTAAATTCAGCCTTTTGATATCCTCGAGGGAAACAATCATGAACCCCTTGAATGGTAAATTGGCTATCTTGCACACACATGGTTACAGAACCTGCCCAATTCCCTTTTTTTTGTGCCCCTTCCGCATAAAAATAATAAAACCGTGAAGCAAGAGGCCCTTCAATTAAGGTTTTACATTCCGTCACGGGTACCGTCCACCAGCCTTCGCTCACCCACCCTGAAAATGTACGATATCCAAGAGCAACCCCTACAGACTGTTGGGTTGTATTACAAACCCTAAAGTCAGCTTTTGCAAAAACAACAAGGGGAAACAAGAGCAAAATGCTCAAGAGAAAAACCTTTAATCCTTTTTGAAACACCCAATATCGTTTTTTTAAAATCACAAAACTTCCTCTATGATGTCAAATTCTCAAAACAAATTACACATTTCTTTTTTCAAAAGCTTTTCAAGTCTAAAACGTATATTTTTATATTTTTCTTTTTATAGCCCTTTTATAAATGCATATATCTTAAAAATTTTACAAAATATTTAAAGTCAATTTGTAAAAAAACTGTGTAGCTTGATTTACTTTTTGTTTTTCAAGCTTTTTCAACATAAATTCGTCGTCGAAAAATAACTTAAAATATATAACTTGGAGAAAAATACAATGAACGATACAGTAACCGATCAAACACACGCTATATCCGTAAACCAATTACGCTCTTTTATCGAACGTATTGAACGACTAGAAGAAGAGAAAAAAACCATTTCTGATGATATTAAAGACGTTTACACTGAACTTAAAGGCTCTGGTTTTGATAGTAAAGCCGTTCGCAGCATTATACGGTTGCGTAAAAAAGAAGAACATGAACGAATGGAAGAAGAAGCAATCATTGAGCTTTATAAAAATGCGCTTGGTATGAGTTAAAGCTATTGATAAAATTGGAAAATTTCTTAAGAAAAGAAAATGCAAAAAAACAAATGAATGTATAAAAATTTCACCCAATAATAAGCTGTTTGTGTAACTTGTAACGAGACTATCGGTCACAAAATACACAATATTGCAACAGCCCTCACATTAAAAGGATTTATACAGAGCATTTTTATCCTTGTCCTCCAATCATTTTTATCCACACAACCCCTCACTTGTACGCCAATCCAATTTGTGATGTGCAAGAGAGGTAATTTTTATGATTAAACATCAATAGATTTGAAATGAGAAAGTCTTACGATATTGAGGACTCTCTTCCTTCAAATTGAAAAAATGAATTATGATGATAAATCAATTCATTATCTACAAAAAGAAACATATAAAGTGGTCAGCAGTTGAAATCCGCTAAATGAGAGTCTGAACTGTTTACAAAAGAAGAGCTGGTTAAGGATCTTTATCTTTTAGGATAGGCAGAAATTCGGCATATTTACACATTTGATAAAAAGCCCCTTGATAGAACTTTTAATAAAACTTTATTCGAATCTATTAACGGACTCATACAGATCATTGATTCGAGAGGTTAGAATGTGGTCTCTCCATTTTCCAGAAATCATCAAATAGTCTTTGGCATAGCCTTCTTTTTCAAAATGAAGGCGCTTTAATAAACGTTCACTTTTTATGTTCTCAGGTCTATAATTTTCCATCACTCTATGCAGATGATAAACATGAAAGATATGCCGTATTAGAGCCGATAAACTCTCAAACATGAGACCTTTGCCTTGTTGTTTTTCATCAAGAGAAAAACCAAGATGACAAGCTTGAAAAACACCACGAACCACATTTGTAAAATTCACAACACCAATGACTGTGTTTTCATTTTTTAATCGTACGGCATATCGGTATGCTTGTCCTTGTGCACTTTCATAAGCAAATGCATTAGCTCGTATTTCCCAAGCTGTTAGGCTGTGGTAACCATCAGATCTAACAGGTTCAAAAGGACGCAGATGATTCGCATTACGGAGGTAATAAGAAGACAGTTCAGCTGCATCTTCTAAACCAATCAATGTGGAAATTGTTCGCTTTGTTTTAATTGCTATCATTTTCTCCTCCTAGAAATGTTACAATAACACGTTGATTTATCCTAACAAATCATCATTTTTAAACTTAAATCATAACGTCGAATACAGTAAGCTTTCCCCACCACAACACTTCTCACGTTAGAATCAATGAAGATCATTTGCTTTTCCGTCATAAGCAGGGTTGGTGTATTTAGGATATAAGGTAAAGATAAGGGAATGTTTCTTATGAATGCTCTCAAGTTCCAAGGGGGCTGTAGCAACATTGGGGACTGGAAAAGTATGCAATGGAACTGGCGTGCTTCCCTATACGCAATTTTGAAAAAACTCACGGCAAAGATAGTTTTGTTTCTTTGCCTTGTAAGCTCAGAGCATACTTGTTTTGCGCTATCATATCACTGCACCCGCATACAAAACCCAATGACCATCGCCTTGAAAAGCTACATGTTACAGTGCGATCTAAAAAGTTTCTGCCATAACTCATCAACAACACTGTTCCCGCTAAATCAGCCACAAACTCTTGTAACAAATCCAAGAAAAGCGATGATGCAATACAAATCTTTTAAAATTTTTTAGATATTACCGTGAACACGCTTCCATTTCTTCGCGTAAAATTTCAAGTTCTAACCATTCTTCTTCTTTTTGTGTGCAAGTATTTTTCTTTTTTTCCAACGCTGTTGATAAACGCTCAAAACGCTCTTTATCACTGCGATAAAGGGCTGGATCAGAAAGCTCTTGTTCAATTTTTTTGATTTCATTTTGCAAAACAGCAATTTCTTCAGGCAATCTTTCCAATGCATAAACCTGCTTATAAGACAATTTACCTCGTGGTTTTTTCTCCCGCACTATCAAGCTATGATCTGTTGATGAATCCTGCTTTGAAAGCTCTCCCACATGAGATTTTGAAGGTTCTTTACGCTGCGATAATTCTGTTTTTTTGCGTTGTAAACTCAGAGCATGCTGGTTTTGCGCCATCATATCACTATAGCCGCCCGCATACAAAACCCAATGACCATCACCTTGAGGTGCCAACATATGCGTTACAGTACGATCTAAAAAGTCTCTGTCATGGCTGACCAATAATACTGTTCCCGCAAAATCAGCAATAAATTCTTGCAACAAATCCAAAGTTTCCATATCCAAATCATTGGTCGGTTCATCAAGAATCAAAAAGTTTGCAGGACGTGAAAGAAGTCGTGCAAGCATGAGGCGTGCTCTTTCTCCCCCCGAAAATTCTTTAAGGGGAGTGCGTGCTTGTTCAGGCAAAAATAAAAAGTCTTTCATATAAGAAACTACATGCCGCTCTTGTCCATTGATCACAAGAGTATCACCTCTTCCTCCCGTTAAATAATGCGCTAAAGTTTCTTCTTCATTTAAAATACGTTGCTGATCAAGCAATGCCATAGAGAGGTTATAGCCATGCCTCACCGTTCCACTATCCACGGCTTCTTGCCCAATTAATGCAGAAAGGAGCGTTGTCTTTCCGATACCATTGGGTCCTACCAACCCGATTCGATCACCACGCTGAATACGCAAAGAAAAATCTTTCACGATAATGCGATCACCATAGGATTTTGAAATTTTCTTTGCTTCAAGAACCAATTGCCCAGACTCATGACTTTTCGCTGCTGTCAAAAGTGCATTTCCAGGCTGCCCTTTATAGGTTTGATGACGCTGTCTTAAGTTTTTTAATTCGCCTAAACGCCGTACGTTACGCTTACGCCGTGCACTCACGCCATAACGCAACCATTGTTCTTCACGAGCAATTTGGCGCCCCAATTTATGCTGCTCAATGGCTTCTTCTTGCAACGCCTTATCACGCCAACTTTCAAATTCTGAAAAACGCTTTTCCAGTCTTTTGGTTGTGCCACGATCAAGCCATACCGTTGACCGCGTAACATTTTCTAAAAATCGCCGATCATGGGAAATCACCACAATCGCTGAACGCAAAGACGATAAAACAGCTTCCAGCCATTCAATGGTTGGTAAATCAAGATGATTGGTTGGTTCATCTAAGAACAAAATATCGGGTTTTGCAGCAATGGCCTGTAACAATGAAACACGCCGCTTTTCGCCTCCCGAAAGCGTTTCCAATTTTTCCGCCCCCGAAAACCCTAAATTTGTGCGAAGCGTATTGATCCACTGAACATCAGATATATCGTCCAGCCCCGCTTCCATATAAGCGTTAATATCTTCAAATCCTGAACAATCCGGATTTTGTGAGACATAACGGAGCGTCACTCGCGGGTGGCGAAAAATTTCGCCACCATGAGGCTCTAATATTCCTGCGGCAATTTTTAATAGGGTTGATTTTCCACAACCATTACGGCCAACCAGCGCGATACGCGCCCCCTGCTCAACCGATAAACAAGCTTGATTGAGCAAAGGCGTTTTTCCAAAATTTAAGAAAATGCGGTCAAGCCGCAGGAGCGGCGCCGCCATTAACGAACGCGGTGCGGACAAGGTGCTTTATACATCACCCCTCTTCCATCACGGTAAGCACACAATTGCCGTACAGGGACTCTTTGTGCACAAGGTGCTTGGTAAACATGTCCTCTACGACCACGATACGTGCACAATTGTGATGCCTGTCTTTGTTGTTTTCTTTGATTTGCAGCTGCACCTGTTACTGTTCCAGCCAAAGCACCAAATGCTGCACCGGTAAGTGCTGCTCCAGGAGTACTTCCAGCAATAGCAGTTCCAGCCAAAGCACCAATTGCTGCTCCTCCTACGCCGTAACGTGCAACGCGTTCATCGTTTGTGGTACAAGCGACTGAACTGAAACCAATGGCTGAAACAACAGCCACTTTAAAAATTGATTTTAGCATATCAAAACCTTTCCTTCTCAAGATCAATACATAATATATCGTTTATGTCGGCACTTAATCACTAGGCCCCCCCCTGCCTTATTCAAAATATATTGGAAGAGCTTTATGGAATAGGCACAGACGCTAACAATATAGCTTTTCCAGAACCTAAATGGCAAGAAAAGGTTCCACAAATACGGTTAGAAAGTGTTAAAGAAGAGCCAAATGACACATTTTTGTCACAAATTGGCCATTTTACCCCTGCAAGAGTTAAGCCTTTTAAATCAGAAAAACCGATAATACTAAACAAACATCCCTTAGGCAAATCATACGAACAAGGTTTTGACAAAACCGGCCAGCCTTCTTCCAAACCACTTGTCAACAATACTGAAATGCCCCTTTCAGCCATCATCAATGCTTGCGTCATATGAGAAAGGCTATGATCACTTCGCTCACCTCCCAAAGCACCGCACAAAATAAGCTTTTTAGCACCATTTTGCAGCGCCCTTTCGCAAGCCAAAGCACTATCTGTCATATCTTTATCAGAAGGAAAAACCTCACGCGGAACATGACTATATTCGCGTATTAAATTCTCATCCGATGAATCAAAATCGCCTAACCACAACTCAGGCGACACATTAAGCGCTGCCGCATGACGCATACCACCATCAGCAGCAATCACCCGACTGTTTTGAATTTGATTAAGCAAACGATCAGTGATACAAACATCTCCATTTAACAATATCGTAAATGTTGTCATGCCATACTTTGCCTTTCACAAAATTTCCTTTACAGCGCACTCTTTTATAAGTGAGAGTTATTTTTTATAAACAAAAAGCGTGATATAGCCAAATGAGTCCTTATCCCTAATGAATCTCTTGAAGAAACATACGATACAAAGATACAAATGCAGTTTGCCAAATTACTCCACAGAAACAATGTGCACCATGGTCCAACGCACCCCATTTTTCAACGCAATCTTCTTTTTCGCTCACGCCTGTATAAAGCAACTTTCATAAGTTTAACCTTTCTCCTTTCAGCTTGTCATACGCCCCTCTCTCAAAATGATAGGCTTTCTTCCACTTCTTCTAAAACGATCAAACGTACCAACAATCACAATATCTATGTCACATTAAGCGCTCTGCAACACCCACGTGTTTTACAAATGTATGGCGGCGCTTATTATAATGCAAAACTTGAACACTTTTTAGCAAAGATTGTCCGTAAACTGACAGTTCCATCACATAGTTCTCATCAAAACTATTCTGTAACAATTTTAAACTCAGAAAGTGTTAACGCATTTGCACTCCCCAATGGTGCGATCTACATCACTCGTGGTATGCTGGCATTAGCCAATGATTCTTCAGAAGTTGCAGCCATTTTAGCCCATGAGATAGCACATATCAGAGCCAATCATGGCATTTTACGCCTGCAAAAAGAAGCCCAATTAAAGATGACAAATCACATGTCTTCAGGTCTTCTTTCTTCTATTGGCAAAAAACTTCATAACCCTGTGCAAAACAAGCAACAACTAGCGCAATTTTCCCGCAATCAAGAGCTGGAAGCTGATTCCCTTGCACTCGAAATGCTCCAACAAGCAGGATATGATCCATTTGCTTCACCGCGCTTTCTTCAAACAATGGAAGCCTATAGTGCTTTGCGTAATATCTCCGGCACCCAAAATGCCTCTCTAGATTTTCTAACCTCTCACCCAACCACCCCTCAACGCATTCGGCTTGCGATAGAAAAGGCGCGTAAAATCAGTAAAGGGAATAGTAAAACAACCGATCGCGATTCTTTTCTCAAAAGCATTGATGGCATGATTTTTGGAGGAGGGTTTTATACAGGTTTTGTACGAGGTAACCAATTTATTCACCCACAGTTGCGCATAGCTTTTTCTGTTCCAAATAATTTTACAATAGAACATTCAGCACACACTGTTTGGGCCAGTGGACCAGATAAAATTGCGATTCGTTTTGATGCTATTCCGCATCCTACTGGAATATCTGCGAGTGATTATTTGAAAAGCGGCTGGATTATCGGGCTAGACCAATCATCTATCCGCCCCATCACAATTCAGGGGCTCCCCCATCAAGAATTTACGCGTCAAGGATTCCAAAGCCAAAGTTTACTTGGAGCACGAGCCCATGCTACCAATGAGCAATGGCAATTTGATGTAGTTGTCATTCCATTCAACAACCATATCTTTCGTTTTCTGACAGCCGCCCCACATAATTCTCAAAATTTTGTAGAGGTTGCCCAAAAAACGCTACAAAGCTTTCATTCTCTTTCATCTTCACAATTAAAAAAACTGAAGCCCTTAAAAATCCGTGTTGTCCGCGTTAAACAAGGAGAAAACGTTGCAAACCTAGCCAATAAAATGCAACACACACCAGATAAAGAAAAACTCTTCCGCATCCTCAACGCCCTCTCACCAACACAAACTCTACCCGCAGGTACAAAAGTGAAAATCATTACAGAATAAGCCTTTTTTCTCACCTGCTACAGTTTTGATTCTTTTCTATCTGCATGACGCCCTCTCCCTTAAAGCATATTCGCAAATGAAGAGGGACATTTTAAAAACCAATTTCATCATACCTTCATACGACTCCGTTTGATACATACTTCCTCGAACTAATATCACCCCCAATCTTCCTCTGTTCATCAATAGCACCAAACGCATCCCCAAGGAGGCATATCCCTAGACAAATCTGGTAATCCCCTAAATCCAACTTCATCATACTCTCATATACCCCCTACTTATACGTTCTCTCTCTCTTCCTCCCACAAAGCCTTTTACTGCTTATATATCGTAAGCATCTTCTGAATGAACCGTAAGAAGAGCAGAACGCAATTTCTGCAAAGCCCGAGCTTCAATTTGACGCACGCGCTCTTTTGAGATTCCTAACTTTTCACCCAAAACTTCAAGAGTCGCACCCTCTTCATTTAAGCGACGAAAGCGAATAATTTCCAACTCCCGTTCATTGAGAATTTGTAACGCATCGTAAAGCCATTGTGTACGCCGTTGACCATCAATTACTTGCTCAATTAAAGCATCAGGAAGAGGACTATCATCCACTAAAACATCCATCTTAGCAATGGGATTATCACTGTTCTCAGAAACAGAAACACTCAAGGAATTATCAGAACTGGAAAAACGAAAATCCATCGTTTCAACATCGCGCACGGAAACGCCAAGCTTTTCAGCGATTGTGCGAAAGATATCCTGTTTTGACAAAGCACTATCATCTTGTATCAGTTTTGCACGCAACCGCCGAAGATTAAAGAAAAGCGCTTTTTGCGAAGAACTAGTTCCCCCTCGAACAATTGACCAATTTCGCAAAATATAATCTTGAATAGAAGCGCGTATCCACCACGTTGCATACGTTGAAAAACGCACTTCCCGATCAGGTTCAAAACGTGCAGCTGCTTCCAATAGTCCCACATACCCTTCTTGTACCAAATCCCCCAATGGCATTTTGAAACGTTTAAAGCGGTTAGCAATAGCAATCACTAAACGCATATGAGCTGCTGCAATTTGATGCATGGCATCATCATCACGTTTGTCTTTCCACCGCAGAGCCAAATCATGCTCTTTTTGTCGTTCAAGATAAGGCGCTTGCATAGCAGAACGCATCATATTACGTCCTAAGCTTTTGTCTGCATCGCTATAATTTTTGCTGCTTTTATAAACAGCATTTGAAAGATTACCCATAATAACCCCTTGCGATTAAAATTATCAAAATTGATTTGGCAACGACATCATTGTTCTTTGCTTAAAAAGAACGCAAAAGTTGTTAACTTCTGTACCCACTACTTTAACGTGTATTTTTATAATCGCAATTGTTTTTTTTTACTGTCATGGTAAAAATTCTTGTCATAAGACACAATTTCACCTGCAAAATGCCTTTACAATATGCCTTTTAGCCTATGAAATATTTGAAAAAACTTTCTCTTCACTTTTCATAACAAAACAACAAAAAAAAATAAAATGATCATGTAAAACAAAAGCTGTCTTTTAATAACCGGTTCTGTTTCCTTTTAAATTGAAGAATTTATTTATGCTTTCAGCTTTACAATACAACTAATAAGTGTAATTTGCAAATATAAAGCATCAAAACTGAATGAAAACTGAATAAAAAAAAGAATCATCCAAGTTTTAAAGACGCAAAAAGAAACAGCAAAAAACGACAAGAGTGATTGAAGCAAACGCAACAAACGTGTTAAAGAAAAAGAAGCATTATGAAATTGTCGCAAAAAGCTTTTGACCAATTTCGCACTGAGAAAGAAAATGATCATGGATAGCAAGATTGTTCAACAGGATGAAATTCTTCAAGATGATATTCTCATTGAAAAACACGGAAGGGGTAAATTTGAAGGTTTTCGTTTTTATGCCAACAAAAACAGTACTGATCAAATAGCTGAGAAGCAAATTTCAACAGAGAATGAAAATTTGATTCTTGCTTTTTCCAAACGCGCGACACGTTTTTGTGCTTGTGCAAATGGAGATTTTACCCTCAGTTCTGATGGAATTGTGCGCTGGATTGGTCAGCCCGTAGGACAGCTTGTAGCAACAGAAGATTTTTTCAAACCAAAACTGATTGTTTTAGCAGATGAACAACTCACAGGAGAATCCCGCGATAACGTTGTGAAGCGATTAGAACGCTTTGTCACCTTTCATTTTGAAACGACTTTAAAACCTCTATTTGATTTGCGTAATGCTGATAATTTAACGGATTCAACAAACAGTCTTGCTTTACAACTTTTTAACTCTTTAGGGATTTTACCACGCCGCGAAGTCTTAGACATTGTCAAAGAACTTGCGCAAGAATCACGTGCTGTGCTTCGGCGTCTAGGTGTGCGTTTTGGCGCTTTTCACATCTATGTTGCCGGAATGCTTAAACCTGCTCCGGTTCAAGCCATTACCCTCCTGTGGAATCTTCAAAATGCGGAACAAGATCAAACTGGTTTGGGTGAAATTTTGTCAGCATTATCTGCTGGTCGAACCTCTTTGATTGTTGACCCTACCTATAACCGCCAATTTTATCAATTAGCCGGCTACCGAATCTTAGGACAACGTGCTGTGCGGATTGATATTTTAGAACGTCTCGCCAATCTCATCCGCCCCGCACTTCATTGGAAACAAGGAAGTGATCCCAAACCCGATGGCGCCTATGATGGCAAAAGTTTTTTTGTTACACCAGCCATGATGTCCATTCTTGGAGCCAATGGAAACGATATGGAAGAAATCCTCAAAGGACTTGGTTATCAATCGTACAGCATAAGCAATACTGTTTTTGAACAAAATCTCCTTGCACACCAAGCCTCTTCCCCTGTCAATGAGACAATGCAAGATGTTCCTGAAGCAGAATGCGTTGGCAGTCAATGGAAAACAATAAGCGATTCAGAAACAACACAAGAAGAAAAAAATACCTCATACCAAAATACTTTATCCTCTGGTATTGAAAAACATCCCCATAAAACCAATCGTTTACCGTCGGCTGAACCTGTTGGGAATTTTGCCAAAACCCCTCTCCCTACACAAGAAGATAAAGTTATTTTACTATGGCATTATAGACATCAATTTCACCACCACGCACAAAAAAAACGTGATAAATTAGGAAATAAGTGGCAAAATAAATCGAAGAACGCTGTAAAAAAAGGGGAACACACAAATGAAAATTCCCCTCAAGCAGCACCATCACAAACAAAACGCTCTCATAAGTTCCACAAATCCCAAGGCAAACATGCAAATCATAAGCCTTTTCAAAAAGAAAAGCGCCTTAATCCTGATTCACCTTTTGCAAAACTAGCTATACTACGCGATCAACTCACCAATCATAAAAACACGCACACACTTTCCTCTAAAGAGAATTAAAATAACAAATGGAGTTTGATCTTGACCCACGTAGTAACCGACAACTGCATTCACTGCAAATATACGGATTGCGTTGAAGTCTGCCCTGTTGATTGTTTTTATGAAGGGGAAAACATGCTTGTTATTCACCCAGACGAATGCATCGATTGTGGTGTTTGTGTGCCAGAATGCCCAGCAGAAGCAATTTTACCTGATACAGAACCAGGACTAGAAAAGTGGTTAGAACTTAATCTTCATTATGCAAACAAATGGCCTAATCTAACCACCCAAAAAGACCCTCTTCCTCAAGCAAAAGAAATGGATGGCGTTCCAAATAAATTAGAAAAGTATTTTTCAGAAAATCCAGGAAGCGGCGAAGAGTAATGATACAGTGTACACCCTCCTCCTCCAACAATTGAAAGACGTCTCTTGTAAAAATAAAAAAATCCTTAAGCGAAATGATTGATTCTTTGGAAGTTTGATGTTAATGTTATTTTAACATGATCATCTTTCTAAGTATTTTTCTTTGCTTTTTATAGTAAAGCGATGTATTTTTTTTGGATTTAAAAGTACTCGGCTTTTATGCTCACTTAATTGGTACAATATACTTGGTTAAAGAAAACTCAACCCTCAGGTTTATAACCTGTTTTCCGATACATTTGTTGATCATAAGGGAGTAAACTAAAATATGGCATCCCAACATGGAACGTCTTCCAAGACCAAAGAATTTGCAACCTCTGAATATATCGTCTACCCTACGCATGGAGTAGGACAAATTATAGCGATTGAAGATCAAGAAGTTGCAGGACATAAATTAAAACTTTTTGTCATTCATTTCGCGAAAGATAAAATGGATGTCAAAGTCCCCATTGCAAAAGCCCTTTCCGTTGGAATGCGTAAATTATCTGCTAGTGATTCTGTCGAACGCGCCTTAAAAGTTTTACGTGGAAAAGCACGCGTTAAACGAACCATGTGGTCACGTCGTGCGCAAGAATATGATGCTAAAATCAACTCAGGAGATCTTATTTGTATCGCCGAAGTGGTCCGTGATCTTTTCCGCTCTAATCTACAGCCTGAACAATCTTACTCTGAGCGCCAACTTTATACAGCTGCTCTTGAAAGAATGGCCCGCGAAATTGCGGTTATTAATAGTCTTTCTGAAACAGAAGCTATCAATCTCATAGAGATGCATCTCTCCAACAAGCCGAAACGCGAATTTAAAACTGAGAGAGAAGAAACAGATGAAAACAGTAAAGCTGTCTACGCTGCATAACACACTCTTTCATCATAATGAGATATTTTGATAAAACCAGCTTTTTGCTGGTTTTATTTTTTTAACATCCTCTCTGCCCTTAAGGACGAAGTTTCTTAACCAGCACCAACCTATAAACAATCTAACTTTTCGACAAATTCCTCCTCCTCATTTGCTTGCTTCATAGATAACAAATTGATTAATCATCATAATCTAGCATTATTCATATTAAATTAGAATCTTGAATATCGTAAGATTTTTCATTTCAAATCAAATTGCTCTCATGTTGAAGCAATCAAAATCTCTTACTTTTCGGTCCCAAGCGGGGCTGATCTGTGAGTAAAAACTGTACAAAAAGAGCTAGTAGAACTGTCCAAGCACCAAAGGATATACCAACATTGGAAGCTGGCAAAATGTGTAAGGCTGCAGGCTTGCTTTTTCATTAAGCGTAAAAATCATAGTGCCGTTTATGCACTGCACCGAGACTTTACCATTTTACCTTTCTACAAAACCATTATAACATTCAAAAACGCCGTCATAAAATGGATGCAACAAATATTGAAAATATTCCTTTTTTAAAAAAACACGTGACGGTACAACATAAGCATATTTTACCTTGGGCGCTCTATTTTGCATGAGAAGCATTCCCCGTTAAAGAACGCGATAAACAAAAGCATGAACTAAACCATCATCTCCATTCTGTAAAAGGCATTTCAAATACTTTTGAAAGCTATAAAGTTAACTTAAAAATAACAATACAAATGAGCGTTGATATTGCCCTTGCAACTTCATATTTTCCAAAATGAGGTTATCTTCTCATTTCAGAGATTACGAGATATACGCAATATTCTTACTCCAATCGGACATACAAAATCTAAAACGATTCATAGAACTCTTAAAAGTCTTAACCTCTGTTTTAAACAGACCGCTAAAGATTAGATATTGATGAACAGATAACAAAAAAATCGCAAACTTAGCTAAGTAACACCATAAAACCATTCATAAACCAGCTATGAACTGGAGAGTCATACCGGCTTTGATAAAATACTTCGCTCAACCCCATACATAAAACATCTGGTTTTAAGTTTACTTATTTTTACAAGCTATTCGTAACAAATCCCTTATATTCACAAAAATAAGAAAAAATATATGGACAATTCTTAGTTCAAAAATATAAAAAGAAAGCGTGATATTCATAGAAAAGTCTCATGTACCTTTATCATCAAAAGCACTAAAGATTATTGAATGTGTAAACCTTCTATCTTGTAACGGTTTTCTCTTTTCTGCTTATAAGAAAACACCCTGGCATCAGCATACACTTAACCCCCAATGTTACAAAAATCCTTACATTTGAAATGTATTTATTACAGACATTTTTTCCTTTCTTATAGAGTTTTCACCCACATGCCAGCCCCACTTGTGACCGAAAAGCAAGTGATTGTCATTGATTCAACATGAAAGAAATTTGAAATGAAAAAATCCTACGATAGACCTTTCATTCAAGACGCAAAACAACAAATGAACCTTATAAATCAATGTGATGTAAATCTCTATTTTTTTAGGGAGAATCACATGTCACAATATAAGCCTATAGACAAACCATTGCCTTAAATATTTTCATAAAAAACACCAGTATGCTTAAAGCCTTACATGGGTCAACCACCTTAAACGACGATATTTTACGATCTAATAGGATTCCCTCTACGGTCAATAAAAATTAAGTGCGATACAAAATGATTCCATTACTGACCTAACTTATATCAATACCCCAGCTCTTAACGAAATCATCATAAAAGACACTGACACAAGCAATCCTTTATAGCCTCTCAAAAAAAACAAAAAAATCATCTCCCATAATAAAATCATTTTTCTATGGCCAAGCCTTACACATGCTCTCAAGAAAAAGCGAAAAACGTATCTCACCCAATGCATTCACTCATGAATCAAAAGAAGTCTACTACTGGAAAAGAGATAAAACGCTAAAGTTTTAACCACTAAAACGGAACGCCCGCGATACATTCCCGTTTTCAAATCAATGTGATGAGGGCGACGCAAGGACACCTCAACATCCACCTTAAAGCGAAAATGCACGCCACAAACGTGCATTCACTCATGAATCAAAAGAAGTTTACTACTGGAAAAGAGATAAAACGCTAAAGTTTTAACCACTAAAACGGAACGCCCGCGATACATTCCCGTTTTCAAA
>NZ_JBHIMW010000004.1:0-61804 GCF_042194445.1 Bartonella sp. MF74HXZ | reverse complement strand
TCAATGTGATGAGGACGACGTAATTCACCAGAATTTTTATCTTCGATATAAGTCGGCGCCTTCAGAGCATCAGCCGAACGGCGCATGCCCCTCTTCGCTGGAGAGGTTTTTCGTTTAGGTACAGCCATAAAAAGACACTCCAAATCCATTAAAACAGAAAAAGCAATGTCAAAAATGACAATGCTTCATTTAAAAACACCATAAAATTTTAAGATGTTATACACTGATAAACAAGAAGAGGCAATGTCAAAATGCTCCTCCTCTTACCAAAAATGACCTTCTTTTTATCAAAAATGATGTCAAAATGATCAAATGAATATCAAAAACACCGCAAAATTTGAAAATTTTATACGCCAATGAAAGCATTCTCATAAGACCTTCATTCAATTTTTATTTGGCTTAAAAAGGGATTTGCACATACAATAGAGATACGGATAAAAAGAGAAATTGATTTTTAATAAAAAACGACACCAATTTATGAAACCAAGAAAAAGCGACAACCTTTCTCTTCAAAACTTCATAATTTCATTTTTGTAAAAACAAAGGAAGCAAGAATGCACGAATTTACCACCCTTCTTGCAAAACATGGACACACTGTTGAAAAGCGGCTTGATACCCTGTTAAGTGATCAAATCCAAAATGGTGAAATTTCACGCCCTAAAAACTTAATCAAAGCCATGCGCTATGGTGTGCTGAACGGTGGAAAACGCCTGCGTCCTTTTCTTGTGATTCAAAGTGCTGCACTTTTTGATATCCCTGTCGAATATTCTCTTGATGTTGCATGTGCCTTAGAATGTATCCATTGTTATTCGCTCATTCATGATGATCTTCCCGCTATGGATAACGATATACTCCGGCGTGGAAAACCCACCGTCCATATAGCATTTGACGAAGCAACAGCAATTCTAGCAGGCAATGCTCTCTTAACATTTGCCTTTGAAATCATTGCCCATAAAGCCAGTACTTTATCTACAGACATTAGAATCAAACTGATCACGTCTCTTGCACAATCGGCAGGACTTGGCGGTATGTTAGGTGGACAAATGCTGGACCTTGAAGCTGAAAAAAAACCGCAAGGAAGTAATGACATCATCACTCTACAACACATGAAAACAGCAGCCCTGATAAGCTTTGCTTGTCAAGCAGGCGCCATTATTGGCAATGCATCTAAAGAATTAACCGAAAAACTTACTGATTTTGGTACCTATCTTGGTTTAGCCTTTCAATTAACCGATGACCTTCTTGATGTCACCGCCAACACACAAACCCTAGGAAAGACTGCTGGAAAAGATGAAACGGCACAAAAAGCAACTTTTGTTCATCTTTATGGCATTGAAGAAACCCAAAAAAAGCGAGATACACTCATCAGTAAAGCAGAAGCATTCTTACATCCTTTTGGCGCTAAAGCACTCCCCCTCCAACAAGCAGCACACTTTAGCGCAATACGCAAAAATTAAACTTCATCCGCTCCATTGCACATAGTGTAAACCATCACCTTTGTTGAATGCATAATAAACTTTTCAAAGAAACGTTACCATTAATCTCCATTATAGTTCTTATCATGAAATGGGTGCGACAAATCTTGAGAGGGATTTCATTAAAACAAGCCGCGTGAATTTATAACACAAGTGCATTCTGGGCATTTCATTTTGCATGAAAAATACCTTCCATTAAAGAATGAACGAAAGAAAATGTGAAACAATGCGTAATCACCATGCTTTAAAAGATATTACCGTGGATGCTTTAAAGCCGAATAAAAACGATCAAAAAGAAGAAAACTCGTTTTCTCCTTCATGTCTTTAATCTTCTAACGATAAGGCAAAAAATAAACAGGATAAGTATCAAACAAGGCATTTTATAAACCCGTAAAAAACAATAAAAGAAGTACAATGCCCTAAGTAAATGCCCTCAGTAGAGAATCGTAATTTTTATGCCTTTCCACGCTATCTTGTTATAGAAGATCAAATATGGTTACATTCTGTAAATTCACTCGTGTATTGCTTGATCTCTAAAAACACTTTTACAAAAGTATGTAATAACTTCAATTTAATAATAATCACGATCACTGTAGAACTTTAATTCGTCACGCTCTTTATCTCGTTTATTCAATTCATCGCATAAAAAGAGAATTGATAAGATTAAACAGAGAATAACCATTGAAACAGAAAAATAAAAAAGGCCTTATTTTTAATATAATAGCGCAATTTAATTTATGATAAGTACTTTTTTCAAGCTAAGTGTAAATTTCCTCCTTTAAGTGAAATTTTCTTATTAAGATGAAGAGCATCATTGTAAGTGAATCTATGCCTGTTGCCAAAGCTGGAAAATGCGTCCATCTTTTGAAGACATAATAAAAAACATGCAACATGGCTAAGAAAATATCGTGACGATCAATAGAGTATCATAGCCATTTAATATCCTTCGAGAGAATTTTGCCCATTACCCATTAAATGTCATTTGTAAGTTTTTCTTGGTTTCATCATGTCATATATCGTATTGAGATCTATACAAAAACGCGCTATTTGTTTAGTGTTTTCATTATGACCAGCTTCCATACTAGACACAAAGTCAATAACTTGTGTTATTGGGCTAATGCCATTTCCGCTTGAAGAATTAAGAAATTTTTTCGCATAATCAATCATGGGATCCGTAGAGTTCATAGACATATTATATGCCCAAATAAAATTGTTTTCTCTCCAATTATAGTCATAACGCAAACTGCTTATGACATTAGGGAACATTGCCCATGACATCTCCTCATTATAATTCACCGCGCAATAAATTAACAAAGCGTCCACATAAAACAATAAGTCTGTGATGATGCCATATAATATCAAATTTGGGCGCTATATTCTGATAACCACGGCTATATACGAAGTTTCTTGCTTGCTCTTGTTTTTGAAAATGTTCAAAAGCCTCGTATTTTCCATCTATCTATTCTTCGTAAAGTTTATTGTACTGCTCTAGACTATCCACGCGAGTACATCCCAACAATACCAATACAGAGACCACAACCAAAGAGAAAATACTCAAAAATGAGAATGAAAGATGCCGTTATCTCAACAAGATCATTCATATTTTAAAGGAAACAAGAATAAAACGCGTTAGATATATCAACAATAAAATCGGTCATGGGAAAACTGCTCCATCACCATTCCTTAATAAGCATATAATCCGGTACAATCATTTTCTTTATCAGCGTCCAATCTTATCAGCAACTCTTGGTGCAATATTCATGAGAAGCATTTTTATTTCTTTTTTAATGATTGTGATGCCACGCCCACTGATAACGTACAAGCAGATGACTTTGATTGCTTCAACATACATAGATTTGAAATAAGAATAACGGATAACATTCTGCTTTCCCATTCAACATGCAAAAACAATGATGCGCCTTAATAAATAAAAGCCTTGATCCACTATAAACCCCATGAAACACACGTGAAATACGTTACTATTTTCACTGAGATTTCTTTAGGGCTCCTTCTAAAAAAAACATTGCCAACAGATAAACCAATAAATAGATACCCAAAATATAAACGAGTGAGAAAAAGCCAAATATATCGACCATATACGCACTCATGTAAAAAAATACCAATAAGCTAAATCTCCCAACAGTTGACAAGAAAGATTCATATGTAGCCCTGAAATGATCACTAATACTATCGTGCAAAACAACTTCTACACGCAGATATGTATACTTAATTAAGTAAAAAATCATACAAACTAAAATAACAGCAATTTCTTTTTTCGGCTCAAAGAAAACCACTGTAAAAATCAGTGAAACCAAAAGAAACAGCAATAAAATAAAATTCACTCTTTCACTTAGTTTTGTAAAGAGAAAACTAGCCAAGAGCTGAGAGAGCAATATCAGTGAAAATGTCACACCAAGATCAAAATAAGTGACATTAATATGATGATCTTTAAATATCCACTGCCAATACTGCGAGAATATATTGAAAAAGATCAGTGAAAAATAAAAGCATAAAGAGATATAAGGAACTTTAATAAAAATAGACAACATCTCTTTAGCATCATAAATGAGAGAATTCGCTTTATTTGGTTTTTTCTCTCCCTTCAGGTCATCAAGAAAAAACAAACCAAATAGTGTTGTCATCAACATTAAAAACGCCGCGATATACCATATATATTGGCTAGAATAATCAGCAAAATAAGCACCGATCAAACTGAATATAAACATGCCGATGTAATTATATTGAGAGCTCGCTCCCAGCACTTTTTTAGTCGATGTCAATTTTGCTTTTGCATATTGAACAAGTAAAGCATTATAGGCGCCAGCAATCAATGTCAGCGATAAGGCATTAAAAGATTCTGCCAAAAGAAATCCATAAAAGCTTGTAGAAAATCCCATGAGACATAGCCATGTAGCAGCAAAAGCCGCTGCCAAAACGATCGATATTTTATAACTTTTTCTATCGGCAAAATATCCCAGAGGAATGTCTGTAACCATCATAATAAAAGCCTGAAACGACTTAATGATCCCGATATCAATAAGAGTTAGCCCTTTTTCAAGCATATAAAATACAATAAAGGCACCTGTTAAAATTCTTATACCGTTAAATAAAAAGCCAAACGCTAATATATTTGTCATCTATTCCCCAATAACACCACGAAAGGTGTCAATACATCCTTTTATATAAAGATAAAAGCTTAAATTTTATGACAAATATGGCAATAGCCGCTATGCGGATCTCCAATCCTATCAATTTGATATCCTGAAAATTGCTAGAAATAATGTCACATTTAGTTTGCTATTGGATCTGTTTGAAGACAGTATTATCAAGGAAAAATGCTTGAAAACAATGAAGAAGCGCATCAATTTATAAACGATCATCTTGTTTCTCAACATGCAACCACAATGAGGACTGAATATTGATTTACAAGCAAAAACACAGCCTTTAATGAAGAAAAAATGCACTCCAAGAATTTATTTCAACCCTGTCCAAAGCGTGTATGAATATAATCACTCAAAAGCGCTTCAAATTCTTCAGCAATGTGATCACCCCGCAAAGTTTTTACCTTTTGTCCCTCAATAAAAACAGGTGCCGCAGGACTTTCCCCCACTCCAGGCAAAGAGATTCCAATATCCGCATGTTTTGACTCCCCCGGTCCATTGACGATACATCCCATCACGGCAACCTTCAAACTTTCAACGCCAGGGTATTTTTCACGCCAAATAGGCATATTTTTGTATAAATCCGCTTCAATTTTTTGCGCCAATTGTTGAAAGACCGTTGAGGTTGTGCGCCCACAACCAGGACAAGCCGCAACCACGGGCAAAAATTGCCGAAAACCCATCACTTGCAAAAGTTCTTGCCCCACCTTTACTTCTCGTGTCCGATCACCACCAGGTTTTGGTGTTAAGGAAATTCGTATCGTATCGCCAATACCTTGCTGTAATAAAATGCCCAAAGCCACCGAAGAAGCAACAACCCCCTTTGTTCCCATCCCAGCTTCCGTTAATCCCAAATGAAGAGCATAATCACAACGCGCCGCCAAGGTGGTATAAACAGCAATAAGATCTTGAACATCACTTACTTTAGCAGAAAGAATAATTTTATCACGTCCCAATCCCATCTCTTCAGCCCAAAGAGCCGATTGCAGAGCAGACTGCACAACAGTTTCCCGCATCACTTCAGCAACCGATAAAGGATTTTCTTGCTGTGCATTTTCATTCATAAGCCGTGTTAACAACGCATTATCAAGAGAGCCCCAATTCACGCCAATGCGAATAGGTTTATGATACCGACAAGCAATCTCAATAATTTCTGCAAATTGACGATCTTTTTTTGCGCCAAAACCAACATTTCCAGGATTGATGCGATATTTTGCAAGCGCCTCAGCACACGCAGGATGATCAGATAAAAGCTTGTGTCCAATATAATGAAAATCCCCAACCAATGGTACAAAAAATCCTAACCTCTCCAATCGCTCCCGTATTTTTGGTACAGCTGCCGCCGCTTCATCACGATCAACAGTAATCCGAACCAATTGTGAACCAGCTTGCCAAAGAGCAGCCACTTGAGCAACAGTTGCATCAACATCAGCCGTATCCGTATTGGTCATTGACTGTACAACTATCGGGCTCTGCCCCCCAACGATCACATCACCAACAGCAACACCAATAGACCGACGACGCTCAAGTGGTTTAGATAAAAAATAGGTCGTACTCATCAAGTCCTCAAATTTTTAAAACCTGCGCTATCAATCATCATTTACATTGACTTCCTCCGCGCTTCAAAGGACGAAAATTACACCGCCCCCCAATCTTAACAGATTACTCTCAAAAGGTTCCACCTACTAACCACTGATGCAATTCAACTCATAGGTGCGATTCATCCTATAGACGCACCGGATAAGTTCTACTACTTCTGTTCAAGTTTATACTTCTACACTTGGTTGATTCAAAAAGAAACCGAAACCAAACAGAGACAATACTGTATTTTTAAGTTGCATGCCTATACCGTACATCCACGTCATCGCAAAACAGTGTTTTACAACACAACAGATAACGCCTATCAAAACGCAATTTTTAAAAATGCATGAAAGACACCGCCTAATTAATCCAACACATTGATTTATAATAATCTATTTTTTACAAATTTGAATAGAAAACCCAAATATCGTAAGATTTTCTCATTTTAAATCTTCTTAATTGAATCAATCAATACCACTCCCTAAAGCCACAAGAGAACATGTAGATAAAAACTTCTTATAAACTATTTCACGTGCCAAAAGCTATCCCAACACTTTAAACAAACAAAAAAATGAAGACACCAACTTACATCTTTATGAAATAAAGATGATAGAATGAATCTTACACCCTTTTGTAAAAATTTTTACCTTACATCCTTACATGAAATGAACTCAAGCACATTCAGAAATTCCTCATTAAACCCAAACTCTTAATTCTCTTCTCACCCACGCGCGGCATTATCAATGCAACCTTTCAATTTTCAAGCCGTTATAGCAAAACCCCAAACACAATTCCAACTGTCACGCAATAATTTAACACACGAAGGAGTCAATAAATGTGTCTATTTTCACCCAACGCCAAAAATGCTAAAATTAAAAAACGTATAGCACAATTAAAAAGAGAACTGGTCCCCGTAAATCATTGGAGTTCTCAAAAGGATAACTTTGAAAACATTTCTGAGCTGTTTGACACATGGAAACAAAAAGTCCGTCACACGCTTTATCACCTCAACGAACATGCTACAGAATTAAAGAAAAAAGCGAAAGAAAATCCTAAAAAAACCCTCGCACTAGCAGCAGGAGTCGTTTTAGTAAGCTTCTTGCTGATCCGTAAAAATTAACAACACAACCAACAACCTTCCCTTTTAATGCCCGACTCAAAGCGGGCATTTTTTATAGTTTACAAAATATAAACTTTACGTCTTTCCCCTAACTTTACGCTTTCCTCCAAAAGATAAGTTTTTCATCCATCCCACCAGTCTATTATCCAATTTTTTATCCTGGCAGTCTCCCACCCCTGTCCTCAAAACACGCGGTGACACCACATCCCAAAGGACAGTGTTGTGAGAAACTATAAGAAAAATTTTCAACAGTGCATCTATCCCCCCTACTGAATTATTTCAAAAGAAATGGAAATGAGTAAAGATGCATGCGCTTTAATATTCTAAGGAACATTATTTTACATCATGATATCGAAGTATAAGGAGCCTAAGAGCTTTAAAAGATGTATCATAACAAACCAAACGAAATCTTCCAATGTGAAGAGCCATTTACTATAAGTAAATGGCACGAGAATTAAACTGAAAAAACCCAAAATTTATCCTCCAGAATCGACCCGCTGCGAAGTATCCACATACGTAACCACAGACATCCCAGGAATGAGCTTTTCAATTCCCTCCTGCCCAGGATCTAAAGAAATCCGTACTGAAATACGTTGCGCAATTTTGATAAAATTACCAATTGTCGTATCTGTTTTTAACAATGAAAACTCTGAACCTGTCGCTGGAGCAAAACGAACCACACGCCCCGTTAACTTTTTGTTGTTCAATGCATCAACAGAAAAAACAACCGGTTGTCCTACACGCATCTGAGAAAGTTGCGTTTCCTTATAATTAGCAATAATCCAAATGTCATCAGAAATAACAGAGACCAATTGCGTACCCGGCATAACATATTGCCCTACCCTAGCGCCAACCAATCCAATATAGCCTGTTCTAGGAGATAAAATCTTTGTATGATCGAGATTAAGTTTTGCCAACTCAACACTCACCTTTGCTCCCGCAACTTCTGACTGTAAACTTTGTTTTTCAAGATTTAATTGTTTTTGCAATTGTCGTTTTGTTTCTAGGGCTGCCAAGAGTTGTGAAAGAGGGCGAGAAACAGAAACTGCCGCATCACCAAAGCCTAACTTTTTACTATCAGAAACAACATTAGAGAATGCTCGTGAACGCGCCAATTCCGCTTCTGCAGCATTAACTTCTCCCTGTAAAATCTGAGCTTGCAACTCAATACTTGCCAGTTTTGCATTTTTTGAATCGAGAACAGCCTGTGCCCGTGCAAGCTGCTGACGAAAAAGAGAATCATCAAGCTCAAAGAGCAGCATTCCTTTTTCAACACGTTGATAATCTTGCACATAAATCCGTGCAATCACCCCAGAGATCTGTGAACTAACCAAAGTAACATTGCCCTTAATGGAAGCATTATCCGTTATTTGAATGTTATTTACAAAAGGAGGAAGTCTCCAAGCCCACAAAATTAGCAAAACACCCGTAATACCTGACAGGAATGCAACAATCGTAGCTTTTGACCGTAATGCTTTTATCATTTTTTGCACCCCTCTTCTATACCATCACTCTACTTTTCTAACGTCCGCAAAGAGCATGACTTAACAACTATTGTGACAAGAAAGATAATGAATACAACCATTGAAATATAAAAATAAAGCCGAAAAACGTCATCATAAGCAAAAATATTTGCTGTTAACTTAAATTTTTCTATCAACAGAGAAGTTCCCTGTTCACTCCCTAAGCCATGAGGGACAGAAGTAGCATAAGAAGGCGAAAACAAAGTATTCATCTCACCAGAAATAAGCGGATCAGTCACAACAATATTTTGTGTTAAGGACTCAAAGTTTTTATGGGCAAAATAAAACTGTAGGCTGCCAAAAAAAGCCGATCCCATCAATCCCCCTGTCACTTGCGTTAGCAAAAAAACCGCAATAAAACTCAAAACATAACGCGGTCCTCGCTCACCAGCGATCACAAACCCTTTGAAAAGAGCGGGAGGCAAAAAAAGTGCATAACTAAAACTCACCAACCCTTGGCTCAACATCATATCTTTCGGACGTGTTAAATAGTTTACACGACTGTCTAAATAAGCTCCCAGCGCCAAACAACCTAAAGATAACAAATAAAAATAATCTTCACGCCCCGCCCGTAAAAAAAAGACACAAACAGCCCCCCCTAACAGAATACCCAATGTCACCGCAAGATACATGGGCGCCATTTCACGATTAAGCAAACCAAAAAGATTAAAAAAACCCACGGGCAAATTTGACCGCTCCAACAAAAAAACATGAAAGATCAATAAAATAAAAACCGATTGAACCATTTCTTTACTGAAAATCCAACGTAAATCAATCAACGGTTTTTCTCTATTAAGCTCAATAATAATAGCAATAGCCAACGAGAAAATAGCAAGTGCAAGCCCCCAACCAATCCATGGTGCTTCATACCACCAATACAATATGCCAACAGACATAATCACGGCATTTAATCCAAGACCAAGAGCAATCAAACCATAACTTATCCAATCTAACTTTTGAATAACCTTACTGCGGACAACAGGCGTTAGAGGCAAAGTATAGATACAGACCAAGCTGATGAGAACCAACCCCATTTCCAGAGCGGAAAGACTGGAAAAGCCACCATTTTCCAGCAAATCAGGAGAAATCAAACGTGATAAAGGCGCCGCTAAAGCCGCATTCATATAATTCAAACTAAGACCAACAGTAAACTTCTTTGCTGGAGCAAAAGCCTCCATCATATAAAGCAGCGCAAGCGAAGCCAAAGGAGCAGCAGCAATCCCAGCAAAAAAGCGAATAATCAATGCAGAACGCAAATCCGTAACAAAGAGTTGCAACACGCAAACCAAAACGAAGCCAAGGATTGATAATTCAGCAAAAGCACGCAACCCAAATTGATAGCGGATTTTGATCAACATAATCGCTACACTCACATTTGGCGCCATATAAGCTGCTACCAACCATGTTGTCTCGGTCAAAGTTGCGTGAAAATCACCCGTAAGATGGACAATGTTAGACTGAACAATATTAGCCCCTAAACCATAAGCCCATTGCAAAATAAGAGAAGCAAAAATATAAACAAAACATTTTGGCAAAGGTCCTGCAAAAATACGACCAGGACGAGGAAAAGGTTTTCCACCCCTTTTAGCAAACATAACCGTACTCTTTTTTCCGCTCATGTCACCTTTTTCCTGTATACGCTGCTACGCTTCTATCAACACAGCACCATCAGCTGACAATTGCTGGAAAAAAGCCTCTATTTTATGATTATCCTCATCTCTTGTCCCCCCTTCTAATGTCGCTTGGACCTGCAAAATCCGCTGTTCCAATACATCAAAAGAAAGATGCTCTACAGCCACAACGTGCTCTACCAATAAAGAGCAGCCTGAAAAGGTAATATTTGCAACGCCCCCGCATACAGCAAATAATTTCTCACCCAAAGAGGTGCGAACACGCACACTCCCCAACACAATGCTTGCCACTAATGGCGCATGATGCGCCATAACTGTCAAAGAACCTGAGGCTGAAGGAAGAACAACAGACAATACCTGCTCTGAAAACACAATTTTTTCAGGCGATACAAGCTCAAATAAAAAATGCTCTTCTCTATTGTTTTCCACAAAAGTCTCCACAATACCCGATATAAGGACTCTCTGTTTTCTTCAACGACTTGTCCTTTTTAACGAAAAATATTCATGACAGTTTTCTCTTGAACAAGAAGCTTCTTATTAAGACGCCTCTGCCATGAGACGCTTTCCTTTTTCAAGTGCTTCATCAATCGAACCAACCATATAAAAAGCAGCTTCTGGCAAATCATCATAATCGCCAGCACAAAGACCTTTAAAGCCTTTAATTGTCTCTTCTAAAGGAACGAGTTTCCCTGGCGAACCAGTAAAGGCTTCCGCAACATGGAAAGGTTGCGAAAGGAAACGTTCAATTTTACGCGCCCGTCCCACCAGCAATTTGTCATCTTCAGAAAGTTCATCCATTCCAAGAATAGCAATAATATCCTGAAGCGCTCTATAACGTTGTAAAATGGTTTGCACTTGACAAGCAACAGTGTAATGCTCTTCCCCTACAATCAATGGATCCAACATACGCGAGAAAGAGTCAAGCGGATCAACCGCCGGATAAATTCCCTTTTCCGCAATAGAGCGCGAAAGAACTGTTGTTGCATCCAAATGAGCAAAAGACGTTGCCGGCGCTGGATCCGTCAAGTCATCGGCAGGAACATAAATTGCCTGAACGGAAGTAATAGAGCCTGTTTTTGTACTGGTAATACGCTCTTGCAAAGCCCCCATATCCGTTGCCAAGGTAGGCTGATACCCCACAGCAGAAGGGATACGCCCTAAAAGCGCTGACACTTCAGCACCAGCTTGCGTGAAACGGAAAATATTATCCACAAAGAAGAGAACATCTTGTCCTTCATCACGGAAACTTTCTGCAATTGTCAATCCTGAGAGAGCCACACGCGCACGCGCTCCTGGTGGTTCATTCATTTGCCCGTAAACAAGGGCACACTTTGATCCTTCCGTTGAACCATTATTCTCTTTTGGATTCACGTTCACGCGGCTTTCGATCATTTCATAATAAAGATCATTTCCTTCCCGTGTACGTTCTCCCACACCAGCAAATACAGAATAGCCACCATGTGCCTTTGCAATATTGTTTATAAGCTCCATAATAAGAACGGTTTTTCCAACACCAGCACCACCAAACAAGCCAATTTTACCTCCTTTAGAATAAGGAGCTAACAAATCCACGACTTTAATACCAGTGACGAGAATTTCTGAAATGGTTGATTGCTCAACATATGGAGGTGCCTCTTGGTGAATAGAACGCGTTTTGGTCGCAGGAATTGGTCCCACATTATCCACCGGCTCTCCAATCACATTCATAATACGTCCCAATGTTGCTTCTCCTACAGGAACGCTAATTTGCGTGCCTGTATCCACAACCTTTTGGCCCCGCATCAAACCATCAGTGGTATCCATAGCAATCGTACGCACGGTATTTTCACCCAAATGCTGCGCAACTTCTAATACCAAGCGATTGCCTAAATTCTCTGTTTCCAAAGCGTTAAGAATATTTGGCAATTCACCTTCAAATTGCACATCAACGACAGCACCAATAACCTGCTTGATCTCACCAACAGCGCCTTGTGCACGCTCTTCTTTTTTTGCGGATGTATCTTTTTTTACAGGTGTATCTTTAGCTGCACTACGCGCAGGCGCAGAGGAAGCCTTTACATCCACTGAAGCCGTTACATCCACTTGAGACTTCGAAGCGGCTTTTTTCACGCCGGAACGAGCAGCTGGTTTCTTTTTTTCACCTTTTTCTGTTCCTTTGCTTGAGGTTACTGCTTTTACCATCAATCCTTACCTTTTCCATTTAAAGCGCTTCAGCGCCCGCAATAATTTCGATCAATTCTGTCGTAATCTGTGCCTGACGTTGACGATTATAAGCTACCGTCAATTTATTAATCATTTCACCTGCATTGCGCGATGCATTGTCCATAGCTGTCATCTTGGCACCCATCTCACCAGCAATATTTTCTAGCAAAGCCCGAAAGATTTGCACCGAAAGATTGCGTGGCACAAGCGCCTCTAAAAGAGAAGCCGCATCAGGTTCATACTCATAGACAATTGATTGTGAACCTTTGCTATGATCTGTTTGCTCCTCAACATCTATTGCCTCAACAGCTGCTTTTGGAGCAATCATCGGAATCAAGCCAAAAGCTGTTGGACGCTGATTAATCACAGAAATAAATTCAGAATAAAACAGCGTACAAACATCGAAAGCGCCTTCATTGAATAAATCAACAATCCGTTGACTAATCATCACCGCCTCTGCAAAACCAATGCGCTTTACAGCATGCAAATCGATATGATCAATTATCAAGCCTTTGTAATCACGCGATAAAATATCCGCACCTTTTTTGCCCACAGTGATAATTTTCACTATTTTACCAGATGCCAACAATGCCTTAATCTGTTCACGTGCACGACGAGCGATTTGCACATTAAAAGCACCACACAAACCGCGCTCAGCAGTACACACCACCAAGAGATGCACATCATCTCGCCCCGTACCACGCATAAGAGCAGGCGCATCAACACCATCTACATCAGCAGCAACACTGGTCAAAATATCAGCCATCTTCTTCGCATAAGGACGCGCAGACTGCGCTGCCTCTTGAGCACGATGCAACCTCGCCGCTGCAACCATCTGCATAGCTTTGGTGATCTTTTGTGTTGCTTTAACCGAAGCGATACGGTCTCTAAGATCTTTTAGTGAGGCCATTCAAGCATTCCATCAATTCATCACGAGAAATTTTTTGCATAAGTATTAAGAACAGTTATCAACTTGTCTTTCAGCTCGTCTGTTATTTGCTTTTGCTCAGCAATTGCCTTTAAGAGATCTTGATAATCACTACGCAAAAGCACCAAAAGTCCCTGCTCAAACCGCGCAACATCAGAAACCGCCAAAGCATCAAGATAGCCATTCACACCTGCGAAAATAACCACCACTTGTTCTTCTGTTTTGAGTGGAGAAAATTGTGGCTGCTTCAACAACTCTGTCAAGCGCGCACCCCGATTTAACAGACGCTGGGTTGACGCATCCAAATCAGAGCCAAACTGCGCAAAAGCTGCCATTTCACGATATTGCGCCAATTCACCTTTAATCGAGCCAGCAACTTGCTTCATCGCCTTAATTTGTGCGGCAGAACCAACACGCGACACAGAAAGACCAACATTTACAGCAGGACGAATTCCTTGATAAAATAAATTAGTCTCTAGAAAAATTTGCCCATCAGTAATCGAAATCACATTTGTAGGAATATAGGCAGAAACATCATTTGCTTGCGTTTCAATAACCGGCAAAGCTGTCAATGACCCAGATCCATTTTCCGCATTCAACTTCGCAGCCCGCTCTAAAAGACGCGAATGAAGATAGAAAACATCTCCCGGATAAGCCTCACGACCTGGAGGACGACGCAATAAAAGAGACATTTGACGATACGCCACCGCCTGTTTTGACAAGTCATCATAACCGATCAAAGCATGTTGCCCATTATCACGGAAATACTCACCCATAGCACATCCAGCAAGAGGTGCAATAAATTGCAGTGGTGCTGGATCAGAAGCGGTCGCTGCAACAATAATAGAATATTCCAACGCTCCACGTTCTTCTAAAACTTTAACGAATTGTGCCACCGTTGAACGTTTTTGACCGATAGCCACATAAATACAATAAACTTTGTCTTGCTCTCGTCCAGCCCCTTTTTCATGAAAAGGTTTTTGATTTAAAAATGTATCGAGCAAAATTGCTGTTTTTCCTGTTTGGCGATCACCAATCACCAATTCACGCTGCCCCCGTCCAATAGGAATAAGTGCGTCAATCGCTTTCAATCCGGTCGACATCGGTTCATGCACTGACTGACGCGGAATAATCCCTGGCGCCTTAACATCAACACGACGACGCTCCGTTGCTTTAATGGGACCCTTCCCATCTATAGGGTTTCCCAACGCATCAACCACACGCCCCAGCAAAGCGGGCCCCACAGGAACATCGACGATAGCGCCTAACCGCTTAACGCAATCACCTTCACGAATATCGCGATCTGAGCCAAAAATGACCACACCAACATTATCAACTTCCAAATTGAGGGCCATACCGCGCACACCGTTTGGAAAAGCAACCATTTCCCCTGCTTGGACATTATCCAAACCATAAACGCGAGCGATACCATCCCCTACAGAGAGAACCCAACCAATTTCTGAAACCTCAGCCTTTTGGTCAAAGTTTTTGATTTGCTCTTTTAGAATTTTTGAAATTTCAGATGGTCTAATATCCATCAGCTGACCTCTTTTTTCAATGCAAGCTTAAGCGAAGACAATTTTGTGAGAAGAGACGTATCAATTTGAGACGACCCCACACGAACGATTAATCCACCAAGAATTGTTGGATTCACAATGCTGTGTAGCAAAACTTTTCCTCCAACGACACCTTCCAAAGCCTCACACAACTCTTGTCTTTGTTGAGAACTTAAGGGGCGCGCAGAAACAATTTGCGCAGTAACCTGCCTACGAGCGCGCGCAACACAACGCTGGAAAGCATGTAAAATACCAAATACGGCACTAAGCCTACGGTTTGTTGCAATAACGCGTAAAAAATTACCAATAACCTGACCTGCGTTTTTATCAGCAAATTTGATGTTTGCACAAACAGATTGCATCACCTTAATTTGCTCTTTAACTGAAAAGAATGGACTAAGCACAAAGCGTTTTAAATCTTTATTTTGCTCCAAAACAAGCAAAAGATCTTCCACTGCCTTTTCAACCTTTTCAACGTTTCCAGCTTCTTGAACGCAATCAAAAAGCGCTTGCGCATAGCGTTGATCTACCAACGGCAGCGGTATGAGAGAAAATGAATCCGACACGAAATACCGCCTCTTTCCCTTGAGCGACTCTCTGATAGTTATCAGATGAAATGAAACAGACATTCTCAATCTTAAGAATCTTCTTCTTAAAACCTAGAACAAAAACTTCTTGGTTTCTAGCATAGACATAGCCGACTCGCAACACCACAAATCGCTGCTTTTTAAAAATTTTAATAAAATATTCAAAATATTTTTGAAAAGAATTTTTTTTAGATATACAGGATGGCATCACAGTTTTTTTATGCCTCTTTTTGACATTCTCTGAGCGATTTTTTCACTCTCTTTGATTTTGCTTCAAATGCTCTTGCCACCATAACAAAACACTTCTTCTCTAAAAAACACTTCCTTTATCACCTCAAGACCTTTAACGAAATGCGAATGCGACTGAAAAAGTCTATTATTGCAAACTGCTAAGAAAGAAAAAATAATGAATATCCTCCTAAAAATTAAAGAAAAAATTGATCTTATTTCTTCAAATACCCACTCCTTTTAAAAAATTTCACCAAGTATATTTTCTTATAAACACACTCTTTAAGCATACAATGCATTGATTTATAATGATAATGTATCATTTTTCATACCAGATGAGCCCCAAACATCGAAAGATTCTCTTATTTCAAATCTTTCTATCAAAATCACTCCCTTGCTCCATCACAAACAAAAAAGGAAATGATTAAAGAAAAAACACCTCGTATAAACGCTCTCAAGTACCAAGAGCTTTCGTAATCCTAAAAGCTAAATAATAAATGGCGCCATTTTATACCTTTATGAAATAAAAATGGGGAGCCTTAACGCGGTTTTTTCATTCATGAAAGCTTTTACATTCTACACTCGAGAAACATCGTAAAATGAATTCGAGCATGCTGAGAAACATTTGTTTAAAAAAGCATATGAATACAGTAATACAATAGATGTTCTGTAATATTCCGTTTTGGGCGTTCTGCTTTACATGAAAAATGTGCCCCCATTAGAGAACAAAAGTAACAAAAGCATGAAGCAATGGATAATCTCCATTTCACGACAGCGCCCATAAATGCTATAATGGTAGCTCCATTGAGCAGCCTCATCTTTACACTTATGAAAGAACAAGCCGGCACCATCACATACTTTGCCATCTCCCAATTTTACGACAGCCCTTAACACTTGAGATGATGAGGTATTTTAGTCCTTTCTTATATAGTTTCACTCGACACAGTCTCCCCCATCTGTAACATGCAAACGAATGGTTTTGATTGATCAATATAAACAGATTTGAAATAAGAGAATCCTACAATAGTTGAGATTCTAAAGTGAATAACGGCATATTATCACTATAAATCAATATGTTATTATTTATAAAATTATAATTATGGGCGCTTTTGAAAATTCTAGAGCCATAAATAAGGACGACAACGATAAATGCTCATTTTAACCTTTACGCTCCCAAATGAGTCTGTGTGCTCGTCAAAGATAAATAAAATAGATATATGCAATACTCTCGCCCTAATCTAGCATACAAAAGCAGGTACGACTCGTACAGCACTAATACATCTTATGAACGCTGCTTCATAAGGTTTTAAGGTCAAACAACATCAAAAACACGACCTTCATTAAGCCCACATAGCTTCACTTTATATGGCACTATATTGATATGGCACTATATTGCACTGATTTTAGAAAAAGCATAAATCAATATCAATTTGAACCCGAATAGAATTGGATATTTTGGGGTGTACAGCTAAGCATTTTCAGCCCCTATAATCAGCCATTATAAAAAGAATCCGCCTATCAAAAGGGTACTGTCCCTAAAACAAAAAAGGAGTAAAAGCCGAAATGATAGCGCCCTCGAATAAGAGAGGCACTTCTGCTGGTCCCATAACAAAGATATTTTTTCCCGTGTCTCTACTTAATGCAATGCACATGCATCATATTCTGCTGCTTGGACGCTTATTCTGAATAGATAATATTAAAGTAAAGCACCCTAAGCTAAAGAGACCTTCACTTTATGCGAGACTGGTTTTAGAAAAAACTTTGCGGATCAATATCAATTTGAACCCGAACGGAACTGGGCATTTTGGGTGTACCGCTAAGCATTGCGCGTATAAACCCTTGTATATCAAAAGAGCGCTGTCCTTGCAGCAAAAGCCGAAAACGATAACGCCCCCGAACTAGAGCCAAAGGCGCTTCTGCTGGTCCCATAACCGAGATATTTTTCTCCCGCGGCGCTGCTTGACGCAATGCGCGCGCATAATGTTCTGCTGCTTGGCGCTGTTGTGCAGATACAATCAAAGAGGCAAGTCGCCCATAGGGAGGCAAATGATAATGCTGACGCGCTGCAATCTCACGTGTGTAAAAATCTTCTGGCTGGCATGAAAGTAAGGCTTTGATAACCGGATGATCTGGTTGATAAGTTTGCAATAATCCTAAACTTTCCAATCCCTCACGCCCTGCTCTTCCGGTAACTTGGGAAAGCAGCTGGTAGGTACGTTCACTTGCGCGTAAATCGCCATTGGCAAGACCAAGATCAGCATCAATAACGCCAACCAAAGAGAGCTTAGGAAAATGATGTCCTTTAGCGACCAACTGTGTTCCAATAATAATGTCCACATCGCCATTTGCAATAGCTTGTAATTCGCTTCGCAATTGCCCAATCCCTCCTTTGAGATCTGTTGAAAGAATCAATGATCGCGCTTGAGGAAAAAGCATTTGTGTTTCTTCTGCAATTCTTTCCACACCCGGTCCACAAGCCACGAGATGATCTAATGTCCCACATTCAGGACAGGCTTGAGGAAGTGGTTCATGATATCCACAATGATGACATTTCAATTGCCCTTGCGCACGATGTTCGACCAACCAACTTGAACAATCAGTACAATGAAAACGATGTCCGCAAATTCGGCATAAAGTTAAAGGTGCATAACCACGACGATTAAGAAAAAGAAGAGCTTGTTCGCCCTTATCAAGCGTTTGCTTTAAAGCCCTTTCAAGAGCAAAGGAAATAAAGCGCCCCTTTTGCACCCCTCCTTGGCGCATATCAACCACCCGCAACTGTGGAAGTGCTACTTCTTTAAAACGGGAAGGTAAATGCACCTTTTGATAACGCCCTTTTAAAACATTGGCTTGGCTTTCAATCGACGGTGTAGCTGAAGATAAAATAACAGGAAAATGCTCAAAAGAGCCCCGTGCAACAGCCATATCACGCGCATGGTAAAAAATGCGCTCTTCTTGTTTATAAGCGCTATCATGTTCTTCATCAACAACAATCAAGCCAAGCTCATGAAAGGGAAGAAAAAGCGCTGAACGAGCCCCCGCAACGACACGCACCCGCCCTTCTGCAACTTGCCGCCAGACACGTTCTCTACGACGTGGCGTCAAATCAGAATGCCATTCTGCTGCCGCAGCTCCAAAGCGTGCATAAAAACGATCTAAAAACTGCTGTGTTAAAGCAATTTCCGGCAATAAAATTAAAACCTGCTTGCCCCCTTTGAAGGCTTGAGCGACCGCTTCAAAATAAACCTCCGTCTTTCCTGATCCCGTAACACCATCAAGCAAAAAAACTTGAAACTGAGAAGATAAAACACCTTCCCGCAACATTGTTGCTGCTTCATTTTGCGCTCCCTGCAACTGAGGAGGACAAAAGTCAGGATCAGGCATTGCCACAAGATCAGGAGCAGGAACTATAATATCTTCAAAAACCCCTAGCGCTTTTAAACCTTCAACAACAGAAACCGAAGTTCCAGCCGCATGCGCAAGACCAGAACGTGTCCATATCTTCTCATTACGCACCAATTCCAAAACCCGTGATCGCGCTGGTGTGAGACGTTCTACATTTCCACCACAATATCGCAAACCCAGCATCTGCGCTTCCGGCTCTAAAGCAGCCGGTACAGACAAAACCAATCGCGCCACAAGACCAAAAGGCGCCATTGTATAGCGACTAACAAAACGCAAAAATGTGATCATTTCTGCCTTTAATGGGGGACAATCAAAAACATGAAGCAGAGAGCGTAATTTTTCACGCGCCACCGAACCAGACCTTTGCCCATCTGCTGCCTTCTCTCCAACATCCACAACAAAACCGCAAAGCTCACGCCCCATCACCGGAACCCGAACAAAGGAACCAACATTCACCTCCATAGAAGAGGGAACTTTATAACTATAAGCGTGAGCAACAGGAAGAGGAACCAATACAGATACAATCTCTTCCTCTATCACGTTTGAATGCATCTTTTAAACCAATCTACGACCTCTTGAGCACCAACAGGTCTACACCTTATCTTTAAACACTCTTATAAAATTCATTGCAGGATTCAATCTCTCCCCCCTATCACAACACTTTTCTCACAAAAATTCTTTTTAATATTCATTTCATCACCAAAGTGCCAATAAAAGAACCAATCTCATCGTCTATAATAAAAAACTCTATAGCAAAAAAACCAGCGCCATTCTTCTGTGCAAATAAAGCTCATCACTATAAGCATTCAACATGATATCGTAAGTGCATCCTTCAACAAAGCGATCCCATAGTATGACTTCTTCCCAACACACACGTTTATTTTTTTACCGCCTCATATCTCAATTTATCTTCAACAAACTGATTTATAAAGATATAATCATCATTTTACCTATTGTAATAAAACCCTCAATACGATGAATTTTTCTCATTTCAACCCCATCGAAGAACATTTGTAAATCCTTATTAATGAGAGAGTCTCCCATGGTTTTAATTACAGGGAGAATAATATCGCAAATGGAACCGTTACAATATTCACCTTGGCTTTGTGCCAAAACGTGGAAACACATGCGTACATCTTTCAGCTTGATTGAGAATCAAGCAACAATACAAGTAGCACAAAAGCGTATTGTTGAAGAATGGGTAACACAGAATAAATCAATGTATTGACCATAAAAAAACACTTCATGTGTAAAATTTACATGCCTTCTTCAATGGTGTTTTACGATAAAATAAATCCATTCACTTCTATCAAAAATGAGGTTAAACGTACCCCCCTGAAAAAAGGAGGTATCTTATGATGCACTCTCAAATATCAAGAGCAATCGCAAATAGGAAATGAGCAAAGTGTGTGATAATGCTAGCTTATTTTCATAAGTATAAAAATACCGCTACGCAAAGATTCCAATACGCAAAAATGTTGGTACACAATAAGCCCTATGCCTTATTACGAGCAACGATATAAAATGGGTATGGAAACAATAAGTAATATTTCTTTACCGAAAACGGGTACATGGTTAACATCATAGCATTCTTGTTCTTTACACAAAGAGTAATTCTTTCTCTTGCTTTTGCAGTCAACAATAGCGCATAACAAAAAATAGGATAAAAGCTAAAAAGAAGAGGTTAGATATGAAGTTTTTTGTGGATAGCGCCAATATCGAAGAAATCCAAGAGTTACAGAATTTAAGCCTTGTAGATGGTGTCACCACCAATCCCTCTCTTATCCTAAAATCAGGACGCAATATTCTTGATGTCACAAAAGAAATTTGTGCTCTCATTAGCGGACCTGTTTCTGCTGAAGTTGCAGCAACGGAATTTGAAAGCATCATGAAAGAAGCGGCTGTTTTAGCAAAGATTGCCGACAATATTTGTATCAAGCTTCCTTTAACACTCGATGGATTAAAAGCCTGTAAAGCCCTCACAAAAGAAGGACTAAAAACAAATCTTACACTTTGCTTTTCTGCCAATCAAGCCTTACTTGCAGCCAAAGCAGGCGCAACATTTGTTTCGCCTTTTATTGGTAGACTGGATGATTGCGGAAATGATGGAAGTGAACTGCTTCATGAAATTCGCACAATTTATGATAACTATAACTTTGAAACACAAATCTTGGCCGCTTCAATCCGCACCGTTAATCATGTCAAAGAAGCAGCACTCAGTGGTGCTGACGTTGCAACAGTTCCACCAGCAATATTAAAAGCACTGGTCAAACACCCTCTCACTGATAAAGGGTTGCAAATATTTCTCAACGACTGGAAAAAAACAGGACAAAATATTGCTTAATATCTAGAATTTTTATTGGAAAGATCTTTTGAAAGTAACAAAAAAATCTGTTCAGCCAACTCTTCAGCAACCCGTTTTTTTGCATCTTCTTCTGCTTGCATCGTTGCATATTCTTGACGAAGTCGGTCAAAAGATGCACTCATCATTGCTGTTCCTTTTGCAACAAGAGTATTTTTCATATCCTGCAAAGTATAAGAAGCTCTGCTCATAACAGTTCCAACAGAAGGTCGTCCTTTTCGTTTTTTCTCGAAATCAACCTCTATCTGCATAGATTCTCTTGTAGATACAGATATCTGCAATGCCAATCGATAAGCAGGTAGAGAAGGTTTACCACCATTTCCATACAAAAGAAACAGCAGATGATTGCGCACCATTTGACCAAAACGATCCGAAGGCTCTTCCACAACAATAGAAGCAAGCTTTTGCGCAAGCCCCAAAGAAGCTTGCCCAGAAACAGGCTTCCCATAAGAAGCAGAATCCCCATAAGAAGCAGAATTCATTGTCATTGCACTCTGCAATTCTTGACGATAAAGCGGTTCAACTTTGCATCCACACAACAGTGTGAATACGCCAGCTAAAACGACAAGAATAAAACTTTTAAAAAACGACATTCACAATCCTTTGTGGAACAATAATGATTTTTTTCACAGGCTTTTCAACCAGCTGTGCCTTTACAAAATCTAAAGCCAAAACCGCTTCTTTAATCATCGTTTCATTTGCTGTTGCTGCAACGCTCACCTCACCGCGTTTTTTACCATTAATTTGTACTGGCAAAGTATAGCATTCCGCAACGGTTAACGCGCTGTCATAAACAGGCCAAGCAAGCGCAGACATTAAAGTTTTTCCCCCTAAAGCAGCATGACATTCTTCTGCTAAATGAGGCATCATCGGTGCAATCATGGCAAGAAAAAAATCCATGGCTTGACGTAAAGAAGCTTTCATTTCATCGTCAACACTTGCTATCTTGTTGAGCAACGGTGCCATAATATTCAAGAATTCATAAAGGCGTGCAATAGCCCGATTAAAAGCAAATTTTTCCAAATCATCTTCTACAGCGCAAAGCGTACGATGTGCAACCTTTGAGAGTTCCAAAGCTGCCCCCTGATGCCCTGCACAAGGCGCCACATCCTTTAAAACAGAAGCGCTCAAAGCCACACAACGCCAAACACGCTGTACAAAGCGATGAGCTCCTTCAACACCAGATTCTGTCCAGATGACATCCCGATCAGGGGGAGAATCTGACAACACAAACCAACGCACAGTATCAGCGCCATAGGATGCGATAATATCATCAGGATCAACGACATTCTTTTTGGATTTCGACATTTTTTCAATCGAACCAATCATCACTTCACTTTGATCAGTCAATTTATAAGCCTGTCGTTTTCCATCCTTTTCAACAATGGAAATTTCTGCTGGAGAAACCCACCCTTGATCATCCCGATAGGTTTCATGAACCACCATACCCTGGGTAAAAAGCCCCTTAAAAGGCTCATCAACAGTCACATGACCAATCAATTTCATGGCACGCATAAAAAAGCGTGCATAGAGAAGATGAAGAATGGCATGCTCAATTCCACCAATATATTGTTGCACAGGCAACCATTCAGAGATTGCTTGTTTGTCGACAGGTTCCTGCGCAAAAGGAGCCGTAAAGCGTGCATAATACCAAGAAGAGTCAACAAATGTATCCATGGTATCGGTTTCACGTTTGGCAGGTTGACCACAGGAAGGACAAGTAACATTCTGCCATGTTTCATGTCGTGCAAGAGGATTTCCAGGCTGATCAAAAGTAACATCATCAGGCAACACAACCGGTAAATCAGTACGCGGCACAGGAATCACTCCGCAAGATGTACAATGGATCATCGGAATGGGGCACCCCCAATAACGTTGCCGCGAAATCCCCCAATCACGCAAACGAAATTGCACTGTTTTTTTCCCTTGCGGTTGCCCATTGAGCATTTGTTTCTCAAGCCTTTTGGCTGCTTCTTCAAAAGCTTGTTGAGGTGTCAAACCATCCAAAAAGCTGGAGTTAATCATCACACCATCACCCGTATAAGGTGTGTCAGCAATGACAAAATCTTCTGCTTGCTCTCCTTTTGGTAAAACCACCGGTTTTATTGGAAGATCATATTTACGCGCAAAATCGAAATCTCTCTGATCATGAGCCGGACAACCAAAAACAACCCCTGTTCCATAATCCATGAGCACAAAATTCGCGATATAAACAGGAATATGTACTGTTGAATCAAAAGGATGAACTGCCAAAAGAGGCGTGAGAAATCCTTGTTTTTCAGCTGTTTCAAGTGCTGCCGTTGTCGTTCCACCACACCGACAGTTTTCGATAAAAGCACTCAACGCTTTATCTTTCTTTGCCAAAGCTTGTGCAATGGGATGGTCAACAGACAGAGCTAAAAAAGAGGCGCCAAAAAGTGTATCAGGACGTGTTGAATAACAAACAACCTCATTAAATGTCTCACAAACATCATCAACACCACGTGCATCATCAACACCACTTGTTGCCTTTAAAGCCCAACGAATCAGTAAACCTTGCGATTTTCCAATCCAATTTTTTTGCATAGTGCGAACTTTTTCAGGCCACTGCTCCAGCTCTTCAAGCCCAGCCAAGAGCTCTTCACTAAAGTCGCTAATTTTGAAAAACCACTGCGTCAATTCACGCTGTTCCACCAACGCACCAGAACGCCATCCCCGCCCATCAACAACCTGCTCATTTGCCAAAACGGTGTGGTCAACAGGATCCCAATTCACCTTAGCCACTTTACGCGCAACCAAACCCTTTTGATAGAAATCAAGGAACAACATTTGTTGACGATGGTAATATTCCACATCACAAGTCGCAAATTCACGTGTCCAATCTAGTGAGAGCCCTAATTGCTTTAATTGCCCGCGCATCACAGCAATATTCTGATAGGTCCAAGTTTTAGGATGCACTTTACTTTGCAGAGCAGCATTTTCAGCCGGCATACCAAAAGCATCCCAGCCCATAGGATGAAGCACATTAAAACCCTTTGCCCTTTTATAGCGTGCCACCACATCCCCCATGGCATAATTGCGCACATGCCCCATGTGAATGCGGCCTGACGGATAAGGAAACATTTCTAAAACATAATATTTTTCACGAGCATCTTCTTGAACAGTCTGAAAAATTTTCTTTTCATCCCAAATTTCTTGCCATTTTTTTTCTCTCGCACGTGGATTATAGCGTTCGCCTATATTATAATGTCCAATCGTCATTCCCATTATACTCTTTTAATAAAACAGAACCAAAAACTTGTTTTATTATGCTTGACCATGGATTAACCTCATCGTCAACATTTTCGTGAAATTTTTTCCTAAGTATTTTATAAAACTTTTAAAAAAACAACCAACTCTTGAACAAAAAAGGTAAAGCACAAAAATATGAATACACAAACGCCCCTCGATGCCCCTTCCATTGAAGCATGGCAAAACCTTCAAAAAGACATTGCTGAAACATGCCAAGAGCTACAACGCCCTGTAGAAGAAATTGAACTTATCGCTGTTTCAAAAACTGTTTCTGCCACTGATATACGTCCCCTTTTACAAGCAGGCCAATCTTTGTTTGCAGAAAACCGCGTACAAGAAGCAGCACAAAAATGGCCTGCTTTACGTCAACAATTTGAAAATATTAAACTTCATCTCATCGGTCCCCTACAATCAAATAAAGCCGCCGAAGCTATCAAAATTTTTGATGTCATTCAAACGGTTGATCGTGAAAAAATAGCCAAAATTTTATCCGAAGAAATGCAAAAACAAAAAAGGCATCTTCCTTGCTATGTTCAGGTTAACATTGGCTTAGAACCGCAAAAAAGTGGTGTTGCACCGCAAGAAGTAATCCCTTTTGTCAACCAATGCAAAAACAACTATGGACTTGATATCATCGGTCTTATGGGTATCCCCCCTGTCGATGAAAACCCCGGACCCTATTTCGCGCTCTTAGCAAAATTAGCAAAACAAGCAGATCTTCCAAAGCTTTCCATGGGTATGTCCAGTGACTTCAAAACCGCTCTACAGTTTGGCTCTAACGTCCTTCGCATTGGCTCTGCTTTATTTGGAAAACGCCCTGTGTAAAGCAATTTCCCCTCATATAAATTCCCATTGAAAATTCTACGAACAAGCCAAAAACAGCAGAAATGAGAAAAAATATTTCCTTCAATATCAATAAGAGCAATTCTAGCAAAAAAGATTCCAGTCCCTCTTTCATCCTGTTAGCAAAATAAGCAAAAAAGCTGGTCTTCTCAAAATTCTCACCGGCACATCCACAACACGTACAATAGATTTAAGATAGCATTGCAATTTGGCTCTCATATTCTCGCACATTGGCTCTACTTCACCTCCCCTCTGACCGCCTCTCCAGCAAAAGCAACGTAAAAAATAAATCCTTATATAAAGGCAAAATGATAAGAGAGGCGTTGCGCATGAATCAAAAACTATCGCGAAATAAATAATTGCAAAAGAATATTCAATACGATTATCGCAATGATTTCCATTAAAAATCATGAATTCTCTTAAACTTCTCCAACACGCGTAAACAATTTCCCCACATGCCAATGGCGTAAAGCAGGCAAAAAGAGGCTTATGACTGCATAATACAGTAACAAAACTCTTTCATGTAAGTCACTTGAGCAAAATAAACATCTCAATTGCCCAATAGAGCACCAAAAGCCGCGCTAAACAACATGAATAGCAATCTATAAGGTCCAACGATAGCATAAAGACTTTCTATGCTCTACAAAGCGTAACATACGGTCAATATTCGCCTGAAAAATAAAAGAACGAATCCCATTCATATGCACATAATACATGCAGGCAAAACAATGGCAATGAGATCGATCCCAATAACGATATTTCTTTATCGTTCTCATAAACAAAGAGAAAAACACCAATTTTTTTCATATACGCAATTTTTCTAAATTTAAACTTTAATTAAGGAAAAATATGGTGCTATTTCTTATATTTTAAAATATTGCAAATAATATTGTTATATTATAAAGAATAATATTTCATATATACATAATATAGTTATTATTTATACAGTATTTTATTGCCATTTTTAAAATTTATATTTTACAGTTCTCTAAAATGCATGACACCAATTTGAAATGTATCATTATAATACTATTTTAATATAGCTAATTAAGAAGAATTAATATGTTTGGTTCATTCAACACATTCGGTCATATGGCGACAAAGCATTCTTTTGGTCATTCGCACAATTCAAGACCTACTAATGCATGTAGTCCTAATGATTTTATATCTCACATGAATGCAAAAGGCTTTGAAGTAGGAGTTCCGACAGGAGTAGTTGGTTCAATTCAAGGTGGTATAAATGGGGGACCAGTGAGTGCATTTACAGGTGGAATGGGAGCTTTGTCATTGGGATACATAGGAGGCGCTACTTGGGGACTTATAGAAAAAGCTCGTGAGTGTTGGTTCTAATTTATAGAGAATAGCTTAAAGATATCTCTGAAATTAATAGTTTTGTAAGTATATTTGAAAGAATATACCAAAATTAAATATCTACATCTGTGGATAAAATAGTTTTCGGAGATATCTATTGTGAATCACATCTTATAATCAGGATTTTGTTATAATGAATATTCTTTATGAAATCATAAGACTGTTTTGCATTCTCATTGTATTCATCCCTATATATGCTATTGGTTTTAAAAAAATTGGTGGTTACAGTTGGAAAGTATCTATAAAATCAACATTATATACAGTAATTCTGTTCATTTTTTCTGATAGTTTATGTAAATACTTTGGTTTATATTAATATTTATTGGATGAGTCCTAAGCACGCTGAATAAAGTAGCAACGATACTATTAATGAGAAATTATCATTTATAATCACAGATTTTACTCATAAAATTATTGAATCGCTTATAGCAACGTTTTTTTCTGGTTTAATATATATTTTTTATTATAAATTTATTTATTACAATTGGGAAGATTTTCTAAAAAAGTCATTATTAATAAACTGTACATTCTTTCTTATGAGTCTTTTATTTAACGATGTTGGTTTATATCAACTTGTAAGGAATATTTTATAATAGACATCTTTAAAATATCTTTATGCGTTTATAAAAAGCTCTATACCGCAATAGGCTTTGCCACATTTGAGTATCCTAAAAGCATAGAATACCCTCTTTAATATCATCACATCAGATTTTAAAAATTGACTATTCCAATCTTTGTCATTTAGTCTAACCTCACAATGAAAAGCTTTAGGGACGACTCTGCCACAAATATAAAAATACAATGGCTGATTTTTCTAAAAAATAAAAAGAGGGAAGTATGACTGAAAAAATCTATCCAGTATCAGAAGAGATCAAAAAAAATACTTTACTCGATGAGAAAACTTATCAACAATGGTATCGAGAAAGCATCAATGATCCAGAAAGCTTCTGGGCCAAACATGGTCAATGCATTGAATGGTTTAAACCTTTTACAAAAGTAAAAAACACTTCTTTTAACGGAGATGTCTCCATAAAATGGTACGAAGATGGGATAACAAATGTTGCCTATAATTGCATTGATCGCCACCTGAAAACCCATGGAAATCACATTGCGCTGATTTGGGAGGGGGATAATCCTTATCATGATAAAAAAATAACCTATAACGAGCTTTATGAACATGTTTGTCGTTTTGCTAATCTTTTGAAAAGTCGTGGCATTAAGAAAGGCGATAAAGTAACCATTTATCTTCCCATGATACCCGAAGCAGCCTATGCTATGCTCGCGTGTGCCCGCATTGGTGCTGTTCATTCGGTTATCTTTGCTGGCTTTTCTGCAGAGGCAATAGCAGGACGCCTTGTTGACTGCGAATCAACCTTCATCATTACCGCTGATCACGGCTTGCGTGGCGGCAAACGGATCAACTTAAAAGACAATGTTGATCATGCTATTGAGATAGCAGCACGCCAAAACGTGCATGTAGACCAAGTCATGGTTATACGGCGGACTTGTGGACCCATTCAATGGATAGAGGGGCGTGATTTTTGGTACCACGAAGAGATAACTCATGCCAAAACAGATTGCCCACCAGAACCAATGAACGCTGAAGATCCACTTTTTATTCTTTATACTTCAGGCTCCACCGGCACCCCCAAAGGCGTTTTGCATACCACAGCGGGCTATCTTGTTTATGCCGCGATAACACATCAATACGTTTTTGATTACCACCCCGATGAAGTTTACTGGTGTACAGCTGATATTGGTTGGATTACCGGTCATTCTTACTTGGTTTATGGACCTTTATGCAATGGTGCGACTACTTTAATGTTTGAAGGCACACCAACCTTTCCTGACAAAGGAAGATTTTGGCAAATTGTCGACAAGCATCAAGTCAATACACTCTATACCGCACCAACAGCTATCCGCGCCTTAATGGGAGCAGGAAATTCGTTTGTTGAACACTCAAACAGAACATCGTTGCGTCTTTTAGGCACGGTAGGAGAACCGATTAACCCAGAAGCATGGGAATGGTTTTATCATACAGTTGGAAATGACCGTTGTCCGATTCTCGATACATGGTGGCAAACGGAAACAGGAGGGCATATGATCACACCCTTGCCTGGTGCAACCCCCCTCAAAGCAGGATCAGCCACACGTCCTTTTTTTGGTGTTCAACCCCAAATTGTTGATGCCCAAGGCAATATTTTAGAAGGTGAAGCAGAAGGCAATCTTTGTATCAGTGATTCATGGCCAGGACAAATGCGCACGCTTTATAAAGATCATGAGCGCTTTATTCAAACTTATTTTTCCTCTTATAAAGGAAGATATTTTACAGGCGATGGTTGTAGGCGCGATAGTGACGGCTATTACTGGATTACAGGGCGGGTTGATGACATTCTCAATGTCTCGGGGCACAGGTTAGGAACTGCTGAAATTGAATCAGTCCTTGTTTCTCATCCCGCTGTATCAGAAGCAGCCATTGTGGGTTACCCGCATCCCATTAAAGGACAAGGAATTTATAGTTTTATCACCTTAATGGAAGGGACAGCTCCAAATGAAGAGTTGCAAAAAGAGCTTATTAAACATGTAAGACAAGAAATAGGCTCCATTGCCATATTGGATAAAATTCAATTTGCCCCACAGCTTCCTAAAACGCGATCAGGAAAAATTATGAGACGTATTTTACGAAAAATCGCCGAAAACGATTTTGATACTCTCGGAGATATCTCAACTCTTGCCGAACCACAAGTTGTTGAAGATCTGATTGCTAACCGACAAAATTAAAGAACCCACGAAGAAATATAACATACGGTGGTTTTTGTTTTTCTGCTAAAATTATCCTAGCATTGTTACGAAAACCACCGATGAGAATAAAAAACAAAACAATTCATGGGAAGCTCAACAACTCTAACAACAAACGCCTTTCTTCATAACAAATAAGAAACAATTGAAGAAAAAACTTCAAGGTTGGAAGATGTCAAGATTGGAATATGAATACAGATAAGAATAAGAAAGTGAGATAAAAAGAGCAACATAGCTTTTTAAAATTGCCCAGTACCCCCTCAATGCAAAAAAGCCTCTGAGAAAGAAGGAAAAATAGTTCTGATGTTTATGCTAGAATCACTTTGAAATTCCTGCTAAAATCATAAATAAAGCTAAAAAGAGAAAGTATAAGTGATAATATTTTTGAGCAAAAATATTTATCTATAACGAGGGTGTATAAAAAATATTGAAAACCATGAAATCTAAAATAACCAAGCTTACAACAAAAATCTAAAGCAATGAAAGTAAGAGTTCTTAGAATAAATGATGCAATATAAAATCAGGAGTAATAATAAAAAGTGATTCATTTTGAAAATGTCGGTCTACGCTATGGAATGGGACCTGAGGTCCTTCGTGATATTAGCTTTCATATTCCTCCTGGATCATTTCAATTTCTCACTGGCGCCTCTGGAGCAGGGAAAACGTCGTTGATGCGTCTTATGTTTTTGGCACTCAAACCCACCCGCGGTCATATTGATTTATTTGGAACAGACACAGCGTTACTCAAACGCCAAGAGCTCCCTGCGCTGCGACAACGTATCGGTGTTGTTTTTCAAGATTTTCGTTTACTCGACCACATGACCACTTATGAAAATGTCTCCTTACCTTTACGCATTAAAGGACAAGAAGAAGCAACCTATCGCAGTGAAGTGGAAGATCTTCTCTGTTGGGTAGGCCTTGGAGATCATATTCATGTTTTACCACCAGTTCTTTCCGGCGGAGAAAAACAAAGGGTAGCCATTGCACGCGCGCTCATTGATCAACCTGAAATTCTACTTGCCGATGAACCTACTGGAAATGTCGATCCGCCCTTAGCAAAACGCCTACTGCGTTTGTTTATTGAATTAAATCGTTTTGGAACAGCTGTTATCATTGCTACCCATGATATTGCCTTAATGGAACAAGTTGCAGCACGACGTATGCTTCTCCATAACGGACGGATGACGATTCATGAATAAGTCTTTCCCCATTTTTACAAGCAATAAAAAAAATACAACAGCGATTATTCCCAGTGGCAATATTTCTGGAAAAGCATTGGTTGCCGTGATTGCTATTATGACGTTTCTTTCAAGCCTCACCTTAATCGGTGTTGATTTAGTCCAACGTGCCGCCCAAAATTGGAGTAATCAGATTAGCTATGAAGCAACAATACAAATACGCCCCATAGACAATGTTGATATCAACAAAGCACTCCGTGATGCCGTACAATTGGTTAAAACATTTTCTGGTGTACAAGATGCAAAAATTGTTGACCAAAAAGCTACCGAAAAGTTACTGGAACCATGGCTTGGAACAGGCTTTAATGTCAATGAACTACCCCTTCCCCGCCTTATCATTGTGACCCTGAAAGAGGATGAAAAAATCAATTTTGCAGCCATTAATCACGCCATTAAAACCCAAATTCCAGGAGGTCAATTTGATGATCACCGTGTTTGGGTCCATCGTTTTGCAACCATGGCACACACCACTGTTTTCATTGGTTTTTCAATTTTAGCATTGGTTCTAGGCTCTCTTATTCTTACCATCATTTTTACCACCCGCAATGCATTGGCAGAAAATGCGCATATTATCAATGTCTTATATTTTCTTGGTACTGAAACTATTTTCATTGCCCGCCAATTTGACTGGCATTTTTTTAAAACTGCACTGCGTGGTGCTTTATATGGTGGTCTCACAAGCATATTTCTGTTTTTAGCCTTTTGTCTCTGGACGAATTATAACTTGGGAAGAGTGGAAGCTAGCCAAGTAACAGCTTTGTTTGGACATATTTCCATAAGTTCCGTTCCTTACGGAAAAATCATTTTTCTTATTATTTTCGTTTCTTTTCTTACCACTCTTACAAACCGCATGACTATTTTAGCGCAACTGAAAAAAATCGATCAATGTGAAAATGGTTTATTTTAATTTTATGACTTACCACTCCTACCATTCCAACTCGTTAAGGCAAAACAATTTAGAACGTCCTCTTCCAAAACGACCCCACTATCGTTGGTCTGTGTGCTTTTTATTTCGCTATTTTCCACCGACAACACTTACTCTTGCAATCATTGTTTTCATTTTCTGGGGCGGTTTTATTGTTTTTTCTGAAAAAACTGAACGACTTTCTCCCCCAAAGCCTCTCCCCAAAGCTGATGCTATCATTGTACTGACAGGCGGAGAAAACCGAATAGAGACAGGACTTCATCTCTTACAAAAGGGGCTTGGTTCACGACTCCTTATCAGTGGCGTAAACGCCACAACCAATCTGAAAGGTTTCATGCATAACAGGCATATTACCCCACGGCTTGTCTCCTGTTGTATTGACATTGGGCATCAAGCGATTAACACCAGAGGGAACGCCAAAGAAAGTGCTGCTTGGATCAAAAAACACCACTATAAAACCCTTTATATCGTCACCCATGATTACCATATGTGGCGCTCAATGCGAGAACTTAAGTATTTAATGCCTGATATCCATTTCATTGCTTATCCTGTTAAAAAGAGCAATGCTGAAAGCGCAATACAACAGATCAATCAAATCCGCATTCTCATATTCCAATATATTAAAACGCTCCAAGTCTATATCAGAACCGCATTCTAATCTTTATCCTTCTGACTTTTTTAAAAACCTTGCCACCCACGAACCGCTTCATACCGTTCTTTCCATAGCCTTCCACACGAGGTTGCCTCTATAAAAGCTCGACAGAGCTACCCTCATATAACACAGAATACCCCATACACGTATCACTGTATTGCACATTCACCCAAAGACATTTCTCACATCCCAAACATATCTCACAGCACGGGATCTGTACATGCCATCTCAATATATAAGCTCTTGTAAATAGAGCGCCCAGACAACTATAAGATCTCCCGACTTGTTATAGAGATCTATTTATACCACCCTCTTTACGCTTCATAAAAAATGCAAATTACCCCATCCTATATTTTACCGCCCCCAATATTACGATAGCTCTTACGCCACTTGGGATGATTGGTAAGAGACATGCTTTACGCCTTTTTTAAACACGAGCATACCAACCTCGTATGGCATACAAAGAAGTAATTTTAATAGATTTAAAATAAGAAAATTTATGATACTTAGATTTCTCATTCAACAGAGTGAAGGTTAAACTATCATTATAAACCAATATATTAGTAACAATCTCTTCATTCAACAAAGCATCTTCATAAGAGCATTTTAGATCACAGATAGGAATAAGCTCAAAACGCACACCACCACGAACATCCCACGTTCTTTATCGCAATCTTTTTTGAAATCATTTCCCACTAAAAACACTTTTTGTTTGGCTGCCTCCCCAAAAAAGAACGAAAATTTTTAAACTCTAGCGATCTGTAAACAATAACAATCCAGCTTCTTGTCTAACGCGTTCTCCCTGCTCACTTCCAATCATCCCTGCTCAAAGGACAGATTTCATGAGAGTTGTGATTTCCTCCCAACATCTCAAAGGACGATGATTCCCATCAGCAACGGTTTGTAAACAATCCTACTTCTCTGGGCAGGTCCCTCTCAGCTTCCCCATTTATATGGTTTACTCACATAAGACTCAACGAACAAGCTCTGCTTAAAGCTATTCATCACGGTCGCTAAAGCGCATGCGTCATCATTTTATCCGTCTACTACCTAAGATGTTTTATCACATGCAACACATTGATTTATAAGGAAAGTTTATACGCTACAACTTGAATGAGAGCTCTCAATATCATCAGATTCTCTCATTTTAAATATATTCTCTGTTGAATCAATCAAAACCATTTGCTTGCACATCACAAAGGACTTGTACATCACAAGGGAAGAGAGCTTGCGTGGCGTAAAACTGTACAAAAAAGACATGCCTCTTATGGACTTGTCTCAAGTGCCAAGAGCTGTCGCAATACCCACGAGCTGGCAAGGTGTGTGATAGTGCCAGTTTGTTACAACACAGCGCTGTTTTACCGCACAATGGATAACTTAACCTTTTCAGTTTCTCTCACTTCCAATTTTGGAAGACTGCGAACAATTTTCATTGTTTCCAAGCTTACTGTAATAACCCGCTGAAACAATTCCAGAGGATAGGCCGGATTACCCACCGTTTCAACAGCATAGCGATTAGCATCATTCACAAGACCGCTCGCTTTATCCGTTTTGACAATCTGGCGCTCCATAACCCATTCAAGAGCAGACCGGCCATTGACCACATAATCATAAGCTTCAAGAGGAATATTCTGCATCGTGATATGCGCATTATAAATCACTGTGCTTTTATCAATAGCACCACGCTTACCAGCAAATTTCATCGCTTCAACACGATAGAAGCTCTTCTCATCAGAAATCATCCAAGTTCTTGGATCACCCTGTTTATAGGTAACAGGATAGGGCTCAACCTCTTCATAATTCATATGCAAATCACCAAGTTTTCGCCCCGCTGTTACAAAAGCCCAAAAATCCTCTACCTTTTTAACTGTTGGGATACGTGGCAATTGTTTAGACAAATTATGCGCATAACGAGCACGGTAATCTTCAGAATGCAAAATCCCATAAACATAATAAAACAAATCATCCTTTGTAATCATTTCACTAGGATAGGCAGCCTTAAAATATACCAACCCTTCATCCGTGAGTGCATCACGCCGCTGCAAACCAGTTTCTTTGCTTTCCTCTGCAAAATTTGCAAACAAATGAACCTGATCCCCCTCCTTATTTTTCAAGGACTCAGCATCCTCATAAACATACCGTGGAAAACACTGACCAGTATCCATTGTATGAAGATTGGATAAATAATTAGTCATCAGAACAGAAAAACCACTACTTGCTCCAACTCCTGTAATTTGTATTACCCTATTTTCAACCGCTTTTTCTAATGGAAATATACGCGACATTTGGTAAATCATTTCATTAAAAGCACGATTATAATAGAGCCACTGTCGTGTAAAAGGACGGTATGAGCTCTGAATAAGACATGTCTCTTTAAGTTCAAAAACCTTTCCTTTAGCTAACTGTTGTTTAAGTGCACGACTCCAACTGATCTTTTTGGCATCCGTGTTAACAAAATCGTCTACAGCACCTATACGTGTTTTACGATCAGAATGTGCATAAGCATTATTAAAACGCTCTACTTCACCGTTATAAAAAGCAATCATCTTGCTCATATTATTGGCTAAAGTTTCACAACTGAAATTATATGCCCAAGCATCACGACCAGTTTGTATGCCACGAGAAAACGTTTCAAAGAGTTTTTTATCACTGCCCTTCTTATCACCTAAGGCCAGAAATTTTTCAAAATCACTGTTGCGCTGATCCAACCAATCACCATGCTCATCTGGTGTAATCATCTGCCAGCCTTGTGCACGCTTGATCCCACCAACACTATTCAACCGCTGAAGTTGAGATAATTTCTCTTTTGTCGTGAAATTATCACCAATATCGTAATAGTGAATTTTGCAATGCTCCATGACATTTGGATTTTTAATAAATAGTGTCACAGCAATTCCCGTCATGCTTCCACTGCCGAAAACATTTTGCCCTTCTTGAGCACGTCCTTTGCTCATCATATTTTTGCGAATATCACCACGCAAATTGAGAACATAAATGCTTGAAAATTCTTCATTCAATTCTTTTCGTAATCCACTCGTAGAATATCCATTGATAAAACCTGAATTTGTCACAAAACCAATAACACCACAGTCTTTTATGCGATCACTTGCCCAGCGAATAGCACGAATATAACTGTCATAAAGTCCATTAACATTACTCGCTTTGGATTGAGCAGCATAAGTTTCACGAATGCGACGATCCAATTTAGGATAGCCAATATTTTTCGCATTGTCGTTTTCACTTTTTTGCCCCGAAGAATAAGGAGGGTTGCCAACAATAACACGAATATCCAGTTCCTTCTGGCGTGATCGACGTGTGCTGTTATCCACCAGCAAATCACTGATCAGGTCCTTTTCTTGCTCATAAAGCTGGAATGTATCAGTTAAACAAATTCCCTCAAAGGGAACATAATCTCCCCCCATAAGACCATGATAGGTCGTTTCAATATTAATGGCTGCAATATAATAGGCTAAAAGCACAATTTCATTGGCATGAATTTCATGACAAAATTTATGCTTCATCTCCTCTGGTTTTATCAGACCCGATTGTAAAAGCCGCGTGATAAAAGTTCCCGTTCCAGTAAAGGGATCCATGATGTGCACACCCGATGAGCCAAGCATTTGCCCAAATTCTTGCTCTAAGACATCATTGACAGAGTGCAAAATAAAATCCACAACCTCAACGGGGGTATAAACAATGCCTAGTTTTTCTACAGTACGTGGAAAAGCATAACGAAAAAACTTATCATAAAGCTCTACAATCAACCTCTGTTTTGCTTTTGGATCCGTAATGCCACTGGCGCGTAATTTTACACTTGCATAAAATTTTTCAAGATCTTTAGATTCCTTATCAAGGTTTGCCTCATCAAGCACATCAAGCATACGCTGCATAGCACGCGAGACAGGATTCTCACGTGTGAACTGATACCCTTCAAACAACACCTGAAAGACAGGACGCGTGATAATATGCTGTGCCAACATCTCAATCGCATCAGCTTCTGTAACAGCATCATTTAAATCATCACGCAGTTCTGCCACAAACCTGTCAAAGGCTTGACGCGCCTCAGTATTTGGCTCTGCTAGAATACCTGTTAAACGCGTAATATGATTCTTAGCAATTTCAGCAATGTTGCTCGCCCAATCTTCCCAATAATCACGTGTCCCACATTTCTTGACGATCTTTGCCAAAATCGCACGAGAAATTTCATCCACCGGGAAAGAAAACTCCTTGTTTAGCTGATCTGTACGAGTTAAATCATATTCCGGTGCTCCAATTCCCGGTCGTGCAGGCTGTGAGCGTAGTGGAAGATTGTCTACAACAGCTGTAACAGCCTGTAACTCAGTGCTCTGTGTGACACCAATAATCTCAATCACATTGCTAATATCTTGGCTCAGCGATGCCTTATTAATCGTCGCATCAAAACGATCATCATGCGCACGCAAAGCATTTAAAATTTGCCAAACAACCCGATATTTATCATTGTTGTTCAAAGCCTGTTCCACTGGAATCCCAGAGGGAATACCAATTGGCAAAATGACATACCCCATCTTTTTGCCCTCAGACCGACGCATCACCCGCCCAACCGCTTGCACAACATCAATCTGGCTCTTACGTGGATTTAAAAACATGATCGCATCCAGAGCCGGAACATCCACCCCCTCAGACAAACACCGTGCATTGGTCAAAATACGACAAACATCCTCACCACTATCAGCTTTCAGCCAATCAAGTAATGCACCACGATCCTTCGCATTGAAAGTGCCATCAACATGCTCAATTTCACACTTCAGAAAATGCTCTTTTTCCGTATCCTCTTTCGTATAATCAAGATATTCTCTAACAACCGCAGAAAATTCATCACGCACCAGTTCAGAACTTTCAATAGTCTTGCAAAACGCCAAAGCACGACGCATGGGGTGTGGATCAGCACCAACATCAGCCTTCAGATCTTGTTTTGTCAGCGCCTTATAACAACCAATAATCTTCGTTGCATCATCAAGAACAAGTGAAGACTTGTTATCACTAAGACGCTTCTGAACAGCGGAACTGACCAATTTTTCATCCATTGCTAAGACAATAACCTTATAATCCGTTAAAAGATCATTTTGTACTGCCCAAGAAAACCCCCGATAAAAAAGTGTTTTACCAAAAAGCTTTTCATCATCCATCGAAGCAAGAACGGCATTAACTTCATTCGCGCGACTTTTTGCGTTATCACCAAAAATACGTGGTGTCGCTGTCATATAAAGGCGCTTCTTGGCACGAATAACATCATTAGAATGCACCTTAACAAAATTGGATTCATCCTCTCCAACCAGCGTTGCCCCTGTTGTACGGTGCGCTTCATCACAAATGATAAGATCAAATGTTGGCAAACCATACTTTTTCTGAGCATCCGCAACTACCTGAATGGATTGATAGGTTGCAAACACAACGGTCATCCTATCTGCAACACTCTTACCCGCCTGTTCTGCAAGTTTAGCAGCATCTGTTGTCGCCGGAAAAGCAAGATCAAACACATCAATTTCAGCAACATCATCACTATTTTTACGACGCTTTCCCACTTGTGTATCTGAACAGACAGCAAAGGATCTCAATCCGATTTCTGCATCCGTTGTCCATTCACGGACCGTCTGTGACATCAGTGCCAAGGAAGGAACAAGAAACAGAACAAACTTGCCTTCACCCGCTAAATCCTCAGCAATTTTAAGACTGGTAAATGTCTTACCAGTACCACAAGCCATAATAAGCTTACCCCGATCTGCTTGAGCAAGCCCAGCACGCACATCACGCAACGCATCCTGCTGATGTGGACGGATTTTCTTTTTATCCTCCAACACAATTTTGCCCTGGGCTGCAAAAGTTTCCCAACGGATCGGACTTTGTTGTATATCGGAAAGATTAATCCGTATAACAGGAATATCCTGCCCCCGTATCATTGTTTCAGCGTTATCACTCCAAGCACTTTCAGTACTATCTATAATAACACGCCGCTTGAATGGAGCTTTCCCTGATGCCGAAATAAAACTATCAATATCTGCTTTTCTAATCCGATATGCTGCATCATAAAATTTACATTGGATTGCTGCAAAACCCTCTTCATTACGAATCTTTGCCACAAGATCGATACCAGTATCATGACCATCCCAACCATTTTCACGAGCCCAATCTTTAAAGGTTTGAACCTTTTCATAACATCCAGACTGAAGAGGATCATGTGTCAGATAAGCAAGAGCAAAACGCTCAAAATATGTACCTTTGTCTCGTTCGGTACGCGCTTCGTCACGATATGTCTGTAAAAGCGATTGCAGCGTCATGCTTCCACCCAACTCAAAATACTTTCAATTATCGAGTCTAGCCAAATTGGTCAATGCCTATTGTTCCACCCAAAAGACTTTAGATAACTCGATTTACTGAATGAACCGATATTTATAATGGAATATGTACTAAGCAAAACAAATGAATAAAGTTTTACTTATCAACAAAAGTGTAGAATCTGCTCTTCCCACATCCCTGATAAATATCATGTAATCACTTACAAGAATGTAGAGATTTGCTTTATTATTTTGGTGAGCTTTTTTTGATATTTATCTATTGAAAATAGTTTAAGCGCATATTCAGGAGGTGCTAAACGCAATTAAAGTATATCATAAAACCAATAACCAGCTACACCAATACACATAATAATGAATACAGCAATTAACATTCCCAGCAACATGAGCCCATAAGTGTATTCATCTCGTTCTCCCTACAAAACTGGAGCTTCGTAAAAACCTATATCTCCGTCGCATAAAGCCATAAAGAATCTTAAAACCAAACGTTACCAATACCAACGCCCCTCCCTTTGCCATACAATTTGTGAGCAAAAAACAGGGCCACGAATAAACAAAAGGAAAAGAAAAACTATAGAGACCAACCCGCCTCGTATACCCGTTCGTTTTTTTAGATATAAGCTGTTTTTCGTTTAAATTTTCTTCTTTTTTATCTTGTTTGTTAACAGATATACACTCCACTTCCACGCCTATTTTTAGGTTAAAATCCTAAAGTTATCGCGCTTTGTATTTTGTATAGCTATAAAAATACAAGGGAAATTTATTCATGATACGTTGTGCCGTAAAACTTCATCCTTTAATGTTATATAAAGCATGCTCCACTTAACGAACAAAACATTTTCTAAAATAGAACAGTGAATAATGCTAAATTTTTCCCATCCATGTTTCGCTCCATAAATGCTTCATCTAAGTAGAAAGCCTCACAACAAACATGCCCTACAATTGATAAAGCTTAATCGCGTGAAAGAGCGACAACAGGGTCAAGCCGTGAAGCTTGCCGCGCTGGAGAAAAGCCAAAACAGATTCCAATGAGGGTCGAAAAAGTAAGGGATAGGATGATCGAATCAATCGTATAAACCAAGTGGATAGGCGCCTTAAACAGAAGAAATAAACCACCGATAGAAAGCCCAAACAGAATCCCCAAACCACCACCAATGACACAAACCAACACCGCTTCAATGAGAAACTGCTGCAAAATATCACTTTGGCGTGCACCAACTGCCATACGCACACCAATTTCATTGATCCGCTCAGAAACGGTGACCAGCATAATATTCATCACCCCAATACCACCTACAATCAGGGAAATCGCTGCAATTGAAGAAATTAAAAGTGTTAAGATATGTGTACTCTCCATGATACGTTCACGAAAGAATTCTGAATTTCTAATGAAAAAATCTTCTCCGCCATGCCGCATAATGAGAAACCGTTTCACCATGTTTTCCGCTAAATGTGAATCGACATCATCAGAAATCCTAACGGTAATTGCACGAACTTCTGTTGTGCCAAGAAAACGCGTTTGCACTGTTGTATAGGGCAAATAAAGCTGTAATGTATTTGATGTGTTTCCATTTGCGTGATTTTGCGAATCAACAACACCAATAATACGCGCTGGAACATTACCCACATGCACCACTTTGCCAAGGGGGCTTTCATGGCTATGGGGAAAAAGAACAGACAATGCTTCTTTTTCAATCACGAGATCAACCGCCCGATCATGCACACTTTTTTGATCAAAAAACTGTCCTTTGAAAACTTTAAGCCCCTGTGTCTGAAAGAATTGTTCTCCCACCCCCACAATGACGGCATTGACTTCAACTGCGCCAAAACGCACTTTCGAGCTTGTTGAAATCTGAGGTGTTACACCAGAAACATAAGGTAACCCAGACAAGGCTTCTGCATCAGCTTCAACAAGACTTGTTATTTTCTCTGCTTGTGGATCAGAAAAACTTTTGCCAGGTAAAATTGTTAATGTATTAGCACCCAAGCTTTTAAAATTTTCCAAAATTTTCTCTCGTGTACCATTTCCCAAAGCCACCATAGCAATAATCGCCCCAATACCGATAATCACTCCAAGCATTGTTAAAAAAGTTCGCATTCGATGTGCATTCATTGCCAACAAAGCCATAATAAATGCCTCACGAAACCGCTCAACAAAAGACCGAAAAGAGCCAAGCTGTTGTTTAACTTTTAGTTTCTGTTTTTCGTAAAAAGATTGACTATCCGTTTTTATTTTTGCCCCCGCTGCTCTTTTTTTTGCAACCTTTGTCATACTGTCAGCAATAATTTCTCCATCACTGATTTCGATAATACGCTCTGCTCTTTTGGCCACCTGCATATCGTGGGTTACAATGATAATAGTACGACCTTCTTGATGAAGCTCATCCAAAATACGCAACACTTCCTGTCCACTCTGTTTATCTAGTGCACCAGTTGGCTCATCGGCAAGAATAACCTCCGCATTATTCATCAACGCTCGAGCAATGGACACCCGTTGTTGCTGACCACCTGAGAGTTGATTTGGACGATGATTCACCCGATCGCCCATGCCCAAGCGCGTTAAAAGATCTTGTGCACGCTTTTTCCTTGCTTCCACAGCACATCCTGCATAAATAGCCGGAATTTCAACATTCCCAAGAGCTGTCAATTCATTCAACAAATGATAGCGCTGGAAAATAAAACCAAAATGATTGCGCCGCAAAGCCGACAATTCATCAGCTGAAAGAGAAGCTGTTTCTTTCCCTGCAATCCAATAACGACCAGAAGTTGCTCGATCAAGACAGCCTAAGATATTCATCAATGTAGATTTTCCTGAACCAGAAGCTCCCACAATCGCTACCATTTCACCGCGCTTAATGGTAAGATTGATATCCTTCAAAACAGTAACAGATGTTTCGCCCGCAGGAAATTTACGTACAATATTTTCCAACACGAAGACAGCATCTGCTTGATTTGTGTTCATGATTTAAATCTCGTCTTCACTATGCACGTCAGAAGGTTCTGGCATCACCCCATCAGGCGAGCCAGTGATAACGACATCGCCCTCATTAAGTCCTGAAACAATCTCTGCCATCACCTTATTATTCAATCCAACGCTCACCTGTTTAGTAACCACCTTGTTCCCCCCCTCCAAAACAGAAACCCATGCCTTATGCTCTTTTGTCTCATCGCGTAAAGCATCGCTTGGAACCAACAAGACATTTTGAGCACGCCCTAAGATAATATGAACTTGAGCAGTCATATAGGTTCGTAAAAAATTGTCCGCATTATCAACATGTAGAATTCCGTTATAATAAATAGCTGATGAGATTAAAGCACTAGACCCCCCTACCATACCAGGGTTAATACTCACATCAGCACGAATTTCTTCAGGAGCAGGCTCTATCTTTTCTAAAACGCCCTCATAACGACGCTGCGAATTCCCTAAAACTGTAAAATAAAGTGGTTGTCCAGCCTGAACTTTAAGAACATCAGCTTCTGAGATTTGCGCCTTGATCGTCATCTTTGACAAATCGCCCAAAATAACAATTGTTGGCGCCGACTGAACCGCATTCACATTTTGCCCTTCTTCCACAACTGTTGCCAAAACCGTTCCCGCTGAAGGGGCCGTGATGCGTGTATAACCTAAATTGACCTCTGCACTATCCACATCAATTTGTGCTTGCACAATCTGCTGTTGAAGTTGCGCAATTTGCGCCTCACGTATTTTTACTTGTGTCGCAGCATCATCGAGATTAGCCCGTGAAACCGCACGTGACTCGATCATTTTTTTCTGACGTGCTAAATTTTTCTGTGCAAGAGAAAGATAGGCTTCTTGTTCTACCAAACTCGCATAATAGTGAGATAATGCTGCTTTTTTTCTTTTTAAATCATTTTCTTGATCTGTAGGATCAATTTCTGCCAAGAGATCGCCTTCTTTCACAACACTCCCAGGAGAAACGTGCATTGACACCACACGCCCTGTTGCACGCGCACCAACAGCCACCAATCGATAAGGACGTACAAGACCAGAAGCTAAAACACTTTCTTCAATATCCCCACGCTTCACCACCGCGGTTATATAAGTTGGGCTAGATGTTCCAAAAACAACAGAACGCAACCATAAAAACAAGAGAAGAAGGAATATAGCAGCTAAAAAGAAAGAAAGTTTTTTGTGTTTTGTAATGAAATTTTTGAGTAGACTTTTTTTCATTTTCCTACCTTTGCACGCGAATGAGGTGCACCATCAACGACTTCCGGACGTGATACATCAACAACGCCATCCCAGCCCCCCCCCAATGCTTTCATCAACGTGATATATTGCGTAACCAAAGAAACACGGCTATCTTTAAGTGCCATTTGTGCAGAATAATAAGAGCGATCAGCGTTTAACAATTCAAGAAAACTGGTATTTCCATTCTCAAAAAGACTCCGTGAAAGTTTTAAGGAATGAAGAGAAGCTTTATTCGCAATGATTAGCTTTTCTAAGCGTTGATGTTCTTTAGTTAATCTTACCAACGCATTTTCTACATCTTCTAAAGCTCCCAAAACAGCAGCCCGATAAGTAATAAAAGCTTGATCACGCTGTGCACGCGCAACAGCAATAGAAGCCTCAACCTGACCTCCATTAAAAAAAGGAAAACGCAGACCAGGTCCAAAAGACCAGCCAATCGTTGAATTTTTCCATAACTGATCTATCGCCGTTGCTGCTGTCGAAATATTACCTGTTAAAGTAAGTGATGGATAGCGATCTGCTTCACGTTGACCAATCCGCGCTGTCGCTTGCGCATATTGACGCTCTGCCCGTCGTAAATCCGGACGTGTTAACAAAATATCGGCTGGAATTCCTGCTGGTATCGGCCAGCGTGGTTGTGGAATCTTTGCATGCTTAGCATTTTTTTGTAAAAGAGCCTTCAATGCCGTAGGCACACGACCAGTTAAGACAGAAAGGCGATGAACGCTCATTGCCAAATTCGCTTCCATCTGTGATATATCCGCTTCTGTATTTGCCATTTGCGCTTGCGCATTTGAAACATCGAGCTCAGAAATATCACCAGCTGTTAATCTAGCACGCATCAATTCATAGGTTTTACGCTGTGATACAGCAATTTGTCGCACAATCAACAACTTCTGTTGCCAACCACGCATTTGTACATAATTTGTTGCCACATCTCCTAACAGTGTCACCATGGTAGCGCGCATATCTTCCACAGCCGCATCAAGACCATAACGCGCTGCTTCAACCGCTCGTTTATGCCCACCAAAAAAATCAAGCTCCCAGCTTGCATCAAAACCACTATGATATTGATTTAACAATGCATCAGACTGTCCAGAATGACTACGGGTTCCTGAAATTGAATTGGACACATTTGGTAAAAGAGTTCCTACAACCTGCCCTAAACCCGCACGCGCCTCACGTACCCGAGCTTTGGCAACAGCAACATTATTATTTCCAGAAATCGCATAATCCATTAACGCATCTAGAACGGGGTCATTCAAACGCCGCCACCATCCGGCAAGCGCAACTGACTGCCCAGACGCCTGTGCAGATTTTTCTCCCCAAACTGCTGGAACACGAAAAGATGTTTTCTGGTAATTAGGACCAACCATACATCCTGACAAAAGCAAACACAAAAAGATACTAGAAAGTAATCCACGAGAAGCGCCCCTTTTGAGATTTCTGATATACATCTAGTCTCCCGCATTCTTTCAGAATCATTATTTAATATTAATACTTTATTTACTTCTTATTTCAAACTTAACGTGAAAAATCAAATACAGTTTGCACAGGAATATGATCTGAAGGACGTTCCCATCCGCGCGCATCACGAAAAATCGAAAGATCTACAACAAAAGGTGCTAAATCAGGAGAAGACCAAACATGATCAAGCCGCCGCCCATAATCGGTAAATGCCCAATCGCGTGCACGATAACTCCACCATGTATAAAGTTTAGTAGGCACAGGAATATGCAACCGCATCAGATCAACCCATCCACCTTGACAACACAAGTCCTGTAAACGCTCGGTTTCAATGGGAGTATGGCTTACAACCTTCAACAATTGCTGATGAGACCAAACATCCTCTGCCAAAGGAGCAATATTTAAATCGCCCACCAAAAGAGAAGAAAGACCATCTCCTTGATCCGCACGTATGGAAGACATTTCTTCTAAAAAATCAAGCTTATGACGAAATTTTTCATTCACATCAGCATCTGGAATATCTCCCCCAGCAGGAACATAAAAATTATGAATCCGCAAGTTTCTCCCATGGGCTTCCACAATAACTGAGATATAGCGACAATCTTGGTTTTGGCAAAAGAAACGCTTTTCTACCTTTTTAAAAGGCAAACGAGAAACAATAGCCACCCCGTTATAAGATTTTTGTCCACTCAATGCGATATGCTTATAACCCGCTGCTTCAAAAGCCCCCACTGGAAATAAAGCATCTGGACATTTTGTTTCCTGTAGACACAAAACATCTGCGGAAAAGAGTTCCAAATACTGAAAAACCTGTGCAAGACGCAAACGAATAGAATTAATATTCCAAGTTGCAATACGAAATAACATCCATTTCAATCCCAATGAAACAACACCGCACTATTTCTTCGAAGGAAGTGCAAACATTCCATTAGCGAAACGGACGTCTGTCCGCACATTCATAATCTGCACAGTAGTTTCCAAATTTTGTTGGTCAACAATTGTCCACTGCCGCAAAGCAGAGCCTTTAGAATCAAAAACCATCCTTATTTGCCCTGCCCCAATCGTTTTATCACGCAGAACAATCGTCACAGCCCCTGGATCTTCGCGAAATGCCAATAACCGCCCAGAAGATACATCAATTTTATCAGCCAACAGAAACTTCATTGGCGTTTGCGAAAGTTGTGAAAAGTTCCAAGTATTCAAAGCCCGATTGTTAATACCTACAAATTGACCATCTGCAATAATCTGTAAAGGCATTTTCTTATAAATAAAACGAATTTTCCCTGGGCGCTCTAAATAAAATGTCCCCTGAGACATTTTCCCCTTTGGACTAAACTGAATAAAATCACCCGTCATTGTTTTGATTGCCGCAAAGTGATTTACAACATTTTGCGCCTTTATCACTTTATTAGACGCTTGCGAAAAAACAGGAAAAGTTAAACACCAAAAGATAATAACTCCCACCAACCCAAAGACTCTTCTTTGCGACAAAAAAGACGTTTTCATAAAAAATGCTCCCAAGCAATACTTAATTGACTTTATAATTTATAACTTAAGTAATCAACGATGAATAAACACCCTTCTTTACAAGATAACGATATTGTTTGAAAAAACTATCAAAAGATTTTTAAAAGCGTTCTTCTTCGGCAGGCACTAAAATTTCTCGTTTCCCTGCGTGATTTGCTGGACTAATGATACCTTCTTCTTCCATCCTCTCAATCAATGTCGCAGCACGGTTATAACCAATGCCTAAACGGCGTTGAATATAAGAGGTCGAAGCCTTACGATCACGAAGCACAATAGCAACAGCTTGACTATAGGGATCATCTTCTGAGGGAGAAGCCAAAGAAACATCAGCACCATCCTCTTCAACTTCTTGCGTAATTGTTTCCAAATAATCAGGTCGTGCTTGCGCTTTGAGATGCGCAACAACCTGCTCCACTTCATCATCCGCAACAAAAGGACCATGCACACGTTGAACACGTCCTCCTCCCATCATAAAGAGCATATCTCCTTGTCCCAATAATTGCTCAGCCCCCTGTTCGCCCAAAATTGTTCGGCTATCGATTTTTGAACTCACAGAAAAAGAAATACGTGTAGGAAAATTGGCTTTGATCGTCCCAGTAATAACATCGACGGAAGGACGCTGGGTCGCCATAATCACGTGGATACCGGCAGCACGTGCCATTTGTGCCAAACGTTGAACCGCGCCTTCAATATCTTTACCAGCAACCATCATCAAATCAGCCATTTCATCAATAATGACAACGATATAGGGCATAGGACTAAAATCAAGTGTTTCCGTTTCATAAAGAGGCTCACCAGTTTCATGATCAAAGCCCACTTGAATTGTACGCACCATTGTCTCTCCTTGACCTTCTGACTCCTTGAGACGTGCATTAAACCCATCAATATTACGAACGCCCAGTTTTGACATTTTACTATAGCGCTCTTCCATTTCACGAACAGCCCACTTTAAAGCAATCACGGCTTTTTTAGGATCTGTCACCACGGGCGTTAATAAATGAGGAATGCCATCATAAACCGAAAGCTCAAGCATTTTCGGGTCCACCATAATGAGACGACATTGTTCAGGTGTCATCCGATAAAGAAGCGATAAAATCATTGTATTGATAGCAACAGACTTTCCCGATCCTGTTGTACCAGCAACCAAAAGATGGGGCATTTTTGCTAAATCTGCAATAACAGCTTCCCCCCCGATTGTCTTACCCAAAGCAAGCCCTAATTTTGCTTTGCTTTCAATAAATTCCTGCGCCTGCAACATTTCTCGTAAATAAACCATCTCACGCTTTGCATTGGGCAATTCTATTCCAATCACATTACGTCCTGGAACCACCGCAACACGCGCCGAAATCGCACGCATCGAGCGTGCAATATCATCTGCCAAACCAATGATACGAGAAGACTTAATGCCGGCAGCCGGTTCAAATTCATACAAAGTTACCACCGGTCCAGGACAAGCATCAATAACTTGCCCCTTGACTCCAAAATCTAACAAAACCCCTTCAAGTTCCTGAGAATTTGCTCTTAAAACAGCAGGAGAAAGTTTTGCATCCCTAACAGACGGTGGTGGAACCGAAAGATAATCTACAAGAGGAAGAACAAAACCACCATTTGAAGAAGCTGTTAAAGACTTTCGATTTTTAACAGGAGAAACATAGGCTTTATTTTGATTTTCCTCACACTTTACTTTTTCACCCAAAAAAGTTGGCTCAATCCGATCAAATGACTTTCCTTGCCCCTTACTCTGAAAACGCCTTTTGAAACAGAACAAACGAAAGAAACGCGCTTGTAAAAAATAAAAAAGATGTAAAAGAGCGCCAAAAGTTGTCGCAAAAAAACCATGATTTTCACGATCATCCTCTGCAGCATATTCCGTATCTTCTTCCAATTCAAAAACTGGATTAACGATTGCGTCTTTTGGAATGCTTTTTTCTTTTCTTTTCTTTGTTCGACGCCGCCATATCACATTGCCAGCAAAAGCAGCAGTGAAAAAACCTAAAAAAATAAAAACAACACTGAAAAACACCGTGTAAAGAGGAGAAAGAAAAAGAGGAAAGACTGAAGAAGCAACACTTAAAACTTTATCTCCTAAAACCCCTCCCAATCCCATTGGCAATGGCCAATAAGTAAAAGAAGCAACAGGTGACATAAGGGCAAAAGCAATTAAAAAACAAATCGTTGATAGCACCCATAAAAAAAAGCGCAAAGTCAAATTGTAGATATTCTTTTGCGCCAACAAGAGAAAAGACCAAAATAATGGCGGCAACAAAACAGCAAGACTTGCCAAGCCAAAAAACTGCATAATAAAATCTGAAAAAATTGCCCCCATCCACCCCATAAGGTTTGTAACCTCATTTGTACTTGCATGGGTTAAAGATGGATCCTCAACATTCCACGTCGCCAAAGCAAACACAAAAAAAATAATAAAGCCCAAAAGCCCAAGCCCAATAAATACCCCTATCTGACGTAAAAACATCTCAATAAGACGCGAACCTTGAGAATTTCGCACTTCTAATGAATCATAAGGAGAAGAACTTCGGTGCATCTATCAATTCCAAATACAAAATTTTCATATTTTAAAGAGTTATAACTCTCTCTCTTAAAAAAGGATGAAGCTTAAACTCTGTACCGATCTGTAAACAAATAGCCTGTAAACAATCCGACGTCTTATCTAGCGCGTTCTACCTTCTAACCACTTCATATCACTCATATATCACAACCTTAAGAGACTATCCTTCATAAGGCGCACAAAAAGCTCTCCTAGGATATTTATCACACGATCAACCAAAAAACACCTCATGTGTAAAGTTTGACATGGGTCCTATAGGCGCCTGCCTAAACAGATAATGTTTTTTACGCTACATCATGATAACGGCAAAATATGAATACTGTTTTAACCATCACGAATGAACACAATTTTTTATCTATCATACTAACTAAATATCCCCCGTCAGAACAGGCATACTAAAGTAATTCATACAACTTAAAAAATATACGATCATCTTTGTTTATTTTTAGTTTTCTTTTTTATCAACCAAGTGTAAAAAGAATTGAAGAGGACATTCAAAAAAGCTTATCCGATAAATCTGTAAAATGAATCACATAAATGATGAAGCAGAAGAACTCTGAAAAACCAATCTGTCATCAGATTGGCGCCAAAAAGAAACCTCGTTTTTGTAAAGCAGAGAGAAAAGTAAACGTTAAGATATTTTAGGCAATTTAAAAAGATATTCTTTTTAAAAGAAAGCAAACTGTAAACAATGGAAGAAGTATTGTGTGTTCTAATCGCAATAAAGACGTACAACCCAATAAAAAAATTAAATCTCATAAAACAAAACAATGTGATCTTCTCATTGCAGGGGGGGCGGCTGTCGGTTTAACCTTAGCGATAGCACTCAAGCAAACAGCCCCTAATCTGAAAATAAAAATCGTTGATGCTGCTCCACAAGAAGATACTCCTGCTTCTAACATACGAACCATTGCCCTTGCTGCTGCTTCTATTCGTATGTTAAAACAATTACAATGTTGGGAACCTATAAAACCCTATGCGCAACCCATTCATTCAATGATCATCACAGATACAAGCACAAGTGACCCTGTCAAACCCACTCTTTTAACCTTTGAAGGCGACATTAACCCTGGTGAGCCCTTTGCTGCTATGGTAGAGCAGAGAGAACTCATCAACACTTTAAAAAAACGTGTCAAAGATCTCAATATCCCTGTTATTGCAAACACGCGTGTCATTGATTTTCATCAAGAAGACCAACATAAAACCGTCACTTTAAATAATGAAGAGGTTTGGCAAACAAAATTGCTTATTGCAGCCGACGGAGCCCATTCGAAATTACGCCAAAAAGCAGGTCTTAAAAACTTTTCTCATCCCTATAAACAAACAGCAATCATCTGTACAGTTGAACATGAAAAACCCCATAATGGTCAAGCAATTCAACATTTTTTACCTGCCGGTCCTTTTGCTCTTCTCCCTCTCAAAGGCAACCGATCTGCCATTGTGTGGAATGAAGATCATAAAACTGCGCAATATTATCTCAAAGCTAATGCCCTTATTTTTGAAACAGAACTCGAAAGACGCATTGGCCATCGATTAGGCAAACTCTCTTGGAATGGCGAACGTCAAGCTTTTCCTTTGAGTCTTTCTTTAACACGTCAATGCGTTAAACCACGTTTTGCTCTCGTTGGCGATGCCGCCCATACCATCCACCCCATTGCAGGACAAGGACTCAATTTAGGATTACGCGATAGCGCTGCCCTCGCTGAAGTGATTATTGAAACAGTGCGACTAGGTCTTGACATTGGCTCCCTCACTGCTTTAGAGTGCTATCAAAGCTGGAGACGTTTTGAAGTTGTCCGTATGGCTTTAAGCAATGATTGGCTTAATAAACTCTTTTCTAATGATAGCCTTCTTTTACGGATGCTCCGCGATACCGGCCTTGGTATCGTTAATCAAGCGCCAAAAATAAAAAAATACTTCATTCAAGAAGCTTCCGGTCTCACTCCCAATGCTCCACGTCTTCTACACGGCTTCCCACTTTAAGCAAAAATTCATCCTATTTCACTTTTTTACAACCTTTGCCTCCCTCCTTCAAAGAACAAAAAATTCCTATCTCATCCAATCTGTTTACAAACCAGATTCCTGTCGAGTAATTTTTTCTTGACTTCCTCCTCCCATATTTCACTTAACATAAGACTCGACAAGCGAGATACATTCTAAGAATATTCACTACGCACTGAAAAATAATGTCTCAAAGAGGTTGCCTTATATCACCACACCTTAAAAGAAGCCATTTCACGTCATAACGAAATAAACAAGACTTTTTAGCACACAACATTTTATTTATAATAATAAATTCATTGTTATCATATTGAGTGAGAAATCTAACGATCATAAAATACCCTTAATTCAAATCTCTCTCATGTTGAAGCAATCAAAATCATTCACTTGCACATCACAAGCGGGAGTGTCGTATAAATAAAAACAGCAATAAAAAGCCTTACCCTCTCAAGTACTAAGGGCTTTAGTAACATTGGAGGCGAGTAAAGTGTATAATGGCGCCGGCTTATATTTTTTATTGAAATAAAAATGCTGGCGTACAAAAATGGATTTTATGTAATCATAGGGACTTTCACGTTATACTATTCACGAAAAGCACCATAAAATAAGCTTCGTTGCATTGAAAAATTTTTCTTTTAAAAAAAGCGCGTAAATTGGTAACACAACTGTATTCTGTTTGAGGTATTCTGTTCCTCAGACAAACCCTTTAACTTATTGTGGAATACCACACGATTTTAGAAAAAATATTCTAATATATAATAAAGTGTTCCGTACTCTATACCATCACACACAATTGTAAACTTGCATATCACCCCCTATTTCACACCATAAAAGAAGATAAACCGCAATAGAAATGACTCAATCCTTTTATTTTCAAATATGCTCTTTATTCATTATTCATAAATGCTCATAAATGAATTTTAATCACAAGCGCTCAGAAATATGTCATAAATTCTATAAAACCCATAACAGCCATAGAAATTTTTCATTTCCTACACACTCTCTCATCTCAACAAAACGAACGATAAATAAAGAAAATGCCTCATATATAATCTTATAGAAAAAAGACCAAACAAAATCTATAACATCAGGCTTATTCTACAGAACAATATTTCAAAAATATAAGTATGCTAATTTATTAACATATTAATTGATAAAATTATCATTTTACATGTTGAGTGAAAATCCCTATGCAATAAATTGTTCTCATTTCGAGCACTTTTGTAAAGAGTCAATAAAACTATAAAAAGAAGTAAAATATCCCCCTCTCTCAAATGCCAAAAGCAATTACAATACTTTAATCCGGCATCATCATTATGCTTGCCAGATTATAACAACAAAACCTTTTTCACTTAAATACATCTGTTCATGCCCCCTATCATTTTATTTGATCACTCAATACTTTAATACATTTGTTCAGTATGTTTATACAATCAAATTACCCAAAAGAGCATACTTCTTGCATTTACATTCCTTGGTATTCCCTTATCTTGTAAATATCGTACACGTATTATGTTACTTCAAGTTCATCAAGTGTATACCCATTCTCCAACCACTCTTTAATCCACTTAGGTCTACGTCCACGCCCATTCCATAATTCCCATTGGTTATTAGGATTTCTATAATGGCGCTCTTTGCTCACAAGATCAGCGATATCAATTCCATGGGCATTAGCAATTTCAAGAATTTTTCGTCGCGCATTTTGCTTTTCCTTTGCTTGCCGTTTTTTTAATTCCACATCGATTTGTGTACGCATCTCTTGTAGTTCATCAAAATTCATATTTTTGAGATCATTCACCTTAATTACTCCCCTTGCAAAAAAGAATTTTTTCTTGCCATACTTTAAACACAATTATAGACAATTTCTGTCTATTTATTATCGAAATTAAAATTACGATGCATATATCACTTTGACGGAGATGTGCTTTGGACCACAAAGAACTGTTTATTGGTATATCAATTACCATCACTGCATCTTTTTTCAGCTCAATCGCTGGAACTACTAAATGCAGTGCTCAAACGCCATCACACCTCTCTGACTCTCATGAATCAGTAGTCAAAAGTAAATATAAATCGTCACTCTATAAGTTATGGCAATACGCAACAAAGAACAAGCCCTCTCTGTATAATGATAGTGTAGTTCATTATGACAATAAAACCTCCCCTCATACACAACGGCTTTTTACTTCGTATAAATTTTTTTTGAAAAGATTTTTGCAACTAGAAAATTATATAAAACAAGCAGCTTCAATACAGTATCAAAGGTTATTATTTTTTAAAAGCAGCGCCTTTTTTCGTGATTCCAATAATATTGGTTGGCGTAATATGCTCTATTTTATTCCACACTTTTATCTTGTTGGTTGGATATTCGCATGTATTAGAAATATTTTTAGAAGAGAACAAAACAATAATCACAGGGAATATTCTAAGCTAAACAATCTTGTTCTGCAAATTTATAAAATCAAAAAACAACGAGAAAAAGCACCACAAAGAATTAGCATTTGTATTAATAAAATTCTTCATAATAAGGTGTATTGCTAATGATTGTTCCAGATTTCACATTTTTTGCTGCTGCATACATATCCAATACGCCTCCCATAACATTTTCAGTTATCGCCGAACAAGAAGCGCGGGACAATGTCTATGTAACAGATGATAAAAATAACTTCTTCTATCAATCATCTCAGCTTAAGGAAACAATCCCAATAACTGAACAGTTTAGCCAGAATAAACATAATTTTAACATAATTTTAGGGCAAATTGATGTTATAAATGTGAAATTGTTTTCTCTTTTTGATGCATTTGATTTTTGCGGAAATCTTACAGCTGTACAAAGCGCTTTGACTTACTGCTATGAACAAACAACATCAAAGTGCATCTTTGAAAAAGCAACTTTGCAATCTGTGCTAAATTTTTACAACACAGAAAACTCAAACCACACCTCTATACAGAAAGTTACTTCATATATTGGAGTAAAAGCTGCCGTACAGGAAAATGAAGATTTGCAGGAGTCTGTAAAGCTTAAAAAAGAAGAACCAGAACAGACAACTAACGTAGATTCTCTTCCTCTCTCTTCAAAGGGAGAAGAAGATGCATTTACTCATAAAGAAAGTGGTACCGGCGATGCTTTTTCGGTTGAAGATTCTTCTTCATCGAGAGGCTCGCTAGAGTGACAGCTGATATTTTCACGAAACTCTAGAATTTTGATAGGATATTATAATGAAAGGTAGATAAGAAAATGTTAAAGCTCTAATTAGTAAGATTGGACAAAATCTCTTCTAATTGAGGGCAAAGATAATGAAAATGATAGAACAAAACAGCGTTGATATAGCATTTAGTCAAAAAGCAGCACGTGAGATTACAGTCGTGATGCTTTCAGAAAGAGAATGGTATTTTACGTTTATTTCCGATGATCCAATCACCGGAAAGCCAAATAAATATACGTTACTTACACAAAGAGGAAAATTAAGAACTTGGGCTGATCCAAAATATCTCTTTAAGTTTCTTCATGAACGAGGGGTCATTTGTGGGAGTTTTAATCTTAATCAGGATAAAGAACATGAAACAATTAAATATTCTTCACACAACAGCTCGTAATAAAATTGCTTTATTTTCTGCAGCTTTAACTGTATTTTTTATGGGTGATTCTGCTCATGCACAAGCCCAAGCAGCGGGTTTAGATCCTGCAAAAAAAGCTTTAGGGCTGCTTCAAACAGATTTAAAAGCGATTATCCCTATCGCTGCTGCCGTTATACTTTTGTGCTTAGCAATTGGTTATGCAGGGCGCTACATCGGAAAAGATACATTCGTACGGTGGGCAATTGGTGTCGTTATCGCTGGTTCAGCAACTGAACTTGCTGAGTTGTTATTTAAAAACCCCTGATAAATCTTATTAGGCACGAAATGTTTGCATCATAAAAAGAAACTTAGCTTTCTGTGTTTTTATTTAGTGAAATAATAAACTATATCAAAAAAGAGATTATTTATGTCAACTGTGATCTAAATTGGAATAAACAATATGAAACAATCAAATCCCCTTCAAACAATAATTAGAAATAAAACTACTAAAATTTCTGCAGCTTTAACTATATTTTTTATGGGTAGTTCTGTGTATGCTCAAGCAGTAGCATTAACTCCTGCAGACACAGCTTTAAAAGCGCTCCAAACAGATTTAAAAGCGATTATCCCTATTGCTGCTGCCGTGATACTTTTGTGCTTAGCAATTGGTTATGCAGGACGCTACATTGGAAAAGACACATTTGTACGGTGGGGTATCGGTGTTGTTATCGCTGGTTCAGCGGCTGAACTTGCCAATTTGTTATTTAAAAGCCAGTAATGAGAATGACTATTAAAGTCATGCTGTATAAAATATTTTTTTATTCTAAAGAGAAATCTAAATTGAGATAAACAATATGAAACAATTAAATATCATTCAGAGAATAATTCATAATAAAACCATTAAAAGCTCTGCAGCTTCAGCTGTCTTTTTTATGGCCAATCCTATGTTAGCCCAAGCAGTAGTTTTAACTCCTGCAAATAACGCTTTAACTGCACTCCAAACAGACTTAAAAACGCTTATCCCTATCGCTGCTGCCGTTATACTGTTGTGCTTAGCAATTGGCTATGCAGGGCGCTACATCGGAAGAGATACATTCGTACGGTGGGGTATCGGTGTTGTTATCGCTGGTTCAGCAGCTGAACTTGCCAATTTATTATTTAAACCTGTATAAATCTTTTGGAATATGAAATATTTTTTGTAAAAGAAACTTTGGATTTCAATGCCTTCATTACGCATCAATGAAATTGTTTCTTATTGCGTAGAAAAATATTTATGATAAATCAATGAAGCTAAATATGAGAAAATTAACTAATTTCCAGAAAAATAATAATCAAATTATCACAATTTCTGCTGCTATAACTGCATTTTTTATTAGCAATCCTGTGTATGCTCAAGCAAAATTAACAAATGCAAAAACTGCTTTAGATGCTCTGCAGGGTGATCTTGTTAAAAATATTATTCCTGTTGCTGCTGCTGTTATACTTTTGTGCTTAGCAATTGGTTACGCAGGACGCTACATTGAAAGGGATACATTTATACGATGGGCAATCGGCGTTGTCATCGCTGGATCAGCAACCCAGCTTGCTAAGCTGTTATTCACAGGTGCAGTTAGTTAAAATTAAAGATGAAAACTATAATACAAAATGTTATTTATAATCTTAATGAGAGAAATATGCGAAAATTAATTAACCTTCAACAAAAAAGTAACAACAAAGTCGCAGCAATTTCTGCAGCTGTAGTTATATTTTTTATGGCTCATCCTGTACACTCCCAAGCGCAAACTTTAAAAGCTAAAGATGCTTTAACAGCTCTACAAACGGATCTTACTACTCATATTATTCCTGTTGCTGCTGCTGTTATACTTTTGTGCTTAGCAATTGGTTATGCAGGGCGCTATATCGGAAGAGATACATTCGTACGATGGGCAATTGGTGTCGTTATAGCTGGTTCAGCAACCCAACTTGCTAAACTGCTATTCACGGGTCAAGTGTAAGTCTATATAACGCATAATGTTTCTAATGTGAGAATTTATGTTTGATAAATTTAAACATATAAGAATCTTATATGCTTTATAATGATAAATACAAAGTACTAATAAGAGCATTAATTAAGAGTAAGATATGAAAAAATTAATTAATTTCCAATTAAAAAATAACAACAGAATCACAGCAATTTCTGCAGCTATAAGTGTATTTTTTATAGCACATCCTGCGAACGCAAAACTAAAAGCTGAAGATGCTTTAAAGGCTCTGCAAACAGATCTTACTACTCATATTATTCCTGTTGCAGCTGCTGTTATACTTTTGTGCTTAGCAATTGGTTACGCAGGCCGCTACATCGGAAAAGATACATTTGTACGATGGGCAATCGGTGTTATCGTCGCTGGCTCAGCAACCCAACTTGCGAGCCTGTTATTCAAGGGTCAAGTGTGAGTCTTTATAACACATAATGTTTCTAATGTGAGAATTTATGTTTGATAAATTTAAACATATTATGTGATATTTCGTTTATATTAAAAATATACAAAGTATTCATAAGAGTAAAATATGAAAAAAATAATTAATCTCAAATTAAAAAATAATAACAAAATTATTGTAATTTCTGCAACTATAGGCGCCTTTTTTATAACACAGTTTGCATATGCAAATGTAAAATTAGGTCCTGCTGAAAAAGCTCTAAAGGCTCTACAAAAAGATCTTATTGATAACATTATTCCTGTTGCTGCTGCTGTTATACTTCTGTGCTTAGCAATTGGTTACGCAGGAAGATACATTGAAAGAGATACATTTATACGGTGGGCAATTGGTGTTGTCATCGCAGGTTCTGCAACCCAACTTGCTAAACTGCTATTTACAGGTAATGCATAAATTAGTATAATACGTAATGTTTTTAATGTTCGTCGATTATAGATTTGTACCAGTAATAATGTCGCTCATACTACAAAAAAAGGAATATTATTTATAGCAACTTTAATTAAAAGGGGATAAAAGATATGAAGCAATTAAACACACTTCGAGTAAAAATATGTAATAAGATTAGTGCTATTGTTATCACTTCAGTTGTGTTATTAATAACTCAATCTGCATATGCTCAAACGGAAACGAAAAGTTTAGATGTTTTCATAGGGATGCAATATGGATTAAGTATACTTATTCCTATCGTCGCCATCATTATTCTTTTATTTCTTTTGCTTATTTATATATTTCGCATCATTGCAAGAGCTACATTTATGCGATGGGCCTTCAGCGTCATTATTGCTGGTGCAGCCTTTTATATTAGCCACATATTATTTCACCTCCACTGACAAGAGCACCCCATGAAATCACAAGAACAAAAAGAATTCCCCCTATTCAAAGGAGCAACACGTGTTCCAACTATATGGGGGGTCCCCATGATGCCATTTATCGTTATGGTTATGGGGGTCGCTGCTACTGCTATGACAGTAAGTATCTTTTTGTGGATTATAGCACCTCCATTATGGTTCATTATGGTGCAAATTACTAAAAACGATGATAAGGCGTTTCGTATCTGGTGGTTATGGATCGATACTAAATTTCGCAATCGCAACAAAGGTTTTTGGGGCGCATCAAGTTATAGTCCCTCTGATTATAGTAAAAGGAGATAAACATGACAGCTGTTGAAAGTAGCAAACGCCTTGCATCAGAGACACCTGTAAGCCTGTTTCTGCCTTATTCACATCATATTACAGATACGATTATCTCTACTAAAAATGCGGAATATTTATCGATTTGGAAGATTGACGGGCGTTCACATCAAAGCGCTTCAGAAGAAGATATTTTTCAATGGATAAAAGAGCTTAACAATACTCTACGGGGTATTGCAACAGCCAATTTATCATTTTGGACACACATTGTGCGCCGCCGTGTTTATGAATATCCTGATTCAACATTTGATCAAATGTTTTGCTATCAACTTGATGAAAAATATCGGCAAAGCTTTACTGGTTATAATTTGATGGTCAATGATTTATATCTGACTGTCATTTTTCAACCGATAGCAGACAAAATTATGTCGTTCTTTTCTCAACATGAACGTGAAACGCTTGATCAAAAAAAGATGCGACAAGACTCATGTATCAAAGAACTCAATGACATCAATCGTACTTTAGGCCAATCTTTAAACCGTTACGGTGCAGAACTTCTTGGTGCTTATGAAAAAAATGGGCATGCTTATTCTTCTGCACTTGAGTTCCTTGGAATGCTTGTCAATGGTGAATATCGCCCCATGCCAATTTGCCAGGACCGTTTTTCTGACTATATGTCTATCAATCGACCTTTTTTCTCAAAATGGGGTGCTCTTGGTGAACTGCGAACAAGCAGTGGAATGCGTCGATTTGGAATGCTGGAAATTAAAGAATATGATGCAACAACCAAACCAGGACAATTAAATGTTTTGTTGGAAAGTGACTTCGAGTTCGTATTGACACAGAGCTTTTCGGTGCTCTCCCGACATGCTGCTAAAGACTACTTACAACGGCATCAGCGTAACCTTATTGATGCACGAGATGTGGCAACGAGCCAAATTGAACAAATTGATGAAGCATTAAACCAGCTTATCAGTGGACATTTTGTCATGGGAGAACATCACTGCACATTGACTATCTATGGTGATACAATTCAACAAGTTCGCGACCATATGGCCAAAGCAAGTGCAGCATTACTAGACGTTGCGCTACTCCCCAAACCTGTAGACTTAGCGATAGAGGCTGGCTATTGGGCACAACTTCCTGGCAATTGGAAATGGAGACCACGTCCTGCTCCGATTACATCATTGAACTTTTTATCATTTTCATCTTTTCATAATTTTATGTCAGGAAAACCCACTGGCAACCCATGGGGTCCAGCCGTCACAATTCTTAAAACAACCAGTAAAACACCGCTTTATTTCAACTTTCATGCCTCCAAACTTGAAGAGGACTCAACAAATAAACGTTTGCTCGGTAATACCGCACTTATCGGACAATCTGGTTCCGGTAAAACCGTGTTACTCGGCTTTTTGGTAGCACAAGCACAAAAATTTAAGCCGACAACTGTTGTTTTTGATAAAGATCGTGGTATGGAAATTGCCATTCGAGCGATGGGTGGAAAATATTTAACATTCAAGCCAGGCAGGAAAAGTGGTTTCAATCCGTTCCAACTCCCACCCACACAAGAAAATCTGATTTTTCTGAAGCAATTTGTTAAAAAATTGGCAGAAGCTGGTGGTGAGGTCACGCATCACGACGAGGAGGAAATTAACAAAGCGGTTATGTCTGTTATGAGCAGTAACATTGACCAATCACTACGTCGTTTGTCCTTTCTGATACAATTTTTACCAAATCCACGTTTAAATGATTATAATGCTCACCCATCTGTTCATGCTCGCTTACTAAAATGGTGTGAAGGTGGTGATTATGGATGGTTATTTGATAATCCCCATGATGCTCTTGATCTCTCAACACATCAAATTTACGGCTTTGATATCACGGAATTTTTAGATAATTTTGAAACTCGCACCCCAGTGATGATGTATTTGCTTTACCGTACAGAAGGCATGATTAGCGGACAGCGATTTATGTATATCTTTGATGAGTTTTGGAAGCCTTTGCAAGATCCGTACTTTGAAGATTTGGCGAAAAATAAGCAAAAGACTATCCGTAAACAAAATGGTATTTTTGTTTACGCAACACAAGAGCCTAGCGATGCCTTGGAAAGTAATATTGCCAAAACACTCATTCAACAATGTGCGACTTACATTTTTCTAGCCAATCCCAAAGCAAACTATGAAGATTATACAAAAGGTTTTAAACTAACAGATACCGAATTTGAACTCGTTAAAGGACTTGGTGAGTTTAGTCGCCAATTCCTCATTAAGCAAGGTGATCAATCTGCGCTTGCAGAACTGAATCTTGGTAAATTCCATCTGACAAGCGGTGGAAAAACCATCGAACACGACTTTAGTGACGAGCTCTTGGTGTTATCAGGTACACCTGATAACGCAGAATTAGCCGAAAGCATTATCGCGGAAGTTGGTGATGATCCGGCAATATGGCTACCAATTTTCTTACAGCACGCAAAAAATGACAGGAGGGAAACATGAAAAAAAAGGTCATTCCAATAGTAGTTGTAATAACTTTAGGGATTTCAAACCCAGCAATGGCCTGGGTTTTTGGCGCTGGAGCAGCGGATTTGTCATCATCAATTCCAACGTCGTGGCCCAATTTTTTTGGAAAGTCACGTAAAGCAACGCCTAAAAAACCTCCACAACAAAAGGAAGCGCCACCTGACCCACTTCTCGAAACACTAAAAAAACAACTTGAGGAAGTAAAAAAGATACACGAGTCTATAACGGGAAACCAAAAGTTCGACATTAAAAAACTTAAAAATGCACAAACAGATCACAGCAGTTTTTTTCTCAAAAATCCGGAGACGCTCTACAATAGAAATAAATCTTCTGCTCTAGCTACATCGCTTGAAAATATTTTAAAAGAAGAAGAAATTCCTATCTCTGTCCATGAATCTAGCAGTTTTATCAACAAGCGTAGCCAATATGCAGCCATCACTGATAAAGCCGTAAGTCTAAAGACTTTTGAAGAAGCAGACAATCGTTTTCAGCAAATTGAAGAACTATTAAACGAAATCAAGACAACAAAAGATCTAAAAAGTATTGCTGAGTTACAAGCACATATAATTGGAATGCTCGCTATGCTACAAAATGAAACAGCAAAACTACAAATGGTCACACATTTACGCAATGCTGAATATACACTTATCAGACAGCAGAAGGATAAACATAACATAAAAATCTTGAATAGTAAAAACACGAAAATGCCTACCATAAGATTTATTAAATAAGGCTTTTTATAACAATATTTCGTGTATTATTTTTCCTGTATGCTCGTAAAAAGCAAAGGTTAGTGCGTAATATTCAGTTTTCTCTCATAGACTGAAAAGATCTACGAAATTTAATTCTATCCTAAAAAACTCAACGAAAAATGCTTAAAAATTATATAAAAAGTTGAAAATTCGTTAAAGAGGAATTCCATGGACTTTACAGTGTTCACGCAACTTTTCAATAAAATTGATCAGATAACAAAAACATATGTCACGGATATTTCCTCAAAAACAATAGCTACAATTACGCCCTTTGTATCAATCGGTATCACAATCGCTTTCATCATCTATGGATGGCTCATCATTCGTGGTGCTATAGATATGCCTCTCTCCGGATTTGTAAATCGTTTCCTACGGATAAGTATTATTACTTCAATAGCTCTTACCAC